>DASSMU010000044.1:0-13759 GCA_035701465.1 Solirubrobacterales bacterium
CCCGTCATTGGAGAGCCTCAGCTGGGTAACCTCGCTGATGTCGTCGCGGCCCAGCACCCTCACGGTCACGTTCGGAGAGGAGGTGCTGGCGTCGATGTTGTTGACCCGCACCGAGCCGCTCGGTGGGTTGGTGTCGACGAGCTGGCCTTTCGAGACGCTGAACGCCGTGATCGCTTCGTTGTCTTCCTGTCCCTCGCGGCTGACGTCGGCCTTGTTCGCGCTCTCGTAGATTTTGTTCAGCGGATCGACTACCGAGCGCAGCACGTACTGGCCATCGGGCAGCAAGCCTTTTTCGCCGAGGTCGATCCACTGTTCGAAGCGGAAGTAGTCGTAGGTGTCCCCCCAGCCGGGCGAGATCCCCTGCCGCATGTTCCCCTGGGAATCGGGGAAGCACCCTCCCGATTCGTACACGGGCGGGTAGGGCTGGTTGGGCACGTTGCGGATGAACTCCTCGTCGATCATGCAGCTGGTCGTCTTGGCTCCGACCGTCGGATTGCCCACGGTCCTGCCGCTTGCCAACCAGGCTTCGTAGCCCGTCTTGGTCCAAAGCTCGTAGCGGCCCCAGTTGTCGTAGTGGTAGTGCGAATGAGCCGGGTGGTAGTAGAAGCTGCCGGCGGGAAAGTCCGTGAAGCCCCCGCCGTCATCGTGCACGCGCTGGGTCGCCGGACCGGTTTTCGTTTTGGGATCGATCAGGCCGCGCACTTCGAGCGGGCCGGAGCCGTTGTTCCAAACGGTGTTGGAGAAGCGCAGCACGTTGTGCATCACGGTCGCTTCGCTTGCGTCGACGTCGGCCGTGTCGAGGCGCAGGTCCCGCGGCGACAGCGTCTTCAGGTTCGGGTACAGCAGCGTGGCCGCCTGGGCGGGCACGGCCGACAGTGCCAGCAGGAGCATCGCCAGCAGGCACGAGGTGAGCGAGGCACGCTTCCGCGCGGCGACGCTTTTCCGGAAACCGGAGAGCATCGCGTGAACGTTACAGCCCTGAGCAGGAACGTCCCGCTCAGCAATTCGTCTAGAAAGGCCGGGGTGGCTAAAGCTCAGACCTTGTGCCGCTGCAAGAGCTTCTTGCCGATCACCATGCGCTGGATCTCCGAGGTTCCCTCGCCGATCAGAAGCAGCGGCGCGTCGCGGTAGAGGCGCTCGATCTCGTACTCCTTCGAGTAGCCGTAGCCGCCGTGGATGCGGAAGCACTCCTCGACGCACTCCTTGCCGGTCTCCGAGGCCAGCAGCTTCGCCATCCCGGCCTCGAGGTCGGAGCGCTCGCCGGCGTCCTTCATTCGCGCCGCCTTGCGGGTGACGAGGCGAGCGGCCTCGATCTTGGTCGCCATGTCGGCGAGCTTGAACTGGATCGCCTGGTGCTGGGCGATCGGCTTGCCGAAGGTCTTGCGCTCCTGGCTGTAGCGCAGCGCCAGCTCGAGCGCGCGCTGGGCGATGCCGACGCCGCGGGCGGCGACGTTGACGCGGCCGACCTCGAGCGCGTCCATCATCTGCACGAAGCCCTCGCCGACCCCGGCCTCCTCGCCGCCGAGCACGCGTCCGGGCGGGCAACGGTAGCCGTCGTAGACGAGCTCGGTCGACTCGACCCCCTTGTAGCCCATCTTCTTGATCTTGGGCGGGATCGTCAGGCCGGCGAAGTCGCCCTCGTTGACTTCCTTCCAGGGCTCCTTCTCGGTGATGAAGCAGGTCATCCCCTTATACGGGGGGTCGGCCTTGGTATCGGTCTTCATCAGGACGAAGACGACGCTGGAGCCGAGGCCGTTGGTGACCCACATCTTCTGCCCGTTCAGCTCCCAGTTGCCGTCGTCGCCCTTCTTCGCGGTCGCCTTGATCCCCTGCACGTCGGAGCCGACCTCGGGCTCCGACAGCGAGAAGGCGGCGCGGATCTCCCCCGTCGCCATCCTCGGCAGGAAGTAGTCCTTCTGCTCGTCGGTGCCGAACTTCATCAAGAGATAGGAGCCGATGAAGTGGGTGTTGACGACGCCGGAGATCGAGATCCAGCCGCGCGAGAGCTCTTCGACGATCATCGCGTAGGTCGTCAGGTCGAGGCCCATACCGCCGTACTCCTCGGGGATCGTCACCCCGAAGAGACCGAGCTCCTTCATCTGCTCGACGATCGGCTCCGGGAAGGAGTCCTCGTGGTCGAAGTGCTCGGCGTTGGGGATGATCTGCTCGTCGGCGAACTGCCGGACCATCTCGGTGATGTCGCGCTGAATGTCGGTCTGCTCGCTGTAGGCGGTCTCTACGGCCATGGCTCCTGCTCGGGTCGGTGACGGGAGCGCAAAGGTTATCGGCGCGGTGCCACCGAGGCCCCGACAGGAGGGCAGCTCTACGGGACATGTGCACTCCGACGTGGCGAGAGCGCAAATGCCTGCGCCCCGGCCTTCAACAGCATCTCCTCGAACTCGTCCTCGGGGTCGGACTCGATCACGATCGCGCCCCCGGCGCCGATCGCGATCCCTGGACCGTCCTTGACGATCGTCCGGATCGCAACGCTCAGATCGCACGCGCCGCCGAGCCCCAGGTAGCCGATCGCGCCCGAGTAGACGCCGCGCGCCTCGCCCTCGAGCTCGTCGATGATCTCCATCGTGCGCAGCTTCGGAGCGCCGGTCATCGATCCGGGTGGGAAGCAGGCGCGGACGCACTCGGCGGCACCGACCTCCTCGCGCAGGCGGCCGCGCACGCTGGAGACGAGCTGGTGCACGGTCTCGTACGTCTCCACCCGCATCAGCTCAGGCGCGCTCACCGTTCCGACCTCGCAGACGCGACCGAGGTCGTTGCGAAGGAGGTCGACGATCGTGACGTTCTCGGCACGGCTCTTCTCGTCGGCGCCCAGTTCGTCCGCCAGGCGCATGTCCTCCTCCGGAGTCTCCCCCCGGCGGCTGGTGCCCTTGATCGGTCGCGCCTCCGCCCAGCCCTGGCGGTCGACGGCAAGGAAGCGCTCCGGCGATGAGCTCAGCACGGCGAGATCGCCGAAGCGCAGGTAGGAGGCAAACGGAGCCGGGTTCGCCCGGCGCAGGACGCGGTAGAGCTCGAGCGGATCGGGTTCCGCATCGGCGACGAGCCTGTTGGTGAGGCAGATCTCGTAGCTGTGCCCGGCGGTCAGGTAGCGCTTGCAGGCTTTGATGTCGTCGCGGTATCTCTCGGGCGACCGCCGCAACCGCAACTCGATCCTCCCGGGACCTGGCACGGGCTCGACAAGCGGAGGCAACGCAACGAGGCGCTCACTCGTCTCCTCGATCCAACGTTCCCCTTCCGAAACCAGGCGAACTGCATCGACTTCTAGGCCTGCCAGGCCGAAAAGTTGATGCAGTTCGGGTGGGACACTGCAGAGAGTGACTAGATAGGTGCAGCGCTGCTCATGGTCGAAGGCGATCAGGCGGTCGGCGAAGACGAAGGCGGCATCGGGAGTCGGGGCGCGGTGGGCGGCGACGCCGTCGCAGTCCGCCTTCAACTCGTAGCCGAAGTAGCCGGCGAAGCCGCAGTCGAAGTCGAAGGGCAGATCGGCGGAGATCGGGCGCAAGCCGCGCTGCGCCCGATCGAGATAGTCGAAGATCGATTCTTCCCGGACCTCGACTTCCTCGCCGCGCTCGACCCGAACCCGGCCGTCATCAACGTCGTAGAAGATCGTCGCGCCCAACGGTCCTTTGCTGTCGCCGATGGAGGAGAAACGTCCCCGCTCCCCGACGGCGCTGCTGTCGAGCCAGAAGGCGTTACGGCTCTCTCCATATAAGTGGACGAAAGCGCGCTCGACATCGGGCAACCGGTCGAGCTGGCGCACCAGGAGCCGCGGGCGCTCTACGGCTGCCGGGACGCTCGTCTCACTTGCCGCGGCCATCGCGTCAAGATATCCCGGCATGCTCCCTTCGCCCCACGCCGATCCGGGCAGAGGCGTCTTCGAGACGATGCTCGTCCTCGACGGCCGCCCGGTCGAACTCGACGCCCACCTGGAGCGGCTCGCCACCAGCCTAAGTGCCCTCTTCGAAGCCGAGCAGCCAGGCGACATCCGTGAGCTGGTTCTCAATCGCGCCCAGGGCATCCAGCACGGGAGGCTTCGTCTTACCGTGGTGCCCGAGAACGGCCGACTGAGGGCCGAAGTCACGGCGACCGAGATCGAGCCCGTGCAGGTCTTTCCCGCTCCCGATCGGGGCGTCGCCCTGCGCAGCGTTGTCGTCACAGGTGGTCTCGGCGCCCACAAGTGGGCGGACCGTCGCCTGCTCGAGCGCGCCGCGGCAGCGGCCGCTCCTGGGGAGCTGCCACTCCTGATCGATGTCGACGGTGCCGCACTCGAGGCTTCACGCGGCAGCCTCTTCTCGGCTGGCGACGGGTGGCTGGCGACGCCGCCCACTGATGGTCGCATCCTGCCGAGCATCGCGCGGCGTCAGGCAATCGAGGTGGCCCGGGCGGAGGGAATCGAGGCTCGCGAGGAGCGGCTGACCGTGGACGACCTGCGCCGCGGCGAGGTCTTCCTGGCCGGCTCGGTGCGCGGGGTCGAGCCGGTGAGCTCGCTCGACGGGGTCGAGCTCGGCCCCCCGGGCGAGGTCAGCGCCCGAATTGCGGCCGGCCTGCGGCGTCGCTGGCTGCGGGTTCCGCAAGGGGAATCCGTTGCAGTTGTCGCAGGCGGGCGACGAGGCGATCGGCCCTCTCGCTGAAGTCCTTGAGACTCTCCTCCCCGGAGGCGGAGTCAGAAACCGGCGCACGCGGTGGCGCCGTCGGAACGGCAACCCGGGCAATGGGCGGGGACGCAACGGGCCCCCGGGCTTTGACGACCATGGCACTGGCCCGCTCGGCCAACTCGGCCGCCCGGCGCGCCTGCTCGGCGGCGTCGAGCGCCGCGGCTCCCACCGTCATCACCGCGGCCTCGGAGGCCCGCGCGGTCGCCAGGGCCTCGTCGATCCGTCGCTCGAGCTCGCCGATCAGCGGCGGCCGGGAGCGATCGGAAAGCAGCCAGTCCTGCGTCGAGTCGGGCGCAACGGCGTCCATCTTCCCCAAGGTACGGCGGCGGGCGGCGAAGTCCTCCGCCCCACCCCGAACGCGCGTTTGGCTAGATTTCCCCGCGACGAGAGAACCGAACGACGCGAGGAGCAGTGTGAGAAACCCCAGAGACTTCTTCCAGCCGCAGGCGATCGGCGCCCCCGAGCCGCTGCGCGAGATCCCGGTCAAGCCCTCGCGGATGATCCACTTCCTCGACTTCTCCAACGAGAAGATGGTCGCCAAGGCGGCCGCCATCGCGGAAAAAACAGACATCCTGCTCGGCAACCTCGAGGACGCGATCCCGGTCGACCGCAAGGAGGCCGCGCGCCAGGGCCTGGTCCGCGCCGCCAAGGAGTCCGACTTCGGCCAGACCGCGCTCTGGACCCGGGTCAACTCGCTGGAGAGCCCCTGGGTGCTCGACGACCTGACCACCCTGGTCACCGAGATCGGCGAGAAGCTGGAGGTCGTGATGGTGCCCAAGGTCGAGGGCGCCTGGGACATCCACTACGTCGACCGCCTGCTCGCCCAGCTCGAGGCCAAGGCCGGGCTTGACCGGCCGATTTTGATCCACGCGATCCTCGAGACCGCCCAGGGCGTGGTCAACCTCGAGGAGATCGCCGCCGCCAGCCCGCGCATGCAGGGGATGAGCTTCGGCCCCGCCGACCTCGCCGCCTCGCGGCGGATGAAGACGACACGTGTGGGCGGCGGCCATCCCGGGTACCGCGTGATGGAGGACCCGGCCGACCCGGAGAATCCGGAGGCCGACCGCATCAGCTCTCAACAAGACCTATGGCACTACTCAATCGCCCGCATGGTCGACGCCTGCGCCTCGACCGGCATCCTGCCCTTCTACGGCCCCTTCGGCGACATCAAGGACACGGCCGGCTGCGAGACCCAGTTCCGCGCCGCCTTCCTGATGGGCTGCGTCGGCGCCTGGTCGCTGCACCCGGTCCAGATCGACATCGCCAAGAAGGTCTTCAGCCCCCCGCCCGAGGAGGTCAAGTTCGCCAAGAAGGTGCTGGAGGCGATCCCCGACGGCCGTGGCGTGCACATGATCGACGGCAAGATGCAGGACGACGCCACCTGGAAGCAATGCAAGGTGATGGTCGAGCTGGCGGAGATGCTGGCGGCCAAGGATCCTGAGTTGGCAGCCTCGTATGGCTTGTGAGAGTGTTTACGCAGTAATTTCGAGACAATCGATTCTCCCTGTAGGCAAATTGGGCTGTTTTTCGGTCTCTAACACAGCGTTCAACGCGCAATTTCCGTGGACCGTTAACGTGGGTGCGGGTAGCTGCCGATAGGGGGGAGGACTGGACTCAGCAACCTCAGTTCTGGAAACCCGCCAAACAGAAACGCCGTGCCAAGACTCCCTCTCATGCATAGCTCCACGGACGCCTCCCTAGACACCCGTATTCCTGCCGGCACGCAACCCAGCGAAGCCGTCGTCCAGGACCGGCCGACCCTTGGCACGATGCCCCGCACCAGGCGCGGGGCCGCCTGGTGGCTGCTCCCGGCGATCGACCTCGCCTCCTCCTCGATCGCACTCACCGTCGTCGCACTGGTCAGCGGCGCCCACCTCTTCCCCGCCCTGCCGCTCTCGCCGCTGATCCTCGTCCTCGTCTACGGCATGCTCGGCGTCTACGGAGCCAAACCCCAGCGCGGCGGCCTCGGCGGCGACGACGGCATGGCCTGGCCGGTGATGCGCCTTCTGGTCGCCGCCCTCTTCGCCTGGTCCGCTTCGCTCCTGATCCCGCTCGACGGAGGCGACCAGCTTCTGCTCTGGGGGGCCTTCGTAGCCCTCGATGCCGCGGCTCGCGCCCTCAGCGTCCCGCTCGTACACCAGGTCGAACGCGTCGAGCGCTGGGTGCTGGTCGGCGACGAAGCGACCGCCGAGCGGCTAAAGGCATACGAGCCGCTACGGGCCTTTGCGACCGTCGTCGCCACGGTACCTCCTAGCGAAGGCGACTCGGGTGATTCCGGACGCGTCGCGGCGCTGCAGGTCGTCGATCGCTATCACGCCGACCGCGTCGTGATCGCCAGCCGCCACGCCGACGACGAGGGGCTGCTCGAGCTCGTCCGCGCCTTCAAGTCGATCGGCGTGCCGGTCAGCCTGCTGCCGCGCCCGCTCGACCTGCTCGAGGCGCCGGTGGTGACGCCGAGTCAGGTCGGCGGCGTGCCCCTGATCGAGGTCGAGGCCCTGGCCACCCAGAACGCGATCCCCTACACCGGCCCCGACCGCCGGCAGAGCCGCAAGACCCTGGTCAGCGTCGTCGTGCCGGCGATGAACGAGGCGAAGAACATCGGCCACGTGCTGAGCCAGCTGCCCGAGAACCTGCACGAGGTGATCCTCGTCGACGGCAACTCACGCGACGAAACGATCGAGGCGGCCCGCCAGGCCTACCCGTCGATCCGGGTGCTGACCCAGAGCGGTCGTGGCAAGGGCGATGCCTTTCGCACCGGCTTCGCCGCCGTGACCGGCAACCTGGTCGTGATGCTCGACGCCGACGGCTCCGCCGACCCGGCCGAGATTCCAAGCTTCGTCGCGGCACTCGAGGCGGGTGCCGACTTCGCCAAGGGCTCGCGCTTCCTCCCCGGCGGCGGCAGCGCCGACATCACCAGGCTGCGCAGCCTCGGCAACAGCGTCCTCAGCGGCACGGCGAACCTCCTGCACGGCACCCACTTCACCGACCTCTGCTACGGCTACAACGCCTTCTGGGCACGTTGCCTGCCGTTCATCTCGCTCGACGTGCCCGGTTTCGAGGTCGAGACATTGATCAACCTGCGCATCGCCGGCGCCGGGATGAAGATCACCGAGGTGCCGAGCTACGAGGCCGACCGCATCTCCGGCCAGAGCAACCTCAACACCTTCCGCGACGGCTTCCGGGTGCTGGGGACGATCCTCGGCGAGGCCCGCAGGCGCCGCACGATCCACAACGGGCGCCAGCATGTCTCGCCCAAGCAGGCTCGCGAAGCCGAAACGGCGTCCGCTGCCTGAGCTTGTCGCCGCTGCCGCCCGGGAAACAGCGCGCCGGCGGCGAACTACTCGACCACGGTGAGAGGACCAGCCCATAACAGCGTCTCGGTGATCGTCCCGGCCTGGAACTCGGAGCGCCGCGACGAGCTCGAGCGCTGCCTGTGCGCGATCGAGCGGCAGACCCTCGCGCCCACCGAGACGATCGCGGTGATCGACCACAACCCGGAGCTGCTCGCCTGGGCGCAGGACGCCTTCCCTGCCGTCGAGGTGGTAGCGAACCGCCACGACCGCGGCGTCGTCGGCGCCCGCAACACCGGCGTCGAGGTCGCGAGCGGGGACATCGTCGTTCTCACCGACGACGACACAGAAGCGGAGCCGACCTGGATCGAGAACCTCGCCTCCTGCTTCGACGACCCCGGGGTGGTCGGCGTCACCGGCGAGCTGCTCCCCAACTGGGCCGGGGCCAAGCCGGACTGGTTTCCTCCCGAGTTCTACTGGGTCTTCGGCTGCAGCTACACCGGCCTGCCGACCGAGATCGCCCCGGTCCGCAACCCGATCGCGGCCAACATGGCGGTTCGCGGGGAGGCGCTGCGCGAGATCGGCGGCTTCCAGCAAGGCGTCGCCCCGCGTGAGATCAAATACCGGGGCACCGTCATCGCCGGCGGGCATGCTTTGGAGGACACCGAGCTCGGGATCCGCATCGGGCAGCGGTGGCCCGAGATGAGCTGGCTCTACCAACCCCACGCAACCGTCCATCACATGGTCACCGCCGAGCAGGCGACGCTGGGCTACCTGATCCGTCGCAGCTTCGAGGAGGGCGCCAGCAAGGCCCAACTGGCCCAGGACATGGGGGCCCAAGAGGGCCTCAGCTCCGAGCGCCGCTACGTCTCCGTCGTCCTGCCGCGCGGGGTGGCGCGGGGGCTGCGCGACCTGCTGCGCGGCGATCTCTCCGGCCCGCTTCGATCCGCCGCGATCGCGATCGGGTTGCTGACCAGCGGGCTCGGCTTCCTGGCCGGAAACCTCGCTCGCGCGCGGCGGCGGCGATGAGCAGGGACTGGAGCGCCAGCTGGGAGAAGTTGTCGCCCGACTTCGCCCCGGTTCTCATCGCCGACGTGGAGGTCGGCGAGCCTCTCCCCACGCTTGGCGCCGGCGAGGAGGGCGCGAACGGCCGCTACGAGACCGCGCTCTGCCTGGTTCGCCTGCACGGATCGCCCCTCGGCTCGGTCCGGGTCGACCTCCCCCGCGGGGGACTCGACCCGGAAAGGCTGGCAGAGCAGATCTGGACAGAACTGGAGAACGAGATCCTGGGTCACCTCCACCGCGATGACGTAGCCGACGTTGCCGCGCTCGACAAGGACGGGATCCGGATGGCGGGGCTGCCCCCATGCGTCGCCGCGCTCGAGGAGTTCCTGCGAGAGGCGCCGACGATCTCGGTGGTCATCCCCACCCGCAATCGCCCCGCCTTAGCGGTCGAGGCCGCGCGCGCGGCCCTGCGCTCTCACTACCCGAGCGACCGCTTCGAGGTGATCGTCGTCGACAACGGCTCCGGCTCCGACGATCGGGTCGTCCTGCCCGAGGTCGAGACGAATGGGGGTGCCAAGGTGAGGCTGCTCCAGGAAGAGATCCCCGGCGGCTCCAACGCGCGCAACGCCGGCCTCTACGCGGCGGAGGGAGAGATCGTCGCCTTCGCCGACGACGACGTCCTGGTCGACCGCAACTGGCTGGCGTCATACGCAAAGGCCTTCGCCCGCAGCGACCGGGTGGGCGGGGTCACCGGCCTGACCGTCCCGCGCGAACTGGAGACGCCGGCCCAGGTCTGGTACGAGGGCTTCGCCAAAGCCGACCCGGATTTCGAGAGCCGCGTGTTCGACCGCCGCGACCCCCCCGCGGACCGGCCGCTCTTCCCCTTCACCATCGGCGACTTCGGCAGCGGCGAGAACTTCGCCTTCCGCCGGGAGGTGCTGATCGGCCTCGGCGGCTTCGACTCGGCCCTGGGCACGGCCACGTACACGCTGGGCGGCGAGGACGTCGAGGCGATGCTGCGGGTCCTGCTCTCCGACCATCAGGTGATCCACGAACCTGCCGCGCTCGTTCGCCACGCCCACCCGCGCGAGTTCGCGCAGTTCGAACGCCGGGTATGGGGCTACGGCGTGGGTCTCACCGCCTGTCTCAGCAAGACCCTGGTCCTGCACCCACGCCTGCTGCCCGAGTTGGTCCGCAAGCTCCCCGGGGGGCTGGCGTACGCGCTGTCCCCCAGCTCGGAAAAGAACGTGAACAAGCCGGGCGACTACCCGGGCCGCCTGACCCGGCTCGAGCTGCGGGGGATCGCCTACGGACCGTTTGCCTACGCACGCAGCCGCCGCCAGCAGCGCAGGCTCCGCCGCCCGGCCCGGCGGAAGGCCCCGAAGGCAGAACCACTCCCCCCGGCTCCGCTGCGGGCGCTGATCGTCACCGACTCCTACTGGCCGCTGATCGGCGGCGCCAACCGCAGCATCGAACTGCTCGCGCAAAACCTCTCCCGGCAAGGCCACACCGTGGCTGTCGCGACCGCCTGGCAGGAGGGCGTTCCGGCCGTCGAGGACCAGGGCGAGGTGCGCGTCCACCGCCTCCGCGACCTGACCAGCCGCATGCGGTGGATCTCCGAGGACCCCTACAAGCACAACCCGCCCCCGTTCCCCGACCCCGAGGCGGTCTTGCGCCTGCGCCGCCTGGTCAAGGAGTTCGAACCCGACATCGTCCATGCCTACGGCTGGCTCACCCACTCGACCGCCGTCGCCCTGCTCGGCAAGAAGGTGCCGCTGCTGATCTCGGCCCGCGGCTACGGCAACATCTGCGCGGTGAACAACCTCTCGCGCAACGAGGAAATCTGCGAGGGGCCGGCGCCGCTCAAGTGCCTGGTCTGCTCCGGCCGCACCTACGGGGCCGCGAAGGGAACCGCGGCCGTGGCAGGGGTGTTCGGCTCCGGGCCGGTGCTGCGCCGCAAGACGACGGCGATCCACAGCGTCAGCCACTTCGTCGCCGAGAAGATCGACCGCTACCTCCACGTCGAGGGGGCGCGCGACGTGGTCGTCCCCAACTTCCACGAGGACGTCTCCGGTCGGCCGGTCGACGAGGACATGCTCGCCCGCTTGCCCGCGAAGCCGTTCGTCTTCTACGTCGGCGCCTTCAGAAAGATCAAGGGGATCGAGGATCTCTTCGCCGCCTACGCCCAGCTCGACGACCCGCCGCCCCTGGTCCTGGCCGGGACCCGCGCTCCCGACACGCCTAGTGAGTTCCCCGATGGCGCGACGGTTGTCGAAAACGTGCCGTACCCGACCTTGCTGGCGATGTGGGAGCGCGCCATGTTCGGGGTCTTCCCGACCAGGATCCCGGAGGCCCTGGGGAACGTCGTCCACGAGGCGATGAGCAAGGGACGCGCCACGATCGGAACCAAGCCCGGGGGCCACGAGGACATGATCGAGAACGGCGTCGACGGCCTGCTCGTGCCCGCCGGCGACCCCGACGCGCTGGCGGCTGCAATGGCCCGGCTTGCCGACGACCCCGAGTTGCGCGAGCGGCTCGGTGCGGCCGCCCTCGAGCGGGCACGCGACTTCACGCCGGAGGTCGTGATGCCGCAGATGGAGCAGCTCTACCGCCAGACGATCGCCGACTTCGACGAGGCACACCGATGAGCAAAGCGAGCGGGGTGCGCTCGCGCGACCTGACTCGGGTCAAAGCTGCCTCGCTCCTCTCGCTGGTCCTGATGGTGCTCCCCTTCGGCGGCCTGCCGAAGGCGATCGCGCTGGTTCCCCTCGTCCTGGTCCTGCCCGGCTACGCGATCTCGGCGGCGATGTTCATGCCCGGGTCGATCACCCGCGGCGAGCGGCTCGCCTACACGCTGAGCCTGAGCGTCGGCGCGGCGGCGATCGGCGGCCTGGCCTGGCAGCTGCTGTTCGGGCTCAGCCGCGCCAGCTGGGCGTTCGTGCTGGTCGCGATCGTGCTGGTCGCGGCGGGGGTCGCGCGGCGCAGGCGCGGCGCGATGCCGCCCGGATCCGCCGAACGGCGTTCCCCCCTGCCGCGTCTCGGCCTGCCGACCGCGCTGGCGGTCCTCGCCGCGGTGATCCTCACGGTCGTGGCGGTCGACGTCGCGATCGAAGGGATGCACGACCAGAGGGCCGAATCCCATTTCAGCTCTCTCTGGGTCCTCCCCCACGGGTCCGCCGGTGAATCGGTCGAAATCGGGGTCCAGAACCACCAGGGAGCCGTCTACACCTACCGGCTCAATGTGACCAGGGCCGGTATCCCGGTGTGGCTATGGAAGGGGCGCCTCGGCGCCCACAAACTCAAGCAGGTGGTCCTCAACCTCAGCGACCTCCCTGGTGCCGCGCCGCTGGTCGTGACCCTGTACAAGTCCGGCGTCCCATACCGGCGCGCCGAGCTCCAGCTCGGGAGCGGGGCTTGACACCGGCGGCGACAAAACGCGGTGGCGCCCGCTCCGCCGGCAAAGGCAGGGGGGGCAAGACGACGCGGGCCATCAACGGTCCCAGGCAACCGCGCCCGAAGTCGTACGGCGCCATCGGGCTCTTCGCGCTGATCGTCGGCGTCGGGCTGCTGCTGATCGCCCACGGCAACAACGCTGCCCGCGAAAGCGCCGAGAGCGCCCAGCCGCTGTTCTGGAGCGGACTGGTGCTGATCTACACGCCGATCGCCTTCCGCCTGCTCTCCCCCTCCACCTCGCGGACCGAGTCGCTGGCGCTCTCGGTGCTCCTCGGCGTCGGGCTGTACATGGTCAAGATCCTCTACAACCCGGTCGGGTTCATCCCCCACGACGAGATGGCGACGCTCCGCCAGACCTGGGAGCTGCTCGAAACCGGCCACTTCTTCTCGGCCAATCCGATCGTCCAGGGCTACGCCGGCTACCCCGGCATCGAGGCCGTCACCGCCGCCACCGCGGAGATCTCCAAGCTGAGCCCCTACGTCTCGGCGATGATCGTGGTCGGCGCCGCGCGGGCGATGCTGATGCTGGCGCTGTTTCTCTTCCTGGAGCGGGTCAGCAACTCCCACCGCGTCGCCGGCTTCGGGGTCGCCGTCTACGTCTGCAATCCCAGCTTCCTCTACTTCGACTCGCAGTACGGCTACGAGTCCCTCGCCCTGGCGATCGGCGCCGCGATGCTGCTCCTCGTCCTGCGCTGGACCAGGCTCCGTGGGTCCGGGCGCGGCGCAAACGGGCCGGGGCTCGTGGCCGGGATGGCGATCCTCGCCCTGACCCTGGTGATGACCCACCACCTCACCTCCTACGCCATGATCGCCTTCCTCGGCACCTGGGCGCTGGCGATCGCCTACGGCAACCGCAGCTTCGAGCGGCTCAGGATCCCTGCCCTGGGCAAGAAAGGTTCGACGAAGGAACCCCTGCGAAGATGGTTCGAGGGACCCGCCCTCCCCGCCGCCTTCCTCGCCGCGGCCGGCGCCGTCTGGTTCACGCTGGTCGCGGGCGAAGTCACCTCCAACGAGCTCGGTGGGGTGTTCACGGAATCCTTCTCGGCGATCGTCCACCTGATCACCGGCCAGTCCGGCTCCAAGCAGCTATTCGAAGCGGGCACCGAAGTGACCAACACGGCGACGGCTCGCGCCCTCGGCGTGGCCTCGGTCATCCCGCTGCTGATCGTGATCCCGTTCGGCCTCTGGCGAACCTGGACGAAGAGGGACTCCAGCCCGATCTGGCGAACGCTCGCCCTCGTCGGCTTGCTCTACCCCGTCACCCTCGGCCTGCGCCTCACGCAGGCCGGCACCGAGACCTCACAGCGAGCCTCCGAGTTCGTCTTCGTCGGGCTCGCCTTC
>DASSMU010000045.1:0-13912 GCA_035701465.1 Solirubrobacterales bacterium
CGAGCTGGGTTATGCCCCGCGGGGTATGGAAGAGGGCATGCGGCAGACGTTGGAAGTCGATGAGCGGTTTCCCGATCCTGTTGCTTCTTGAGGGGAGTCGGGGGAGGGTCTCCCGGAGCAACAGCGGGGAGGCTCCGGGAGACCCTCCCCCGACTCCCTAGGCGGAACTTGATGCGCGTAATCGATGTCATGCACCTTGGGCGCCCGCATGTGATCGGCTGCTGGGAGGTGGGCGAGGTGCTGGTCGATCCCGGGCCGGAGTCCTCGGTCTCTACCGTGCTCGATGCGCTTGGCGAGGAGCGGCCGCGGGCGCTGCTGCTGACTCACATTCACCTCGATCACGCGGCGGCGACGGGTGCTCTGGTGCGGCGCTGGCCGGATCTGGAGGTCTACGTCCACGAGCGCGGCGCCCCGCATCTGATCGACCCCTCGAAGCTGCTCGCCAGCGCCGAGCGTCTCTACGGCGACGCGATGGAGCAGCTCTGGGGGGAGATCGTGCCGGTGCCCGAGGAGAACGTCCGGCCGCTGGCCGGCGGCGAGGACGTACTGGGGATGCGGGTCGCCTACACCCCCGGCCACGCCTCCCACCACGTCTGCTACCTGCACGAAGAGAGCGGCACGGCCTTCGTCGGCGACGTCGCCGCCGTCCGCATTCCACCCTCGGACCTGATCGTCCCCCCCACGCCGCCTCCCGACATAAACATTGAGACCTGGCTCGAATCGATCGCGACGGTCGAGTCCTGGCGCCCCGAGCGCCTCGCCCTCACCCACTTCGGCGCGATCGAGGACCCGATCCCCCACCTGGAGAAGGTCCGCGAACGCCTACGCGAGGAGGCCGAGCTGGCCCGAGAGCTGATCGAGTCCGAATACGAGCAGCGCCACCGCGAACGCGTGATCGAAAGCGTAGGCCCGGAGACCGCAGAGGAGCTGATCCAGTGCGTCCCTCCCCAGTACCAGTGGCGCGGCCTGGACCGCTACTGGCGCAAGCGTGCAGAGCGCGAAGCGGCGTAGGCCTCAGGTGGGCTCGGCCACCGCGTCACCGAGACGCTGGGCCGCGTCGTCGATCACGTCTTCGATCGCACCGATGATCTCGGCGTCCTGCCAGTCCTGGGGCAGACGCTCCCGGGCGGCCGAGCGGGCGGTTGCAATCTCACCCGCCATGGCTCGAGCCCGTCGGCGAACGAGGCCTGGAGACGCTTCGAGGTCACCCGCGAAGCGGTCGAGGTGGCGGCCTCGGATCTTGTCGAAGCGATACTCGCCGCCGTACTTCATCGCCATCTTGCGGCCGAAGCGATGGCCGTAGACGCGGGTCGAGAGAAGGTCGTAGAGCGGGGCGAGGCGGGGTGGGGCATCGCCCTCCAGCAGCAGCGAGTAGTTCTTGGAGTGCGCGTCGGCGTTGCCGATCAGCAGGTTGAAGATCAGGGCATCGAGCAGTGAGAGCAGATCGACAGCTGGAGCCGCTGAGCGGTTCCGCAGAAGCGTCGCGCAGGCCCTGATCCCCGGCCCCCCTTCCGCCTCGTACTTCTGAGCGGGCACACATGCGAGGGCCTGGCACAGATCCTCTTGGTGAATGCGATGAACGCGCTCTCCGTTTCGCTCCCGGTCGTAGCGGGTGACCAGCAGCGCCTCGTGCCCGGCAACGCGGATCGGCATCGCCTTCGCAGCTATCAGGCCCAGCTCCGCGGCGAGCGCCATGCAGAAGGCCTCGTTGGCGACCATCCCGTCCACGTCCGCGATCGGGATCTTGAGGATGTGAGTGCTGGGCGGATCACCACGCGTGATGCCGAGCTGGGAGTTCCTGGCGAGCACGGGCAGCTTGTCGCGGGCACCAGCGAGCGAGAGACGCACGCCTTCGTCTTCGTCGTCGATGCCGATCATGAGAGGACGGCTCGGGAGCTCTGCGATCAGGTCCCCCAGCTCCGCTTCGCTCAGCCACGTAGGGGGAGCGGACGAGACGAACGGCGGCGCCGTGTCAGGCGACGCCAAAGACACGGCGCCAGCGCACTCGCCTCCGATCTCGCTCAGGACGCTGAACGGGTTGTCGGCCGAGACCCGAAAGGCCCGTGCGATCGATTTGAGGAACTCACCCTCGGGCAGCAGGCCGGCGAAGAACGGCCTGCATTCCGCGTCGTCGAAAGGTTCGCTCTGCAGTGGAAGGGCAAGCGAGAGGGGCGCCCTGCCCTCCTCCACCCAAGACGGCCCGTAGCCAAATTCAAGGCGGCCTTGCTCCAGTCGCTCCAGCCGGCCGACGAGGTCGGAGTGGAAATAGACGTCGAGAGCCGTCATCGTTTCTGGAGATAGAGGTCGAGACCGAGGGCGGCCAGTATTCGCAGCAGCCCGTCCAGCTGCGTCGTTTTCTTTCCTCTCTCCACTTCTCCCAGCAGGCGTGGGGTCACCATGGAGACGGCGGCGAGTTCCTCTTGCGTGAGTCGCAGGTCCGTACGTCGCCGACGTATACGAGCGCCGAGCTCCTCGGGGTTTTGGATACGACTTTCTGTCATCCCGTTCGGGAAGATATTAAAGTCAGCTCGCACCGGTTCCTTCCGATTCTTCCCGTTCGGGAAGAATCACCCAGCTTTCATCGGCAATTGGCCCGATTCTTCCCGTTCGGGAAGATTGACAACCGAGCCGTCAGCTCAAGTGCTCGCGCATGCGCTCGACCGCCTCGCTGATGCGCTCGTCGGGCGTGGTCAGCGAGATGCGAAAGAAGCCCTCGCCGCTGGGTCCGTACATCGAGCCCGGCGAGACGACCACCGCGGCCTCTTCAAGGACCAGCTCGGCGAAGGAGGTCGAGGTGTGGCCCTCGGGGACCGGTGCCCAGACGTAGATCGTGCCCTTCGGCGGAGTGACGTCGACGCCGATCTCGCGCAGCGCCCCGACGACGAGGTCGCGGCGGCGGGTGTAGGTCTCGTTCATCCGCTCCAGCGGCCCGCTGGGGCCCTGCAGGGCCGCGACGCCGGCCATCTGCACCGCCTCGAAGAGGCCGGAGTCGACGTTTGTCTTCAGTCGCCAGTAGGTCTGGACCGCCTCGGCGTTGCCGAGGATCGCGGCGCAGCGCCAGCCGGTCATGTTGAAGCCCTTGGAGAGCGAGAAGACCTCGACGCCGACCTCCCTGGCGCCCGGGGTGGCGAGGAAGCTCGGCGCCACGTAGCCGTCGTAGGTCGTCTCCGAGTAGGCGTTGTCGTGGACGACGAGGATCTCGTGCTCGCGGGCGAAGGAGACGACCATCTCGAAGAAGCCCTCGGGAACGACGGCGCCGCTCGGGTTGTTGGGGAAGTTGAGGAACATCAGCCGGGCCTTCGCCGCGACCTCGGCCGGAATCGCACTGAGGTCGGGGGCGAAGCCGAGCTCAGGGACGAGCGGCAGCAGCTCCGCCGTCGCGCCGGCGAGGGTCGGGCCCCCGGTGTAGACGGGATAGCCGGGGTCGGAGGCGAGCGCGACGCCGCCCGGGTCGAGGAAGGCGAAGCAGAGGTTGTAGATGCACTCCTTAGCCCCGATCGCCGGGATCACCTCGCTTTCGGGGTCGATATCCACCCCGAAGCGGCGGTCGTAGAACTCGGCGAAGGCCTCGCGGAACTCGGCCCGGCCGCGGTTGCTGGGGTACTTCTGGTTGTCGTTCTCGGCGACCGCCGCCTGCATCGCCGAGACGATGTGCGGGTAGGTCGGTTCGTCTGGATCGCCGATCCCGAGGCTGATCACGTCGATGCCGGCGGCGCGCTTGTCGGCGATCGTCCGCTCCAGCTCTTGGAACTTGTAGGGAGGCATCGCCTCCAGCCGCTTGGACGGGTCCGAGATCCCCATGGGCGCGGAAATCTATTCGTCTAGCGCGGCGAGCGCGGCGAGCAGCTCAGGAGCCAGCTCCCCCGAGCAGATCGGCTCGGCCCAGCCGCTCAGGGTGACGTCGAGGTCGTCGGAGATCTCAACCTCGAGCTCGCCGCCGTCGAGCTCGACAGTGATCGGGCTCGGCACACCACCGAGGAAGGCCGCGACGGCAGCGCCGCTAGCGCCGGTCCCGGAAGAGAGCGTCTCCCCCACCCCGCGCTCGAAGATGCGGGCGCGGACTCGGTTGCCGTCGGCGCGGAAGAAGGAGACGTTGGTCCGGTTGGGGAACTGCTCGTGACCTTCGATCCGGGGACCGATCTCGCTCAGGTCCAGCTGCTCGAGCCCGCCGGGGACCTCGATCGCGCACTGCGGATTGCCGATCGAGACGTGCTGAAACTCCCACTCGCGGCCGCCGGCGCTGAGAGTGCCGCGTCCGTCAGCGTTTCCCGACGGGAAGTCCTTCGACGTCGTCGACGCCCGGCCCATCTCGACCGAGCAGGTGCGCTCCGAGGTGATCGTCGGTGTAATCGGTCCCGCCGCGGTCTGAATTGAGAAGGTGTCCTCCTCTGTCCAGCCATGACGGCGCAGGTAGAGAATTGCCTCCCGCGCCCCGTTCCCCGACAGCTCAGCCTCGGACCCGTCCGGGTTGAAGATGCGCAGCTCGGCGACGTAGGTCGAATCCTCGCTGCGCGAGAGCAGCAGCATCCCGTCGGAGCCGATCCCGAAATGCGGGTCGCAGAGCCGCTGCACCCGCGCCGGCGTCAACTCCCAGGGCAGCGAGTCCGCCTCGACGATCAGGTAGTCGTTCCCCAGCGCCTGCCACTTCTCGAATCTCACGACGGGCAGCCTATCCCCGCCACCCCATTTGCTGACTTCGTCTTTTCCGGTGCAGTTGGACTGCGAAAGGCGAAGTCAGCGGATTTGGGTGACGATTTCGGTGGCCACCTGGGCGTCGGTGCGGTCGGTGCGGTCGATCCGGTGGAGATTGGGGATCTTGCGCATCCAGGTGAGCTGGCGGCGGGCGTAGTTTCGCGAGCGCTTCTGCATCAGCTCGACTTCGCCTGCCAGTACTTCGTCGAATCCCAGTGCCTTGCGGGCTGTCCGCGAAGGCCCGGCTTCGTCTGCCCGCAGGACCTCTTCCCGCGCCCCGGCAGCGACAATCGCCTCGGTCCTCGCGTCGATGCGCTCGTAGAGTTTGGCCCGGTCCATGTCCAGCCCGAAGATCGTCGTCGGGTGCCGGGTCTCAGGCGACCAAAGCTCCGAGTCCTCGGCTTCGGGCTCCGCCTTGACAAGCGACAGCTCCGCCAACGCAGCCCGCAAATAGAGACCAGTCCCCCCCACCACGATCGGCCGCCGCCCCGCCTCCAGCGCCGCATCGATCTCCGCGTGCGCCAACGGCATGTAGTTGCCGACATTGAAGACCTCCGTAATCGGCACAAACCCGACGAGTCGATGCTCGAGCTTTACCTGCTCGGCAGCCGTGGCAACTCCGGTAAGCACCGAAAGCCCCTCGTAAACCTGAAGCGCATCGCAGGAGATCGCGATCGGATCCTCACCCCGCTTCCGAAGCTCCTCCGCGAGGGCGACAGCAACACCGGTCTTCCCAACTCCCGTCGGGCCAAATATCGCCAGGACCTTCAACGCGCAAGGAGGGGTGGCGGCGCTGCCCCGAACGGCTTGTACTTTTTCGTCAACCGGCCGACGAAAGACCTATTCCGCTTCACCGAAAAAGTTGAGAGAGGGGTTGCGCCGCCACCCCTCCCAGAGTTTGCGATGTAGCGCTGGTTATCTCCACCTCGACGAGGTCTCCAGGATTCGCGTCACCGTCGAAGTTCACAGCCTTGTTGTGCCGTGACCGCCCCCGCAGTCGCGTCTCGTCGGTCCGACTGGTTCCTTCGACCAGAACCTCGACCTCGCGCCCGACGAACCGCTGGGCGCGTTCGTTCGCGCGCCGCTGCACCAGCTCGACCAGCCGCTCCATCCGCTCGACCTTGACCGGGTGCGGCACCTGATCGCCGAACTCGGCCGCCTCGGTTTCGCGTCGCGGCGAGAAGACGAAGGTGAAGGCGCTGTCGTAGCCGACCTCGTCGACGACTTCCAGTGTCTGCTCGAAGTCGGCCTCGGTCTCGCCCGGGAAGCCGACGATGATGTCGGTGGTGATCGCGCAGTCGGGCACGTGCTCGCGAATCAGCGCCACCCGGTCCATGTAGCGCTCACGGTCGTAGGTGCGACGCATGCGCTTGAGGACGGTGCTGGAGCCCGACTGCAGGGGCAAATGGATGTGCTCGCAGACCGCGGCCAGTTCGGCGTGGGCGCGGATCACGTCCTCCTTCATGTCCTTCGGGTGCGGGCTGGTGTAGCGGATGCGCTCGATTCCCTCGACGGCGTCGATCCGGGCCAGCAGCTCGGAGAATCCGATTCGCGTCTCCTTGGGCAGGTCACGCCCGTAGCTGTTGACGTTCTGGCCGAGCAGGGTCACCTCGCGCACGCCGTCCCCGGCAAGCGCCTCGGCCTCGATGAGAAGCTCGGCCGGGTCGCGGCTCACCTCTCGTCCCCGGGTCGAGGGCACGATGCAATAGGCGCACTTGCAGTTGCAGCCTTGGGAGACCTGCAGCCAGCCCTGGAACTCGCGCACTCGCCTGGTCGGCAGGTGGCCGGAGAAGTCCTCGAACTCGAAGTAGCCCTGGGCGGTGAGCGAGTCGGAGTTGAGGAACTCGGCGAGCTTGTGGATCTGCCCTGGGCCGAAGGCGACGTCGACGAAGGGGAAGCGCTGGAAAACCTCGTCCTTGACCGACTGCGCCCAACAGCCGCCGACGCCGACGATCCGGTCCGGGTGCTCGGACTTGAGTCGCTTCGCCTCACCGAGGTGGGCGACGAAGCGGGTATCGGCCGACTCGCGGATCGAGCAGGTGTTGAAGAGGATCAGATCGGCGCCTTCGCGATCAGGCGCCTCCTCGTAGCCCAGCGACTCGAGCATGCCGCGCATGCGCTCGGAATCGTGCACGTTCATCTGACAGCCGAATGTGGTGACGTGGTAGCGCTTCCCCATGCCTCCCAGGGTACTGACGGTCCGCGAGGCAAGTAGATCGGGGGCGGGGAGCGTGGCGTGCTCTACACGCGAGCGACCGATGACCCCGAGGTGCGCCGCCTACTGGACCGTCAGGGTTCCTTCCATGCCTGCTTCGGCATGCCCCGGCACAGTGCAGAGGAAGGTATATGTGCCCGGTTCCAGGTCGGCACTGACCGATGTCTTGCTTTTGGCAATCGTTTCCGAGATCGCGATCTGTTTGCCGTTCTGCTCGATGGCCACGTCGTGTTCGAGCGCGGAGGGGTTGTTGAAGTCGATCGTGATCTTGCCGGCCTGGGCGCTCAGCTTCGTCGTGTCGAAAGCGATCTGCGTTGGCGAAGCGGACAGCTGCAACGTGGTCGCGGCGCCCTGCGTGTTGGGCTTAGGCGCTTCTTCCTTCTCTTCGGCTTCGACTGGGGCACCGCTCTCAGCTCGTTCGGCCTCTTCGCCTGCTTCTGAGAGCTCCGCCGCTTTCGCGTCCTGCTCGTCCTTGGCGTGCAGGATGGCGAAGGTCGTGCTGGCGCCGACCAGGGCGACGAACCAGAGGGCGACGAGCGGCGCCGCCCGTCCTGGAAAGCTCTTGACGCGCAGCCCGATGAAGCTGACCGCCACCGCGGAGACCGCGAGGGCAGCGCCGCAGACGTAGAAGAGGTCGCCGTTGCTCATTTGTGCGGCGGAATCCTATCCACTGAAGGGCAGGCGCCGTCAGGCAGCCTGCGCCTCCGCAACCGGAGGAGTCTCGACCTCGGTACCGGCCTTCGCAACCTCGGCACCGATGCCGAGCGCGGTGCGGATCTTGGCCTCGATCTCGTCGGCGACCTCGGGGTTGTCGACCAGGAACTGCTTGGCGTTGTTGCGCCCCTGGCCGAGCCTGGTCTCGCCGTAGGAGAAGAACGCCCCCGACTTCTTCACCAGGTCGTGCTCGATGCCGAAGTCGAGCAGCTCGCCTTCGCGCGAGATGCCCTGGCCGTACTCGATCTCGAACTCGGCCTGGCGGAAGGGCGCGGCACACTTGTTCTTGACGACTTTGACCCGAACCCGGTTGCCGACCGCCTCGGTGCCGTCCTTGAGGGTCTCGATGCGGCGGATGTCGAGCCGCTGCGAGGAGTAGAACTTCAGCGCCCGGCCCCCCGGCTGGGTCTCCGGCGAACCGAACTGGACCCCGACCTTTTCGCGGATCTGGTTGGTGAAGAGGCAGACGGTGTTGGTGCGGCTGAGGTTGCCGGCGAGCTTGCGCATCGCCTGCGACATCAGGCGGGCCTGCAGGCCGACCGTCGTGTCGCCGATCTGGCCGTCGAGCTCGGCCTTCGGGGTCAGCGCCGCGACCGAGTCGATCGCGACCACGTCGACCGCCGCCGAGGCGATCAGCCGGTCGGCGATTTGCAGGGCCTGCTCGCCGTAGTCGGGCTGGGAGACGAGCAGCTCGTCGGTGTCGACTCCGATCGCCCGCGCGTAGATCGGGTCCATCGCGTGCTCGGTGTCGATGAAGACGCAGACTCCGCCCTTCGCCTGGGCCTCGGCGATGATGTGGTAGATCAGCGTCGTCTTCCCCGAAGACTCGGGGCCGAAGATCTCGACGATCCGTCCTCTCGGCACTCCGCCTATCCCCAGCGCAAGGTCCAGGGCGAGGGCACCGGTGGGAATCGCTTCGACCGGCAGCGCGCTGTCGGCGCCGAGCCGCATCAACGCTCCCTGGCCGAAGTCGCGCTCGATCTGGGTAACGGCGGCCTCAAGGGCCGCGTCCTTCGCTTTGGCGTCCTTCGCCGAAGCGTCCTTCAAAGCCGCTTTCTTGTCTGCCATCTCTCTCACCTCACTGCCGCCCGTCTTCGGACAGCTCGACTTGCGCCAGCGGGATGTATCGAGCACCCTGCGGCTGGATTTCAGAACGGTAGAGCGTCGCCCGGACGCAACGGGCCGGGCGCAAGAGCTTTTGCGGGAGGCCCGCCGGCTGCCTCTCGACCGGTCGCGGTCGCTTCGACCCGCGGCCCTCGGACTTGACCCGCGCAACCGTGACGTGAGGCCAAAAAGGGCGCTTCTCGGGCTTGTAGAGGCGCGCGGCGACGAGCTTTTCCTCCAGGGCCGCCTGCAGGGCCACGGCGCCGGACGAGTCGACGGGGAGGGCGAAAAGCCGCGGCCGCTTGCGCGAGGGCTTGGCCACCGGGTCGCCCAGCTCGATCGAAGGCGGCGGAGCCTCCAATCCCTCGACCATCTCTCCCAGGCGCCCGATCTCCCTCTCCGGCATGTAGCCGAGGAAGGTGAGGGTGATATGCAGGGACTCGGGCGGCACGACACGCAGGGCCGGATCGCCCAGCTCCCTCTTCCCCCAGGCGACGATCCCGTCCCGCAACGAATCGGGCAAGTCCAGCGCCACGAACAGCCGTGCTCGCGGACTCTTCAGTCTCTCCCTCGCCATCCCCGCCCACGCTAAGGGGCCGCGACGCACGCGACAACACCAGGGTGTGGCAAAAACGCACCAACGACGCTACAAAGGCGCTTCCTCGCCGCTGAGCAGGATGCGGAGCAGGTGCATCCCGACCAGGGCGGAGCGCTCGCGGATGTCGGCGCGGCCGCCGGGGATGATCGGCTCGCGGGCGATCGCGGTGCCGTCGGCGAGGCGGGCGTTGAAGCAGACGTAGCCGACCGGCTTGGCCTCGCTACCGCCGTCAGGACCGGCGATGCCGGTGATCGAGACCGCGACGTCGGCCTCGAAGCGCTCCAGTGCGCCCAGGGCCATCGCCTCGGCCACCTCCGGCGAGACGGCTCCCTTCTCCTCGATCAACCCGGGGTCGACGCCGAGCAGCCTTGCCTTTGCTTCGTTCGAGTAGGAGACGACGCTGCCGGCCATGTACGCCGAGGCCCCCGGTGTGTCGGTGATGCGGGCGGCCAGCAGGCCGCCGCTGCAGGACTCCGCCAGGCCGAGGCGGTGACCCTGCAACAGGCGCGCCACCTGCGAGTCGATCGTCTCTCCTTCGAGGCTGAAGAGGTGTCGCTCGTGACGCTCGGCGAGGCCGGTCCTCACCGCCTCGGCGGTGCCTGCCGCCGCCTCCCGGTAGCGGACGTCGATCTCGATCTCGCCGCGGCGCAGGCAGGTGGTGATCTCGACCTCGGGCAGGGCGATCCCGCCCGTCTCCATCTCGCGCAGGCTCTTGGCGATCTCGGACTCAGGGACGCCGAACATGCGCAGCGTGTAGCCGTGCAGCGGCGTCGCTCGCTCCAGCGACGCCCGCACCGGCTCCGTCTCCAGCGCCGCGGGCCACATCGGCTGCAGCTCGCGCGGCGGTCCGGGCAGGACCACGACCAAGCGGCCGTCCACGGGGACGACCAGGCCGGGTGCGGTGCCGACCGGATCGAGCGCGATCGCGCCCTCCGGCACCATCGCTTGCTTGCGGTTGGCCTCGCGCACGGCCTCGGGGTCGAAGTTGAAACGACGGGCGAAGCCGCGCAAGATCGCCGCGATCTTCTCCTCCACCTCCTCGTCGAGGATCAGGTCGCGACCGGCGAAGCGGGCGACGATCTCCGCCGTCAGGTCGTCAGCGGTCGGACCAAGTCCCCCCGAGGTGACGATCAGGTCCATCCCCTCGGCCGCCAGAAAGCGCAGCGCCGCCTCCAGGTCGTCGGGGCGGTCGCCGACGACGAGGATGTGGGCGACGTCGACGCCCAGCTCGGCCAGCCGTTCGGAGATCCACGGCCCGTTGCGGTCGGCGATGCGACCGGTCAGGACCTCAGTCCCGGTGACGACTATCCCCGCCCGAAGCTCGCTCATGCGCAGGTGGGCCGTTCCGCTTCGCTCAGCCGGGTCATGGTGCCCGAGGGGTCGATCGAGTAGCCGATCGGGCTGGACGTCGCCGGGATTTCAGCTTCCTTGCCGTCGATGAGCATCGCTACCTCCCCGTTGCCGAAGGAGACGGTGAAGCTACCGGAGTGGAACGGTCCCTCCACCGCTCCTGTTTCGAGGATCTGGCCGTCGACCAGGTGCCTGCCCGAGGCGGCGAGCAGGCAGACCCAGACTTCGGCGTTGGCGGAGAGGCGCACGGACACGCCGCTGGTCTGCGGTTGGGTCGCCTGTGTCTTCCCCGGATGCCCCCCGGCCGAGCGAAGCCGGTTCCCCTGCCGCGGAGCGGTTGCACTTCCACCGCCGCCTCCTCCTCCAGGCAGCGCGACGATCGCAAGCGCGCCCACCAGGACGACCGCCGCGACCGCGAGCCATCCGGCGTACGGAATCGAGCGGCGCCTCCCCGGTGGACCCGTGGCCGCCGTGGCGGGCTCGGCGCCTGCCCTGCTGTCCGTGCCGTTTCCTTCGACTTCGCGGCGGAAGTCCTCGGCTAGGCGATCGCCGTCGAGGCCGAGGTAGGCGGCATAGGTGCGGATGAAGCCGCGGGTGTAGACGCCGCCCGGCAGCACGTCCCATTCCTCGTTCTCGATCGCGCGCAGGAAGCGCGGGCGGATCCGAGTCGCCTTCTCGACCGCCGCGATCTCCACCTCGCGGCGTTTGCGTGCCTCGCGCAGGGTTGGGCCGACTCCGTTGGCCATCGACCCATTGTCCTACCCGGGGTCGCGGCTGCCGAACGGATTGGCGAGGCTGGTTACTCGGGCACAGCCGCGGGAGCTTCGATCTCGGGATCCGCGGCGTCCCCGCCGGACCCACGACGGGCCAGGTCGGCCTGGGTGACCAGAACCTGGCGCGGCTTGGAACCTTCGTAGCCGGAGATCACGCCGCGGCGCTCGAGCATGTCGATCAGGCGGCCGGCCCGTGTGTAGCCGACCCGCAGGCGGCGCTGGATCATCGAGACCGAGGCGGTTTCCGTCTCCACGACCACGCGGATCGCCTCGTCGAGCAGGTCGTCGCTGTCGGGATCGAAGTCGCCCTCGGTTTCGACTCCCTGCTCGCCGTGGACCTCGAGCAGCTCGGCCTCGAATTCGGGTTCGCCCTGCTTGGCCCAGTGGCCGGTGATCTTGGCGATCTCCTCCTCGGTGATGAAGGCGCCCTGGATCCGCTGCAGCTTCGAGGTGCCGGCGCCGCGGAAGAGCATGTCGCCCTGGCCGAGCAGCGCCTCCGCCCCGCCCTGGTCGAGGATCACCCGTGAGTCGGTCTGGGAGGAGACGGCGAAGGCGATCCGGGCGGGGATGTTGACCTTGATCGTGCCGGTGATGATGTCGGTGGAAGGGCGCTGGGTCGCCAGGACCAGGTGGATGCCGGTGGCGCGCGACTTCTGGGCGAGCCGGATGATCGAGTCCTCGACCTCGGCCGGGGAGACCATCATCAGGTCCGCGAGCTCGTCGATCACGCAGAGGATGTGGGGAAGCGGCGGTTCTCCAGCCTTTGCACGAGCGCGGTTCAGCTCGCCGAGGTTGCGGCAGCGCGCCTCACCCATGATCCCATAGCGGCTCTCCATCTCGCCGATCAGGTTGGCGAGGACGTTGGCCGCCAGGCGTGGTGAGGTGACCACCGGGGTCAAGAGGTGCGGCACGTTCTCGTAGTGGTTGAGCTCGACCTGCTTGGGGTCGACCAGGACGAGGCGGACGTCGTTGGGCGAGGCCTGCATCAGGATCGAGGAGAGGATCGCGTTGACGCAGCCGGACTTGCCCGAGCCGGTCGTGCCGGCGACCAGCACGTGGGGCATCTTCGCCAGGTCGGTCCAGACGGCGTTGCCGTCGATCCCCTTGCCGAGCCAGGCGACCAGCGGCGAGGTCTTCTCGGGGCGACCGGCGTAGATGTCGCCGAGGCGGACGATGCGGCGGCGGGTATTGGGCACCTCGACCCCGACCGCCTGCTTGCCGGGGATCGGCGCCAAGATGCGAATGTCGGTGGAGGCGAGCGCGTAGGCGAGTTCGTTGGCCAGCTCGGTGACCTTCTTGACCTTGGTGCCCGGCGCCAGCCGCAGTTCGTAGCGGGAGACGTGCGGGCCGCTGACGATGCCGACGATCTTGGCCTCGACGCCGAAATGCCCCAGCGCCTCGACCAGCTTGCGGCCGACGGCTTCGTGGTCGCGCGGGTCGACGCCCTTGTCGGCGCGCCCCTTCTCCAGCGCTTTGGCGGGAGGCGGCCGGTAGTCGATCTCCTCCGAAGTCGTGACTCCCCGCTTGTTCCCCTGGGGCGTCAGGGCAACCTGCTCCGCAGCAGGATCGACCTCAGGCGCCGCAGCGTCTTCCTCCGCCTCGATCGCCGCAATCTCCGCATCGAAGTCCTGCGTAGCGGGCTCGTCGACCTCAGGCTCCTCGATCAAGGCCACTGTCGGCTCGACCTCGTCCTCCTCCGGATAGGCGCTCATCACATCCGTAGGTCCAGGCTCGGTCTCAAAGGCAAAGGTCTTCTCCTCGGGCCGGTCCCGCCGGCTCTGGATAGCGGTCTGCGCAACCCCGCGACTGCCGAGAAACACGCGCCGCAATCCCCGCCCAATCCCCCGCACCAGGGTCGAGATCGAAGTCCCGGTGACCAGTAGCCCCCCAACCAGAAGCATCAAGACGGTGAAGATCCGAGCCCCAACCTCCCCAACCAGGTAGGTAAGCGCGGTTTCAAGCCCATAACCGACCTTGCCCCCCTCCCAACCGAAAAAGAGCACGAAGCTGAGATAAACGCCAGCGGCAATCAGCACCAGCCCAATCAGGTCCAAGTGCCGCTGCTCCAAGGCCCGCGGCATATGAAGCTTGGGTCCCCCCCGAGCTTTCGCTTTGGCTTTCGGCTTACGGCGGGCAGCAGTCTTCTTCTTGCGCACGAACATGGATGCCGCTTCGACACGCAGGGCCTCTCCCCTGCGCCACGAGCATCGTGGGATCTTTTTGGGGGCGAAAAAGCTTCGATGGGCGTGTTGGGCGGCGGGAATCGGGGAGGGCTGGAACGTCTTGTACTTTTTCGTCGATCCGATCGGGGCGCCAAGCCAATCCCCGCCCCACCGAAAAAGTTGGTTCTCGCAAATTAAGCGGGGAAGGCGCGTCGTGGTTCCTTCAGCCGCATGCTACGAGCACCCGCTCTCGAAAGCTCTCAAAGCGGGGCAGTCCGTAGGCGCGACGCTTGATCACCTTGAC
>DASSMU010000046.1:0-2801 GCA_035701465.1 Solirubrobacterales bacterium
TCACGCTCGTCCATTCGTCTCAGTCACGAAGCGGAAGTAGGCCCTACGTCAAGGAATAGCCAGTAGACGCTCGACGACCAACACATCACGCCACCGGCCATCAAGTTGTCCGTGGCGCCGATGCAGCCCGACCGAGGTGAAGCAGCAGCGCTCGACCAAGCGGACGCTGGCGACGTTGTCGGTGAAGATCTTTCCGACCAGCTTGTGAAAGCCGCTCTCTTCAGCTGCGACGGCGAGCGCCTCGGTCAGCACCGTACCGACCCCGCGACCTCGCGCATCGACGGCGACGTAAACGCTGCACTCGCCGATGCCGGAGTAGCAGGGGCGGCTGCTGTAAGAGGTAAGGCCTGCCCAGCCGATGACGCCGTCGCCGGCATCGCCCACTAATAGCGGGAGCCTCGCGTCATCGACTCGCCTCTCGAAATCCTCAGCTACCCGCGGCTCGGTTTCGAAGGTCGAGCCCCGCTCGGCGATCGCCACGTTGTAGATCCCGCAGATCGACTCGGCGTCCTCGAGAGTCGCGGGGCGTACGACCACTTCTTCGGCTCCGGTCATGCTCGTATTCTCGACGTGGGTTGTAGTAACCGACAATGGCCGCGTGGCCAAAATGCGTTATCCAGTTGGTCAGCGCCCCTGAAATGAGTCCGAGCTTAGATAAGCCGCCAGTAGCTTGAGCGCATGCGCGGTCGGCGCGTGGAGTGGCTTGGAAGGCGCACTCAAATTCAACGAATTCCGTTTCGGTCACCTCCGCTTGGTCTGGGCGCCATTCTCCCTCCAGACCCTCGCCAGGAGAGCATGGCGAAGCAATGGGTGATCTCGGTCTCCTCGGCCAGCTCCTCGATAGCCGTCCGGGCAAAGCTTCCGCCTGGCTCCGCCGCGCCGGGCGGCAGACACCAGGTTCCGTCATCGGTGCGCTTGGTCGGTAGGGCGCGTTGGTCGTCTCGCTCTCGATCGCTTCGATCGAGTGCACGGTCCCGGGTTCAACCCGCCACGCCTGGCCAGGATTGATCTCCTCTTCCTCTAGATGTCCTACCCACGGACGTTGTGAACACGGCTGATCGGCGGCCGGTCTCCCAATGAGCTGTGCGGACGACGCCGGTTGTAGTAGCGAAGGAAGGATGACAGGGAGCGCAGCCGCTCGGTCGAGCTCTGCCACTGGTGGGCATAGGCCCACTCGCGCTGCAGGGTCTGGATGAATCTCTCCGCCTTGCCGTTCCAGCGCGGCGTGTAGGGCGGGGTGAGGATGTGGCGGATGCCGTGGCGGGCCAGGAGCTCGCCGAAGACACGAGCCCGGCGGTAGACCATCGCGTTATCGGTCATCACCGCCTCGGGCGCTTCCAGGCCCAGCTCGGCAAACCAGGCGAGTGCCCGTTCGAGGGTCCCGGCGTTGGTCTCTGCGTCCTCGCGCGGGTGGCGCTCGACGTAGGCCAGCCGCGAGTGGTCGTCGATGACGACGTGCAGGTATTCCCAGCCAACCCGGCGGTTGGGGTCCTGTCTGTCGGCGGTGAGGGCGTGGCCGGGCTTCTCGAAGCGGGCAAGGCGCTTGACGTCCATGTGCAGCAGGGCACCGGGGCGAGACCACTCGTAGCGGCGGAAGGTCTGGCGCTCTCCCCGCGGGCGCCGGGAGAGGCCGTGGCGATGCAGGACCTTCCAGATCGTCGAGCGCGAGCGACGGCAGATCCCCGC
Source organism: Solirubrobacterales bacterium (assembly GCA_035701465.1). Taxonomy (GTDB): domain Bacteria; phylum Actinomycetota; class Thermoleophilia; order Solirubrobacterales; family 70-9; genus VRUE01. Next base: position 1,687 of record DASSMU010000046.1, read on the forward strand.
CAGGCGGCCAGGGCCCAGGCCGGTCTGTCTGCGTGCCCGCAGGATCGGCTCCTCCTCGGCACGGGAGAGTCGACTGGGCTGGCGATGGGGCGTGCAGGGCCGGTCCCGCAGCCAGCTCCCCGAGAATCGCTGCTCTTCGCTCGCGCCGAGCCAGCGGTGCCACCAGCGATGGGCTGTTGCCGGTGCCACGTTGAGGGCGGCAGCTGCCGCCCTCAACGTCATCCCCGACTCGATCGCCCGCACCAGCGCCAATCGCCCCGCTGGTCCGAGGGCAGCGTTACCGTGAACCTTCATCCGGGTCCTCCTCTTGCTTGGGCGTCAGAACCGCAAGCGTCTTGGAGGGCCCGGATGGCCTTTCAGCTGTTCACAAGGTGTGTGGGCGGGACATCTAGATCGTCAATCGTCGGACCGCGCGTCAGCCGCAGCCGGCCCGAGAGGAGATGGGATGTCTCGTCCTTCTCGCGATGGAATTGGAGCGAGAGTTGATGACCGGCGTCGACGTGGAGCAGCTTGCCGGCGTAGTAGGGCGTGTGCGCCCACCAGAGCTCATGGCCCCACGGCTTCTCGACCCGGCGAAGTTCCTTGTCTGACACTGCAGCAAGCCGCACAAGGTTCGTGCCGCGTCAGCGGATTGCCAGGCGCGAAATTGGACCGAAATAGTCCGACGGCCGCAGGCGAGTCAGTTGTAGTTTCAGGGCGCAGGCAAAACAAAAGCCCTGATTTCCAGGGCTTTAAATGCGGCTGAGAGGAGTCGAACCTCCACGGGCTTTGCAGCTCACAAGGCCCTCAAAATAGTGGTTTGAGGGCGTTTCAGGTTATGTACGACTCTCTCAGGTCACCTGAGGTGCTCTGAGGTCATGCAGGTTACCGATTTGGAGGTCCGCAAAAAGGTCCGCGGATCCTGATCTTGGACCGCAGCCCTGAAGCTAGGTCTGGAGACCGGCCGCCGGTGGGGGAGGCTCAGCGATACGGCGCGGCGAGGAGACCGTGTGGGCGGAGTGGTACCGGCACCTGGCCGAGCGGGCTATCCCGCCGCTGGCGCAGATGCCGCGTGAGCTTTGGACCTGGGAGGTCGACGTGGAGGTCGCAGACCTCTCGAGCGCCGAGCAGCTCGC
>DASSMU010000047.1:0-7350 GCA_035701465.1 Solirubrobacterales bacterium
ATTCACCCCATGCGCGAAGCGCATGGGGTGTCAATTCGACAGAAGGGCGGCCAGGCTCCCCCTACCCCAGGCCACAGGTTGATGACCTAGAAGGGACCCGGAACGCGGATGACCACGTCGTCGAAGCTGGCCTGAGCGCCCTTGGCCGGCTTGGCGGAACCGACCGAGAAGCCCGATGCCCTGCCTTCCAGTTCTCCGGCGCCTTCGTCGGTTACGTCCGAGACGAGCTTGCCACCGACGTAGGCGAGGATGTGACAGCTGCCCTTTTCTTCACCGGAGGTCACGTTGAAGGCGCGCAGGCGCAGCTTGTTGGCCTTGTCGATCCCTTCGATCCCTTCGACGTTCTTCTCGATGTCGAGGTAGACGATGCTGCCGTCGCTGAGGACCTTGCGGACCTGGGCCTTGCGCTGCTTCGGGTAGACGGCGAACTGATAACGGGCGCCGCCGCCGGAGCGCAGGTCGAGCGACAGGTAGGCGGAGTTCTGCAGCGCCTTCGGCGTCTTGCTGAGCAGGCGCTCGGTGGCGGCGATCTCGAGGTCGCGGCCGAGCACCGGCGTGCGGTAGGAGCACTCCTTGGTCTGCTTGCCGACGACAACGAGGAAGGCGCTGCCGGAACCACTGCGGCCGCAGCGCGCCCCCGACAGCTTGACGACCTGGGCCAGCTGGCCTTTGCCTTCCATGCCGTTGCGGTAGATGCCGACCAGCGATGCCCCCGCGGTCGAGGCGAAAGCCAGCGCCGCGACAAGCAGAGCACCGATCGCGGCTATGCGTAGCGGTCTCACGATCTTGGCAGCCTAAACACAGGCAAGGGGGAAAGATGCGGCCCCGGAGCCGGTGAACGGCGGATTTCGGGGCTCGCCAAATATCATTGGAAGGGTGAGCGAGCACCGACTCCCCGAGCGCGACCGCCCCTGGGTGATGCGCACCTACGCCGGGCACTCCGATGCGCGGCGCTCCAACGAGCTCTACCGGCGTAACCTGGCCAAGGGGCAGACCGGCCTCTCGGTCGCCTTCGACCTGCCGACCCAAACCGGCTATGACCCCGACCACGTCCTCGCCCGCGGCGAGGTCGGCAAGGTCGGCGTCTCGGTCGCCCACAAGGGCGACATGCACCAACTCCTCGACGGGATCCCGCTCGACGAGATGAACACCTCGATGACGATCAACGCGACCGCGGCCTGGCTGCTCGGCCTCTACGTCACCGTCGCCGAGGAGAACGGCGTCGATCGCTCCAAGCTGAAGGGCACGACCCAGAACGACATCATCAAGGAGTACCTCTCGCGCGGCACCTACGCCTTCCCGCCCGAGCCCTCGATGCGGTTGATCGCCGACATGGTCGCCTTCACCGTCAACGAGGTGCCGAGCTGGAACCCGACCAACATCTGCAGCTACCACCTGCAGGAGGCCGGGGCGACGCCGGTGCAAGAGATCGCCTACGCGCTGTCCACTGGGATCGCGGTGCTCGACGAGGTGAAGGCGCGCGGCCAGGTCGCCGACGCCGACTTCCCCAAGGTCTTCGGCCGCATCTCCTTCTTCGTCAACGCCGGCATCCGCCTGATCGAGGAGATCGCCAAGCTGCGCGCGATGGGCCGGCTCTGGAACGAGATCGGCCGCGAGCGCTACGGCGTCACTGACGAGAAGATGCTGCGCTTTCGCTACGGCGTCCAGGTCAACAGCCTGGGCCTGACCGAGGCGCAGCCGGAGAACAACATCCAGCGGATCGTGCTGGAGGCGCTGGCGGTGACGCTGAGTCGCGACGCCCGCGCCCGCGCAATCCAGCTGCCAGCCTGGAACGAGGCGATGGGCCTCCCCCGCCCCTGGGACCAGCAGTGGAGCCTGCGCATCCAGCAGGTACTGGCCAACGAGACCGACCTGCTCGAGTACCCCGACCTCTTCGAGGGCTCGGTGGTGATGGACGGCCTGGTCGAGGAGCTGATCGCCGGCGCCCGCGCCGAGATGGCAGTGGTCGAGGAGCACGGCGGGGCGGTTGCCGCGGTCCCCTACATGAAGGCCCGCCTGGTCGAGTCCCACCGCGAGCGGGTGGCGCGGATCGAGTCCGGCGAGCAGAAGGTGATCGGCCAGAACAGCTTCACCGAGACCGAGGACTCGCCGCTGACGGCAGGGGCCGACGGCGGCATCCTCACTCCGGACCCCGAGGTCGAGCGCGAGCGGGTCGAGGCGTTGGAGAGCTGGAAGGCGGAGCGAAACGACGATGCGGTGCGGGCGGCGCTCGACGAGCTGGCCCGCATTGCCGCCGACGACGACCAGAACGTGATGCCGGCGACGATCGCCGCGGCGAAAGCCGGGGCGACGACCGGAGAGTGGGCGGAGGTGCTGCGTGAGTCCTTCGGCGCCTACCGGGGCCCGACCGGCGTCAGCGGCGCCGCGCCGGCCGCCGATCGCGAGCAGCTCGAGGCGATCCGCGCCAAGGTAGAGGAGGTCTCCGCGCAGCTCGGACACCGGATCAAGATCCTCGTCGGCAAGCCCGGCCTCGACGGTCACTCCAACGGCTCCGAGCAGATCGCCCTGCGCGCCCGCGACGCAGGCATGGAGGTGATCTACCAGGGAATCCGTCTCACGCCCGAGGAGATCGCAGAGTCCGCCCTGCAAGAGGACGTCGACGTGGTCGGGCTCTCGATCCTCTCCGGATCCCACCTGGAGCTGGTCCCCGAGGTGGTGCGCATCCTGCGCGCCAACGATGTCGACGTGCCGGTCGTCGTCGGCGGGATCATCCCGGTTGCCGACGCCGAGCGGTTGCGCGCCGCCGGCGTCGACGGTGTCTACACGCCGAAGGACTTCGACATCAACAAGATCATGGGCGAGATAGTCGACCTCGTCGCCGGCCGGGCCGGCGCTCCGGCCGCCGCCTGAGAGCCCGGCGCCGCGCCAAGGCCCGCTCCGCGCCACAATGAGGCGATGAGTGACCTCAACGGAGACCGCTCGGCCTGGCTGCGCTGCTACCGCTGCTGGTCCCAGAACCTCGAGATCCAGATCCACTACGACGCGATCCGTCGCGTCGACCCCGACAGCGGCGCCCTCGCCGAGGGCATCGACGAGGTGCAGGAGGCACTGGTGCAGTGCGTCGACTGCATGCACGACCAGCCCCACCTGACCTTCCAGGACAACCACGTGGTCCCGATCGAGGATCGCTGGGAGCGGATGGTCGCCGGCACCCCCTGGGTCGCCTCCTGCACGGTAAGGGTCGACCAAGACCGGGTCGAGACCTGCGCCGGCCCGGAAGCGATCGAGTTCCTCACCTACGGCGCCTTCGGCGAGGCCGGCGTGCGCGAGTTCTTCACCCACGTCCGCTTCCACAAGCACGACGAGGACCAGATAGTCGTCCACATGCTGGTCGAGCTCTACGCCCGCTCCGCCGAAGAGGCGACCGAGGTGCTCGAGGAGGCAGCCCACGGGCCTCTCGAGATCACCTCTCTCGCAGAGGAGTCAAGGCCCCCGGCCCACGCCTCCGATGAGGCCCACTAACCCGCCTTCCCCAGACCAGGCGCAGCGCTGGGCGAACTGCATCAAATTCTCAATCTGGCAGGTGGGAGAATTTGATGCAGTTCGCATCTGGAGAGAGCGGCGAACGAGGTTGAGGAAGGGATCAGGGTTCCAGGTAAGCATTCGGCGGGTCGCGCGGTGGACTTCATAGCCAGCGGCGGTCAATTCGACGGTGCGCTCGTGGTCGCTCTCAAAGGCGAGGCGGTCGCGGTGGTACGTGTAGCCGTCTGTTTCGACCACAAGCCTCTGGGCTGGCCAAAAGAAGTCGACCAGGTACGGGCCGACGAAGACGTTGACCTGGGGCAGCGGGATCTCCGCTTCCCGGCATAGCGCTAGAAAGTCAACCTCCAGCGGTGAGCGTGCATCGACCGCCCGCGGATCCACTTCCATCGCGACTCGACGCAGACGAGCTATGCCCTTCTTTCCGCGACCACGCGCAACCAGGCGCTGCAGATCTGGCCAGCGCACGTGGCCACTCCTATCGGCGGCAACCAGGGAGCGCTCAAGCTGTCTCACGTCGAGGCGGCCTGCCATGTCGAGCAAGGCTCGCTCGACTGTCGTGACCGGTATTCCTCGCTCAACGGTCACATGGTGGCCGGGGAGCGCGCGCGTCTGATGCACGCGAATCTCCGGCCGGCCGGCATGCGCCCCACCCGACCGGCGAAGCACCTCGACCGGACCACGCCATCCCCGCATGCCCCAGAGTGCCATCGCGCTTCCATGCGACAGAACCGCTTCTGGCCCGGATGCAAGAACCGCGGCCATCCAAAGGCCATGCTGGTCAAGCCGGCGACGCCCCAAGGCATAGACACCTTGGTAGATGCAGATCAGGAAGCCGCCTTCGGTTCGTCGCTGTATGGCCCCGAGCCCGATCCCGGCATCAACCAACTGCCAGTGCGCGACCACGCCGTGCTGCAGCTCTGCGAGCTCACGGATGACCCGTGTCGCCTCCCGATCCTTCATCGACGGTCCTCCCCGCGACAGCCCCGAACTGCATCAAATTCTCTACCTGCCAGATTGAGAATTTGATGCAGTTCGGGGTGGGGGCGCTGCTCGACTTCCGGCATGAGTCGACGATGGCTGAGCCCAACGCGCGTGTGGTACGCGCAACCTGCCGAATCTGTGACCAAATCCGCGCATCCGCGCGGATTTGGGTCGTACACGAGCTACTCGACGTCGCCCTCTGGCTTCGGGGCCTCGCCGGGGTTCTTGCGGGGGACCAGGACCAGGCGCTTGAACTCGGCCACGAGGACGCCGTCCTGGTTGAGGACCCGGGTGTGGACCTTGACGACGCCGCGGTCGGGCTTCGATTTGGAGGGCTTGACCTCGAGCACCTCGGTCTCGCAGAAGAGGGTGTCGCCGTGGAAGACGGGGTTGGGGTGGCTGAGGTCTTCTGTGGCCAGGTTGGCTATGGCCTTGCCGGAGACGTCGCTCACGGACATCCCCAGGGCGAGCGAGTAGACGAGCGGGCCGACGACGACGTTGCGGCCCTGCTGGGAGCCCGCCGCGTAGACGTCGTTGAGGTGCAGCGGGTGGTGGTTCATCGTGATCAGGCAGAAGAGGTGGTCGTCGGACTCGGTCACCGTCTTCGCCGGCCAGTGCTTGTAGACGGCGCCGACCTCGAACTCCTCGAGGTAGCGGCCGTAGGCGTGGGCGCCGGACGCCTCGCGCTCGGCCTGGTCGGTGGTCAGCTCGTACTTCTCGTCGCTCATTTCTCGCTCTCGTCTCCTGTCGGGGTGCGGCGCGGCATCCTATAGAGCGTTGCACCTTGTCCGCGCGGCGAGAATAGACTCCCGCCGATGAAGATCGGAATTGTCGGCCTCGGCTACGTCGGCCTGCCCCTTGCCGTCGCCTTCGGCGAGGCGGGGCACGACGTGATCGCCCTCGATGCCGACACGCGCAAGGTCGAGAGCCTCGAACGGGGCAGCAGCTACATCGAGGACATCGCGGACTCCGCGCTGGCCTCGATCGCCGAGCGCCTCCACCCCACCCTTCGCCACGCCGACCTAGCCTCCTGCGACGCGGTGATCATCTGCGTGCCGACGCCGCTCACCGGCTCGCGCGAGCCCGACCTGACCTATCTACTCGACGCGGGCACGGCGCTCTCGGCAGTCCTGCAGCCGGGACAGCTCGTCGTGCTCGAGTCGACCACCTACCCCGGCACGACACGCGAGCGCCTCGCCCCGATCCTCGAGGAGTCGGGGCTCTCCGCCGGAACCGACTTTCACCTCGCCTTCTCGCCGGAGCGGATCGATCCCGGCCGCACCGACTACACCGTGCGCACCACGCCGAAGCTGGTCGGCGGGATGACCGAGGCCTGCTCGGAGCGCGCGCGCGAGCTCTACGAGCTGATCTGCGAGCAGGTCGTCGTCCTCTCCGGGCCAGAGGCGGCGGAGCTCTCCAAGCTCCTCGAGAACATCTTCCGCTCGGTCAACATCGCCTTCGTCAACGAGCTGGCCCAGCTTTGCGACCGGCTCGGTATCGACGTCTGGGAGGTGATCGACGCCGCCTCGACCAAGCCGTTCGGATTCATGCGCTTCGATCCGGGCCCCGGCATGGGCGGCCACTGCCTGCCGATCGACCCCTTCTACCTCGCCTTCAAGGCGCGCGAGCACGATTTCTACCCCGAGTTCATCGAGCTGGCGGGGAAGATGAACCAGGCCCAGCCCGTGTTTTGCGTGGAGCGAATCGAGCGGGCCCTGAACGACGCCGGCAAGCCGGTCAAGGACTCCAAGATCCTGATCCTCGGGATGAGCTACAAGGCCGGCGTCGGCGACACCCGCGAGTCGCCGGCACTGAAGATCGCCACGCTGCTGCGCAATCTGGGCGGCGACGTCTCCTACCACGACCCACACGTGCCGGAGCTCGCCGAGCTTGGGCTCAGCTCGGTCGACCTCGGGGAAGCGCTGGACAGCTGCGATGCCACGGCAATCGTCACCGCGCACCCGAGCCTCGACTACGAGGAGGTCGCCACCAGGGCACCGCTCGTGATCGACTTCCGCGGAGTCACCCGCGGCATCGACGCAAAGAACCTGATCCGGCTCTAGCGCCCTCAGTGGGCCTTTTTGAGCCGGGAGCGTTCCTCCTGGCGTTCGACCACCTGGGCGATCAGCTTCTTCACGTTGGAGTCGCCGGTGGCCTTGATGTGGCCGGTCTCGTATGCCTTGCGGTAGCTCTTCACGGTGCCGTTCTCTGCCAGGTCGTTGAACTGGGGACGGTCTATCTGGACCAGTACCCGCTCGTCCTGGGAGAGGTCCTTCTTGATCGTCGGGCCGGGCACCTCGACCCGGTAGAGCTGGATGTCGTGCTTGGCCTTCAGTTCCAGGCCGAAGACCAGTTTCAGGTTCGCCAGCGCCGGCACCTCAGCCTGGAACCGCTCGACCGCGGTCTTGATCAGGTCCGGTGTGGAGGCCAAGAAGTCGGATCCGGGGCTTGCAGGGCGATCAGCGAGTGGAGCCGGCAGTAGTAGGCGAACGTCGGCGGGCTCGCGATCGAGTAGCGATCGGTGCCCGAGCCCTCGCTGGAAACGAGCTTCGACCCTGTCGGCAGGGGGCCAAGGCCGGAGAGCGCGACGGATTTGGCCACTTTCGACCCCGCTTCGTAATGAGCCCCGACCCGCGCCGCCGAGAGCGCGCCGGCGTAGACCGCGACCTCGTCGATCGTGCCGTTGAAGTCCTCGGAGCCTTCGTTCCAGGAGCCGATGTCGAACGCGTTGGTGTTGGTGGTGATTGCACCGGTCAGCGGTGCGTTGGCGACTTCGGCGCCGTTTATGTAGAGGCGCTGGGTGGTGCCGTCGTAGGTGCCGACGACGTGGTAGGCCTGGCCGGTGACGATCGCGCCTGCAGGCGC
>DASSMU010000048.1:0-3982 GCA_035701465.1 Solirubrobacterales bacterium
GGGCTCTCTGCCCCTACTGCGAGAGCCCCCTGGCCGAGCGGCCGCGGCGGAAAAAAACCCCGGCCGAGGGACGTCGCGAGCCGCGGGCCGAGCGTGCCGCCGCGAGCCCGGAGCGAGCCAAACGGGAGGAGCAAAGGGTGGGGGAGGAGCGCCCCAAGCGCCGCCCGCCCGCCCGCGCCCAAGCGAAAGAGCCGGCCGCGCCGAAAGAGTCGGCGACACCGCAGAAGGACGAAGACACCGCACCCCCCAAACGACCCCAAAGGAGCCCCGCCCGTGAGCCGGACGCTGATCCTCGTAAAGCCTGACGCCTTCCAGCGCGCCCTGACCGGCGAGGTGATCGCCCGCTTCGAGCGCAAGGGACTGCGGATCAAGGCGCTGAAGACGATGCAGGCCGACGAGTCGATCGCCAACCGCCACTACGAAGAGCACGCCGAGAAGCCCTTCTTCGGCGAGCTGGTCTCCTTTATCACCGGGGGGACGCTGGTGGCGATGGTGCTCGAGGGGACCGAAGCGGTTGCGGCGGCGCGCCAGCTGATCGGGGCGACGAATCCGGTCGAGGCCGCGCCCGGGTCGATCCGCGGGGACTTTGCTCTGGAGGTCACCTTCAACATGGTTCACGGGTCGGATTCGGATGAGTCCGCTGAGAGGGAGATAGCGATCTGGTTCCCGGAGCTGTAGGGCCGGCGGGTCCTGTCGCCGATTTGGAACCACCACCCGCTGCGGGGGCGGCTGGCGCCGCCTCCTCGGGGTGGTCCCCCAAATCGGCGCCACCCCCCGGCAGTGACGCATGAAGCTGACGCTGGCTTCCGGATCGCCCCAGAGAGCCGAGATACTGCGGAAGCTCGGGCTCGAGTTCGAGGTGGTGGTACCCGGAGTCGAGGAGCTGACGGGCGGGGATCCTGAGCTCGAGGTGCTCGAGAACGCCCGGTTGAAGGCTCGAGCGGTGGAGCGCGATGGGGTGGTGGTGGCTTGCGATACGGATGTGGTGCTCGACGGGAAGGCGCTGGGCAAGCCTGCCGATGCCGCTGAGTCGCGGCGATATCTGGATCTGATGTCGGGCCGGGCTCACGAAGTCCTGAGCGGGCTCGTGGTGCTCGTCGACGGAGAGGAGCGGTCTGGACTCGATCGCACGACTGTGACCTTCAAGAGCCTCAGCGACCGCGAGAAGGAGCGCTACGTGGACTTTGGCGAGTGGGAGGGACGGTCGGGCGGGTATGCGATCCAGACGCTTGGGTCGACGCTGGTGGAGCGGGTCGAGGGGAGCGTCTCCAACGTGGTCGGGTTGCCGGTGGGGCTGCTGCTCGAGCTGGCGCCGGAGCTTTTTGAGCGAAGCTGACCAAATTTAGGTCCCATTTGCGCTATTTGGGATGATTTCGGGCAGTCCCCAAATCCACATGGGTGTTTTCAGCTATCTCAGAGGACTAGGCGGCCGCGACATGGCCGTCGACCTGGGCACGGCCAACACCCTCGTCTACGTGCGTGGGCGCGGCATCGTCCTCTCCGAGCCCTCGGTGGTGGCGATCGACTCCCACAACGGTCAGGTGCACGCGGTCGGCGTCGAGGCGAAGCGGATGCTGGGCCGGACCCCCGGCAACATCACCGCGATCCGTCCGCTCAAGGACGGGGTGATCGCCGACTTCGACGTCACCGAGCAGATGCTGCGCCACTTCATCAAGCAGGTGCACTCCAACCGCTTCGCCCACCCGCGCGTCGTCGTCTGCGTGCCCTCGGGCGTCACCGGGGTCGAGAAGCGGGCCGTCGAGGAGGCCTGCCTCTCCGCCGGCGCGCGCCAGGCCTACCTGATCGAGGAGCCGATGGCGGCGGCGATCGGGGCCGGCCTGCCGGTGGCCGAGCCGACCGGCTCGATGGTCGTCGACGTCGGCGGCGGCACCACCGAGGTGGCGGTGATATCGCTCGGTGGGATCGTCGTCTCGCAGTCGATCCGGATCGGCGGCGACGAGCTCGACGAGGCGATCGTCAACCACTGCAAACACGAGTACAAGCTGGCGATCGGCACTCAGACGGCAGAGGAGGTCAAGCTCGAGGCGGGCTCGGCCTCGCCGTTGTCCGAGGAGGTGCGGGTCGAGATCCGCGGCCGCGACCTCATATCCGGCCTGCCGAAGACGATCGTGGTCGGCTCGGAAGAGATACGCGAGGCACTCGACGAAACGGTCGGCCACATCGTCGAGGCGGTCAAGGACACGCTCGACCGCACCCCGCCGGAGCTGGCGGGTGACATCATGGATCGCGGCATCACCCTCGCCGGCGGCGGCGCGCTCTTGCAAGGACTCGAACAGCGCCTCCGCGACGAGTGCCAGATGCCCTGTCAACTGGCAGAGTCACCGCTGACCTGCGTGGCGGTTGGCTCGGGCCTCTCACTTGAGGAGTTCGAGGCCATCCATCGCGCCGGCAAGCGGAATTCCGGGACCAGGCGACTTGCTTAGGTTCCTTTCATCTCAAGCCCCGAACTTAGGTCTTCCCCGTGTACCGAAAGCAAGTACGCCGCCGTAGGGCGGTGCTCGCACTACTGATCGTCGGCTCGTTTGTGCTGCTCACCCTCACCTACCAGGGGTCGCGTGGCCTGCAGAGCGGCGTCAGCACGATCTTCAGCCCGGTTCAGTCGGTTGCCGACCGTGCCCTGAAGCCGGCCCGCGACCTGGTCGACTGGTTCGACAAGACCTTCGACGCACGCGGTGAAAACAGCCGTCTCAAGTCGGAACTGGTGACGGTGCGCACCCAGGCGGTGGCGGGCCAGGAGGCCCTGCAGGAAAACGCGCAGCTGCGCAAGCTGGTGGAGCTCGACCGCGGCCCGGCGCTTGCCTCCTCGGCCTACAAGGAGGTGACCGGACGGGTGATCGCCCGCTCGCCGACGGTCTGGCGCTCGAGCGTGAATATCGACGTCGGCAGCGGCGACGGCGTTCGGGTCGACGACCCGGTGATCAGCGGCGACGGCGTGGTCGGCCGCATCGTCTCGGTCGAGGGCGGTTCTTCCCAGGTGATGCTGCTCACCGACCACGAAAGCGCGATCTCGGGCAAGGTGGTGCCGAGTGGCGTCCAGGGCGTGGTCAAGCCCGAAGTCGGCAACCCGGAAGACCTGATCCTGGACTTCATCGACTCGACCAAGCTCGTCCACGGCGGCCAGACCATCGTCACCGCCGGCTGGCGCTTCCAGGGGCACACACCCCTCTTCCCGCCGGGCCTGCCGCTGGGAGAAGTGACCAAGGCCCCGATCGAAGGCCAGGAGGCAAAGGAACAGGTGGACGTGCGGCCCTTCGCCGACCTGCGCAACCTCGACCTCGTGCAGGTGCTGACAGGGGGCTCTCGCGGATGATCCTGACACCGAAGATCCTCGCCCGGATGATCGCGATCGGGATGCTCGGCGTGCTGCTCCAGCTCTCCTTCTTCTCCCGGGTCGAACTCTTCCACGTCAGTCCCGACGTGCTGCCCGCCCTGGTCGTCTGCCTCGGGCTGCTCGGCGGCAGCCTGACCGGTGCCGTCAGCGGCTTCGCGATCGGCTTCTTCGTCGACTGCCTGCTGGTCGAGGCGCTCGGAATCAGCTCGCTGGTGCTGCTCGGGATCGGCTACCTGGCCGGCCTCTTCCGCGAGCGCTTCGAGATCCACAACACGCTGGTCCCAGCGCTGCTCTGCATGGCCCTGACCCTGGTCGCCGAGTTCGGCTTCGCCGCGGTGCAGCTGCTGTTCGGCATCGATGCCCCGGTCAGCATCCTGGTCGTCCGCGACATGCTGCTGAAGAGCGTCTACGCGTTCTTCCTCGGCTGGCCAACCTATTTGCTCATCCGGCGCGTCCTGCGGCCGGCCCTGGTCGAGGAGCCGAGGGTCCAGAGGCGCCGCCAGCCGACAGTTTTGGGGGCGTAGGGGGATGGCGGGCGGGCCTCTGCGGGAATTGACGTCGCCCGCGCCTATGGCGCGGAGCGCCGAGATGAGGTGCGCGGGCTACGCCCGCGCAGGAATCGGATTGCAT
>DASSMU010000049.1:0-2396 GCA_035701465.1 Solirubrobacterales bacterium
TTCGACCAATACGAAGCAATCCGACAACACCCCACGCGCTTCTTCAACCTCACAGGCCATGAGCAGTCCTCTGTCGAGGCAGGCGCCGAACGAATCGTCGCCGTCGCCGACGAGCTCACCGTGGTCGAGAAAGTCGGAGCCGCCGGCGAGGTCGCGGCGGAGGCTTACCCCCGCCACGGTTGAACGTAGATGTTCGCTGCGGCGCCAGTCCCGTAGCATTTTCCGGCTAGCGAGAAGACGCAGACCGCCACCGAACTCACCGGCTAGGGAACGTTGCGAAACCTCGATTTCGGGAGTCCCGTGGACCGCCTAAGCGCGTCGTGCCCGCCGAGCCTGGCACGGCGGGCCGGCCTCACTGGGGAGGCCGGCATCAACGCGCCTGTTCGCTCCTTATTTCGTCTCGCCGTCCCGCACTTCACCCCGCCAGGCACCCAACTCCTCGTCGTGGTTCTCGATCAGCTGCTTGAACCGCTCGAGGTCGCCGCGCACCTGACGCTTGACGACGCCCAGCAGATCGCCGGCGACGTTCTCAGCGGTTGACTCACCTTCAACATCCATCTGGACGTTGACGCGCGTCTGACTCTCGCCGACCTGCTCGAAGCTGACGACGCCATCGTTCTTGATCTCACCGTCGGTCGTCTTCCAGGCGACCTTCACGTCCGGCTGCTGCTCGGTGATCTCCGTCGTCCACTCGCGGCTCTCGCCACGGATCTCAGCTACCCAGCGGACGTGTGTGTCGTCGAGCTGCCGGACTGACTGGATGCCCTCCATGAACTTCGGGAAGTCCTCGAACTGCGTCCACTGGTTGTAGGCCTGCCGTACCGGAACCTGAACCTCAATCGTGTCTTCGATCGTTGGCATGAACTCTCCTCACAGGTTGGTGTGTGCCCGTGGCTAGGCGCGACCCCGCCTCGACACGCCCATCTGGCGACGCGTCGCCGATCCATCGAGTGCGGCGCCCCTCTGTCCCTCGCTCGCGCAGAGGAACCCTCGACTCGCCCAAGTGGCGAGTATTCGCCCAAGAGGCGACTCCTAGCCTGTACCCAATGAGACCACGGACAAACAAGCGGCAGCGAGCAAGAGTTTCTCTACCGGTCGTCCCGGGAATCCGCGACGGCGAGACGGACGCTAGCGAGCTCCGTGTAACCACTCCGCCCCCAGCAAACGGTCGGAAACCGGTATCGGCGAATGCCGATCGACATCCGAACCGCTTGGAGGCGACATCGATACAGCAGCACATAGAAACGGCCAAGCCGTCTGCCCGGCTGAGGCCTACAAATCAATCCCTGCTTCGACAACGCGGGGCGACCCACCTCAGGATGTGGATTGGAAGCAGCCGCTCAGCGGCGCCTACAAGGCGATCAATCTCGCCGGAATTCTCCTGCCGCTGCTGGGGCTCGTCTTGGCGGTTGCTCTGCTTTGGGACCGGATGGTCGGGATCACGGAGCTCGCGATCCTCGCTCTGGGTTATCTCGCGACCGGCCTCGGCATCACGGTCGGCTTCCACCGCCTGTTCACGCACCGCTCATTCGAGACATCGCGCGCAATGCGATACGCCTTCGCAATTCTCGGGGAGATGGCCGTCGAAGGCGACGTCCTGACCTGGGCCGCCGACCACCGCAAACATCACCAGTACTCCGATCGCGCAGGAGATCCACACAGCCCACACGCAGACTTCGGCGACGGTCCCATCGCGAGCATCAAGGGGCTGTGGCACGCCCACACCGGCTGGCTGTTCTCCCATGTCGGCCGCGCCGACCGGGAGAAATACGCAAAAGACCTGATGGCCGACCGCGGCCTGCGGCTCATCTCCCGGATGTTCCTTCCCCTCGTGCTCGTGTCGCTCCTCCTTCCCGCCCTCGCAGGCTGGCTACTGATCGGCGGCTGGTACGGCCTCCTCGCGGGGCTCGTGTGGGGTGGCGGGGTCCGGATCTTCTTGCTTCAGCACGTCACGTTCTCGATCAACTCGATCTGCCACATGTGGGGACGGCGCCGTTTCGCTTCCGGCGACGAGTCACGCAACGTCTGGTGGCTGGCCTGGCTCTCGTTCGGCGAGTCCTGGCACAACAATCACCATGCCTTCCCGTCCTCCGCCTTTCACGGCCCCCGTGGCTGGGAGATCGACCCCGGCGGCTGGGTCATCCGCGGCCTCGAACGCTCCGGCCTCGCCTGGCAGGTCGTCCGCATCGACCCCAACCGACAGAGCCGGAAGCTCCTGAATATCCAAGCCGACATCAACGCCTCGGCCCCTAGGGGCTGAAGCTCGTGCACGCCGAACAGCTCTACCGCAAGAGAAGGTGAGGATGGAAGAAGAAGAGCAGGGGACGCGCCGACCTGAGCAGCGGTCCTTCAAGCACCGTTAAGGACGACGCCTCCGCCCTCTCGGTGTCGTGTGA
>DASSMU010000050.1:0-14300 GCA_035701465.1 Solirubrobacterales bacterium
GCGATCTACGAGCAGGCGTCTGCTCTTCGGGCAGGTGCGGGCATTACCGTGCAGCTTCATCCGGTGTCCTCCTTGGGTCTGGGTGGTCAGCACCCCCAGCCTTCAAGGAGGCCCGGATGAACAACGTTGTGAGGAACTACATCTAGCCGGACTTTGGCTTCTTGCACCAGGGGTTCCTGGGAACGCCTGCGCAGGGCTTCCGCATCGTCGGCAGCTTCTTGGCCTTGGGCAGGGCGTGCATCTTGACGGCGGTCTTGCGCGGGTATTCGGAGCCGGCTGGGCAGGGCTTGGTGCTGAGGATCTGGGTGTTGCATTCGACCTGTTCCAGCAGCGGCTGGTTGATCTCGCCGCTGCCGGTCACGCCGCAGGTGTTGGTCAGCAGCGATTCCGGCGAGACGCCGTCCGGGAGCTTGTTGCCGCGCAGGCAGTTGACCGGGTTGCCGCCGAAGAAGGTGATCTGGCCGATGTCGCCGTTGGTCGGGTTGCCGAAGAAGCCGTTTTCGGAGAATTCGTTTTCGAAGACCTGGTTGCCCCAGTCGTCGTAGAGGCAGCCGAAGCCGAGCGAGCCGGTCTGGGTGCCGCCCTCGCAGTGGGCTACCGGCGGTGGCGTGTCGGTATCGGGGAAGGGGACCAGCAGCAGGCCCCAGGCGCCGTTGTGGACGATTTTGTTGCCCATCACGGTGTCGAAGCGCCCGCCCGAGATCGAGATCCCGGTGCCGACCGGGCTCGATCCCGCCGCGCCCGAGCCCGGCACGTTGGGGTTGTTGTTGTCGTGGACGTAGTTGTCCATGAAGACCCAGCAGGAGACCGAGTTGGTGATCGGGCTGGTCTTGCCTTCGAGGCAGCTGCCGTCCTGAGGCGAGGGCGCGTCGTCGTTGTTCTGGCTGTTGGTATCGAAGCCGTCCTTGTTGTGGTCGAACTCCGATTCCTTGACGACCAGGTTGCCGCCCGAGTTCGTGCCCGAATAGCCGAGAGCGCTGTACTGGGCCCAGCCCTTGCGCATCGTCAGGTTGCATTCCTGGCGGCAGGCGCCCTCGTAGTAGCCGGAATCGTTGAAGTTGCTGGCGTAGGTCTGGGTCCAGCTTCCCGGCCCGCGAGCGTTGCTGGTGAATATCCCGTACCTGGCAGAGACGCTCTCGTCGCCGTTGTAGAAGCTCGAGGTCGCATTCAGGTAGGCCCCCTTGAACTTCGCCATGCCGATCAAGCCGCTGCCGTCGCCGCCGTTCCACCAGATCTCGTTGCCGTTCTCGCCGCCGCCGGCGAGGAAGTTGCAGGCGGTCAGGTTTTCGATGCTGACGCCGCTGGCCTTGAAGGCGACGATGCCGTTGCGGCCGGTCCGGCTGCCGTCCTGCGTGACCCCGAAGTCCTGGGCGCCCGGCTTGCGCGAGCAGCGCGAGGAGCCCGGCTTGGTCCCGTCGACGGTGACCCCGTTGCGGTTCATCCCACGCAGGTGCAGGCGCGGCTTCGTGATCAGGACGCCGGCTGGGGGCACCTCTCCCGGGGCGTGGACCCGGTCGCCGCGTTCGTGGTAGTCGCCGGGGGCGATCAGCACCCAGTCGCCGGGCTTGGCGGCGTCGACCGCGGCCTGGATCGTCTTGTACTTGCCGGCTATGTCGTGGAAGGTGCCGACCCGCAGCACGCGAGGCTTTGCCGAGGCGCTAGCGGCTGTTAGAAGAGCCGTTGCTGTGAGCGCCGCCAGCACCAAGACCATTAGCGGCCTGACTCTGAGCTTGCGACTGCTGTTGTTGGCGTTGGGTCCCATTGACTGAACCGGCGCCTCCTCGCCTTTTGGATCCTACGCTCTTGAGCGGTGGCTTGGCAAATTTGAGCAGCAGCGCCGCCGTCTCGGCCGGCTTCTCGACGTTGGGCGAGTGGCCCGCTCCGGCGATCAGCTTCGTCTCAGTCCCCGGGTAGGTCTGGCGGTATTCGGCGAGCGCTTTGGCCGGGTCGTCGACGATCTGCTCCTCGGCGCCCATGATCACCAGCAGCGGCTTGCCGCTTTCCTCCATCCGCTGGTCGAGCGGCTCTTCCTTCGTGTAGTCGTCGGAGCCCTGCGGGGAGTCGTGGTAGGAGCTGTAGGTCATCCGGTTGACGTCTTCGACGAATTCGTCGGGCACGTCGAAGCCGGGTGCGAAGGCGACCGCAAGCCCTTTCCTCACCGCGAAGTCCGGCTTGACGCGCCAGAAGAACTCGCCGATCACGGGGGCGAAGCCAAGCTTTGCGACCAGGCCAAGGCTGCTGCCCGAGTGATCGGGCGGGGTGTCGACGATCATCACCTTCTTCACCAACTGGGGCGAGCGTTCGGCGAGGCCGACCGCGACCGAGCCGCCGAGCGAGTGGCCGGCGACCACGGCGTTGCGGACGCCCAGTTTGCCCAGGGCCTGCGCGATCAGGTCCGCCTGGTTGGGGATCGTGTAGCCCGAGGTGGGCTTTTCCGAGCCCCCGTGTCCGAGCAGGTCGACCGCGATCACGCGGTGGTCGCGTTCCAGCATCGGCATCATCTGGTTCCACCAGTTGATCGCGCAGCTGAAGCAGTGGATGAGGACGATCGGGCTGGCGTCCCTCGGGCCTTTTTCGACCACCTCGAGTTCCCCGCCCGGCAGCTTGAGGAGCCGCCCTCCGGGTTCGGTCACGCTCGCCGACTTGGTTTCGTGGTCGACGATCACGGTGTTCAGCGCAAGCAGCACCGCCAGGGCGACGCCGACGCCGATCAGGATCTTCCAGCCTCTCCGCATTGCGGCCGTTACCCTAGCCGCTACCCATGCAGAAATTCGTCATCCAAGGCGGAGTGCCGCTCTCGGGCGAGCTCACCGTCGCCGGAAACAAGAACGCCGCGCTGCCGATCCTCGCCGCCTGCCTGCTCAGCGAGGAGGAGCTGCTCCTGCACCGGGTTCCGCGGATACGCGACACCGAGGCGCAGATAGCGCTGTTGGAGCGGCTCGGGGTGGAGGCGGAGTGGGTCGCCGACAACAGCGTCCGGCTCTGCGCCGCCGGGGTCTCCGGCGCCTCGGTCGACGAGGAGCTCTCGAAGCAGATCCGGGCCTCGTTCCTTCTCGCAGGGCCGCTGCTGGCCCGCTTCGGCGAGGCGCGGATGCCGCCACCCGGCGGCGACTTCATCGGCCGCCGGCGGCTCGATGCGCACCTCGACGCCTTCAAAGACCTCGGCGCTCGCGTCGAGGGAGACCGCTGGATTGAGCTGAGCGCCCCCGCGGGCGGTCTCTCTCCCTGCGCGATCTTCATGGACGAGCCCTCGGTGATGGGCACCGAGAACGCGCTGATGGCGGCGGCGCTGACGCCGGGGCCGACGACGATCTCCAACGCCGCCTGCGAGCCGCACGTCCAGGACCTCGCCCGGCTGCTCTGCGCGATGGGCGCGCGGGTCGACGGGATCGGCTCCAACGTGATGACCGTGCACGGCCGCGACAAGCTCGCCGGTGCCGAGCACACGATCTCCGCCGACCACATCGAGGTCGGCAGCTTCATGGCCCTCGCCGCGGCGACGGGAGGCGAGCTGCGGATCCGCGACGTCGAGCCGATGGACCTGCTGATGGTCCGCCGCCAGTTCCGCCGCCTCGGCCTTAACTCGGAGGTCGAGGGCAGCGACATGCTCGTCCCGCCGGGCCAGAGCCTGCGCATTCAGTCGGATCTCGGCGATGCGATCCCGAGGATCGAGGACGGGCCTTGGCCGGCCTTCCCCGCCGACCTCACCTCGATCGCCCTCGCCCTCGCCACCCAGGCCGAGGGCGAGATCCTGATCTTCGAGAAGATGTTCGAGAACCGCCTCTTCTTCGTCGACAAGCTCGTTGCCATGGGCGCTCGGATCACGCTGTGCGATCCCCACAGGGCGATCGTCAGCGGTCCGAGCCGGCTTCACGGCGAACGCGTCGAGAGCCCCGACATCCGCGCCGGGATGGCGATGCTCATTGCCGCCCTGGCCGCCGACGGCACCTCGGAGATCGGCAACATCCGCCAGATCGATCGCGGCTACGAGCAGATCGACGAGCGCCTGCGCGGTCTCGGCGCCCAGATTGAACGGGTCTCCTCAGAGGTCCCGGCCTAACAGGGCTTTCCCGCCCACTCTCGTAAGGTCCGGCGGATGATTCACCCGATACCCCCCGGAACCCGCGACGTGCTCCCCGACGAGATGCGGGAGCTGCGCCGCCTGCACCTCGCCCTGATCGAGGTCTTCGAGAGCCGCGGCTACGGCGAGGTTTCGACGCCCGCGATCGAGTACGACGAGGTGCTCGCGCGCGGCGACGGGCGCACGGCGGATTCCGCCTACCGCTTCTTCGACGAGCGCGGCGACCTGCTCGCCCTGCGCTCGGACATGACCGTGCCGATCGCCCGTCTCGTCGCCAGTCGCTACGCGAACGCGGAGCCGCCACTGCGCCTCTGCTACCTCGCCAACGCCTTCCGCGCCGTGCGTCCGCAGCGCGGCCAGATGCGCGAGTTCGCCCAGGCCGGGGTCGAGTTGATCGGCGCCCCCGCGCCGGAGGGGACCGCCGAGGTGGTCGAGGTGCTGGAGGCGGCGCTCGACGCCGCCTCGCTCAACCGGGCCGTGATCGGCCTCGGCGACGCCGACCTTTACCGGCAGCTGCTCGCCGAGTTCGGGATAGAGGGAGAGGTGCTCGACGCGGTCCTCGGCCGGCTCGCCGCCCACGACCTGGTCGGCCTCGAGGTCGAGCTCTCGGAGTTGGATGGGATAGGCGATGACAAGGTCGAAACCTGCGTGGCGCTCTCGCAGCTGCGCGGGGGTCGCGAGGTGCTCGACGAGGCGAGCGCGCTGGGCGGCGCCGCGGTCGAGCGCGCGACCGCCCGGATCGGCGAGACCTTCGAGGCTCTCGAAGCGCGCGGCGTCGCCGACCGCGTGCAGATCGACCTCGGCCTGCTGCGCGACCTCGGCTACTACAGCGGCGCCATCCTCGAGGTCTACGACCCCGCGATCGGCCACGTGCTCGGCGGAGGCGGCCGCTACGACGAGCTGCTCAAGCGCTTCGGCGTCGACCTTCCCGCGGCGGGGTTCGCGCTCTACCTGGAGCGGGTCCACGTCGCCCAGACCGAGGAGGAGTCGCGCGCGGGGGGTGGGTCGTGAGCGTCGAGGTCGCCGGCATGGGGCACGCCAAGTCCGAGGGGCCGCTGAAGCTGGCGGTACCGCGCGGCGCCCTGCTCGGCGAGACGCTCGATGTGCTCGATGCGATCGGGATAGACACCCGTGAGGTGCGCGGCGAGTCGCGCTCGCTGATCTTCGAGGGCGAGGGGATCACCCTGGTGACGATGCGCCCTTCCGACGTGCCCACCTACGTCGAGGCCGGTGCCGCCGACGTCGGCATCACCGGCAAGGACGTGCTGCTCGAGCAGGCCGATCGCGTCGTCTACGAGCTGCTCGACCTCGGCTTCGGCCGCTGCCGCATGGTCCTCGCCGGGCGCAAGGGCGACGAGAAGCTGGGCGAGTCCGAGCGCCGCCTGGGGATGATGCGGATCGCGACCAAGTACCCGCGCACGGCGGAACGCCACTTCGAGCAGACCGGCCGCCAGGTCGAGGTGATCGAGGTCAAGGGCTCGGTCGAGCTGGCGCCCCTGATCGGCCTCGCCGACGGCATCGTCGACCTGGTCGCGACCGGGCGCACCCTGGAAGAGAACGACCTCGAGGTCCGCGAGGAGATCCTCGAGTGCACGGCGAGGTTCGTCGCCAACCGCGTGGCGCACAAGCTGCGGGCGGCCGAGGTCGATGAGATGACCGCGAAGCTGCGGGAGGCGATGGCGGGATGAGGCGGCAGGATTTCGAGTGGGACGGTGCAATGCGAACCGCGGCGCGGGTTCGAGGCTGGTCGTCGAAGCTCGAGCCATATGTCGACGTCAGTGAGATCTTCCACCAAGTTGTGGGGCGGGGTGACGAGGCCTTGGAGGAAGTCAGAGCAGATGAGGAGGTGGTCATCGGACTGACCAATCGTTATGACTCGACCGCCCGCGCTAGGACTACGCTCAAGGTCGACCCGGATCTTGCTCATGCGGCGTTGGCCGAGCTGGAGCCGTCTCTGCGGGGTGCGTTTGATGCCGCGGCCGCCAACATTCGAGCTGTCGCAAAAAAGCAGCTGGTAGAACCCGCGCCGGTCGATCTTCCCGAGGGTCATCGCGTGACTGTTCGCGAGGTCCCAGTGGCCGCCGCAGGCATTTACGCTCCAGGCGGACGCGCCGTGTATCCCTCCAGCGTGCTCATGTGTGTGATTCCCGCTCGGGTCGCGGGGGTCGAACGAGTGGCGCTGGCCTCGCCGCCAGACGAGGAAGGCCACATCAATCCGGCGGTGCTTGCTGCTGCGGCACTCTGCGAAGTCGACGAGATTTACGCAATGGGCGGTGCGCAGGCGATTTTTGCCCTCGCCTATGGCACGCAGACCGTCGCGCCGGTCGACGTCGTAGCCGGTCCGGGCAATGAGTGGGTTCGGGCGGCAAAGCGGGCGGCTTACGGTCAGGTTGGCATCGATTCCCTCGCTGGACCGTCCGAGTTGATGGTGGTCGCTGGGGAAGAAACGAATCCCGAGTGGGCGGCACTCGACCTCTGTGCGCAGGCTGAGCATGGCGCGGAGGGACCGTTGGTCGTCGCCGCTGTGGAGAGGGCCATTCTCGACGCCGTCGCGGATGCGACCGATCGAGTGGCGAAGGAACGTCGCGGCGTCGGCAATGCGCCGCTGGCGCTGGTACAGGTGCCCGATATCAGCGACGCGATTGATTTCGCCAACGCCTTCGCACCCGAGCACCTTGAGTTGTTTGATGGGGACTCTACGTATTTGGCCGAGAAGGTGACAGCGGCGGGTTGCGTCTTCACCGGACCCTGGGGTGCTACGGCCTTTGGCGACTACATTGCCGGTTCCAACCACGTCCTCCCGACCGGCGGTGCCGGTCGCTTCTCCGGTCCGCTTGGACCGGGTGTCTTCCGCCGCAAGATCTCCACCGTGGAGGTGTCGGCCAAGGCTGCGGCGAAGCTTGCCCCACACGTAGATGTCCTCGCCCGCGCCGAGGGATTCCCCGTCCACGGCGAGTCAGCGATGATTAGGGTCGAACCATGAGCCGCACAGCCAGCAGAGAGCGCAGCACCGCCGAGACACAGATCCGTCTCTCGCTCGACCTCGACGGGGGAGAGGCGAGTGCGGCCACGGGGGTCGGCTTCCTCGACCACATGCTCGACCTGCTCGCCCGTCACGGCAGGCTCGGCCTCCAGGTCGAGGCGAACGGCGATCTTGAGACCGGCGCCCACCACACGGTGGAGGACGTCGGCATCGTGCTCGGACAGGCTCTCGACGAAGCGCTCGGCGACCGGGCCGGGATCAGGCGCTACGGCTCGGCCGTGGTGCCGATGGACGAGTCGCTGGCCGAGTGCGCGATCGACATCTCCGGGCGGCCCCTCTGCGTCTTCGAGGCCGAGCTGCCGGCGACCTCGATCGCGGGCTTCGACACCGAGTTGGCCGAGGAGTTCTTCCGCGCCGTCGCCAACAGCGCCAAGATGACGCTGCACGTTTCTGTCCGTTACGGGACCAACGCCCACCACATGATCGAGGGCTGCTTCAAGGCCTTCGCCCGCGCCCTGCGGGTCGCCGTCTTGGTCGATCCCGAGGAGAGCGGCGTGCCCTCGACCAAGGGGACCCTGAGCGAATGACGGCGCGCATCTGCATCTTGGATTACGGCATGGGCAACCTGCGCTCGGTCGAGAAGGCACTCGAGCACGTCGGCGCTACGGCGACGATCGCCAGCGACGCGGCGAGCGTCCGCGCCGCCGACGGCCTGATCCTGCCCGGCGTCGGCGCCTTCCCGAAGGCGATGGCCGGGGTGCGCGAGTTGGGCCTCGACGAGCTGGTCGCCGAGCGCCGCGAGGCCGGTGTGCCGATCCTCGGGATCTGCCTCGGCCTGCAGCTGCTCTTCGACTCGACCACCGAGCTGGGCGGGGCCGAGGGCCTCGGCCTGCTGCCGGGAGGGGTCGACGTCCTCGACGCGCCCGGCCTCAAGATCCCCCACATCGGCTGGTCGCCGGTGTGCTGGGAGAAGGAGTCGCGACTGACCGAGGGGATCGACTCGGAAACTCCCTTCTACCTCGTCCACTCCTTCGCGCCCAGCCCGGAGCCGGGTGACCTGCTCGGCACCGCCGCCTACGGCGCCCGCTTCGCCTGCGCGGCCGAGCGCGACAACGTCTTCGGCGTCCAGTTCCACCCCGAGAAGTCGAGCGCGGCGGGCCTGCGGCTGCTCTCCAACTTCGCCGGGATCTGCGCGGCCGTCCCCGCGTGATCCTCTATCCCGCAATCGACATCCGCGGCGGCCAGGCGGTCCGCCTGCTGCAGGGCGACTACGACCGCGAGACCGCCTACGACGCCGACCCGGTCGACGCGGCGAAGCGCTGGGCGGACGAAGGAGCAGAGTTTCTCCACGTGGTCGACCTGGACGGGGCGAAGGCCGGGGCGCCGCAGAACCTGGATGCCGTGCAACGGATCGCAGCCGCGGTCGAGTGTCCGATCCAGGTCGGCGGCGGCCTGCGCGACGCCGAGTCGGTCGCCTCGATCCTCGACGCCGGCGCAGAGCGAGTGGTGATCGGCACGGCGGCGCTGCGCGATCCCGAGTTCCTGGCCACCGCCGTGGACGAACACAGTGACCGAATCGTCGTCTCGGTGGACGGCCGCAACGGCAAGGTCTCGCTGGCAGGGTGGACCGAGACCGGCGACGTCGACGTGGCCGAGGCCGTATCCGATCTGAGCAAGCGTGGCGTCACCCGCTTCCTCTGCACCGCAATCGAGGTCGACGGCACGATGGAGGGCCCCGCCATCGACGAGTTGAACCGCATTGCAGCGACTACAAAAGCGCACGTAATCGCATCGGGCGGAGTCGGCGACCTCTCCCACCTCGAAGCGCTAGCCCGAAACGCCGCTCCCAACGTGGAGGGCGCAATAGTCGGCCGAGCCCTCTACGAGCGCAAGTTCACCGTCGCCGAAGCCATCGCCGCGCTTTCGAGCTAGACGAGCCCACCCCGGTAGGGGTGAAGCGTCTTGTACTTTTTCGTCGGTTCGCATTGGGGCGCCAAGCCCTGCGCCGTCCCACCGAAAAAGTTAAGCGGAACCCCTGCCGGGGTGGGCTCGTCCCTCTAGCTACGCTCTCTTCATGGTCCTCAAGCGAGTGATCCCCTGTCTCGACGTGGACGCCGGCCGCGTGGTCAAGGGCACCAACTTCGTCGGGCTGCGCGACGCCGGCGACCCGGTCGAGCTGGCCGAGCGCTACGACGCCGAGGGCGCCGACGAGCTGGTCTTCCTCGACATCACCGCCTCGCACGAGAAGCGCGACACGATCGTCGAGCTGGCGCGGCGTACGGCCGACAACGTCTTCATCCCCTTCACGATCGGTGGCGGGATCCGCTCTGTCGAGGACGCCCAGGCGGTGCTCGACGCAGGAGCCGACAAGGTCTCGGTCAACTCTTCGGCGCTAGCGCGACCGGAGCTACTCACAGAGCTGGCAGACCACTTCGGCGCCCAGTGTGTGGTGATCGCGATCGACGCCAAGCGCGAGGACGGCGGTTGGGGCGTCTACGTCAACGGCGGGCGAAAGAAGGTAGAGGGACGCGAGGCAGTCGCATGGGCAAAGGAGGCGGTCGAGCGCGGCGCCGGTGAGGTGCTGCTGACCAGCATGGACCGTGACGGCACCAACGACGGCTATGACATTTCGCTGACAAAAGCAGTTGCCGATGCGGTCACCGTCCCCGTGATCGCCTCCGGAGGGGCCGGAACCCTGGAGCATTTGAACGAGGCGATTCTGGATGGCAACGCCGACGCCGTCCTATGCGCCTCGATCTTTCACTACGGCACCTTCACGGTGCACGAAGCCAAGGAGCGAATGGCGACCGTCGGCATCCCGGTGCGGCGGTAGCGCTTACCCTCCCTGGAGGTCTTCGGCCAAGCCGGTGACCCCGCTGGAGCCGAGGATCTCGAAGCGGCTTAGTTCGTAGGGCTTCTGCCGTTCGGCGTCGCCCGGGATCTCTGTCGTGGCGCCGGTGTAGCCGGCCGCCTGCACAGCAGCGATCACGGTTTCGTCGAACTGTCCAGCCGGATAGCAGAAGTTCGCCACGGGGACGTGATATTCGCGGCGCAGCAACTTGCGTGAGCCGGCTACTTCTTCTTCGAGTTCAGCGGCGCCCAAGGTCGTCAGGTCCTGGTGGTTGATGGTGTGCGCCGCCAGCTCCCAGCCGGCCGCGATCATCGCTTCGACGTTGCTCGTGTAGAGGTCGGAGCCTTCGGCCTTGAGGTTGAGCAGGCCGGGCCAGCCGTGGCGGCGCAGCTCGGGAAGGGCGTAGGTGAACTGCGGCCGGTAGCCGTCGTCGAAGGAGATCACTACGGGCTTGGCGGGCAGCGTCCCGCCCCGGTACCAGGCGTCCTCGACCGCTTCCAGGGTCACCGCTTCGTAGCCGTGTTCGTCGAGCCAGTCCATCTGCTGGTGGAAGTCCGGTCGGGTCACGTAGAGCTCGGGGTAGGGGGCGCCCGCGGGCGCCGCTCCGAGCACGTGGTACTCGAGGATCGGGACGGGGCCGGTGTAGGGCTTCCAGTTGGGTTGGGGGGTCGCGTTGCGGACGAGGCCTGAGATGTCGGTCTTCGTCTGCGGACTTTCGGTCTCGGATTGCCTCGGTGCGGCCGTGGCGCTGGGGCGCGAAGAGCTGTCGCTGCTCAGGGCGACCGCCACTGCGACCGCAGCCGCAACCGCGCAGAGTGCGAGCGCCGCGCCCAGGCGGCGCCGGCGAACTCGTCGCCGTTGCTCCTCGCGGCGGGCGAGGCGCTCGGCTCGCCCGCCGTCGGAGCGCTCGGTGTCGGGCTGTTCGGCCATCCGGAGAGGCGATCATGGTAGGCAACCGACCTATGGCGACAGTCGATGAGCCCCAGGAGAGCCTTGCCAAGGCGCTTGACCGCGTCCACCCCGAGCTTGCCGCCGTGCGGGATGCCGCGGCCGAGCCGGTCTACCTGGTCGGCGGTGCGGTGCGCGACCTGCTGTTGGGACGCGGGCGCGCCGACATCGACCTCGTCGTCGAGGGCGATGCGGCTGCGCTCGCGGCTCGGCTCGGCGCCGACGTCGTCTCCCACGAGCGCTTCGCCACTGCCAAGGTTGGACTCGACGGTCACGAGGTGGACATCGCCGCGGCTCGTTCGGAGACGTACCCCCACCCCGGTGCGCTGCCGGTGGTGGCCCCGGCCGGCGGCATCGAGACCGACCTCGCCCGCCGCGACTTCACGATCAACGCAATGGCGATTCCGCTGCACGACGAGCCGGTTCTGATCGATCCGTACGGGGGGAGGGTCGACCTTGCCGACGGGCTCATCCGCGTGCTCCATCCCGCTTCCTTCCGGGACGACCCGACGCGGGCGCTGCGAGCGTCCCGCTACGCGTCCCGCTTCGGCTTCGAGTTGGAGCCGGAGACGGCGGTGCTGATGCGCGAGGCCGATCTGAGCACCGTCTCGGCCGACCGCCGGGAGGCTGAGTTGCTGCGCCTCGCCGGGGAAGAGGAGGCGCCGCGAGGGTTCGAGTTGCTTGCGGGGTGGGGGTTGGTGGAGCTGCGCGAGGGCGGTGCCGAGTTGGCCTTCCGGGTCGCCGGCCTGATCGCGTCGGAGCCGTGGAGAGACGTGGCGCCGCGCGACGGTGCCCTGCTGCGGGCGGCGCTGGGGCCGCTTGGTGGTGAGCTGACCTTGGCCGAGTCGCACCCCGAGCGTCCCTCAGAGGCGGTGGAGCTGGCCGCGGGCCGCGACCCGATCGAGCTCGTCCTCGCCCGGGCGCTGGGCGCCGAGTGGCTCGACCGCTACCTGGCCGAGTGGCGCGACGTCGCTCTGGAGATCGACGGCGAGGACATGATCGCCGCTGGCGTGCCTCAGGGGCCGGCCCTCGGCCGGGGCCTCAAAGAGGCGTTGCGGCGCAAGCTCGACGGCGAGCTCAGTGGACGCGAGGAGGAGCTGGCGGTGGCGCTGGAGGCGGCGGGGAGTAGCGATGGAGTGGCGTGAAGCGGACGGCATCCGCTGGCTGGAGGCTGACCTTCCCGGCGCGACGGCGGCCTTCTCGACCCGTCTCGGCGGTGTCAGCAGGCCGCCCTTCGACAGCCTCAACCTCGGCGTGTTCACCGAGGACGAGCGCGACGCGGTGGTCGAGAACCGTGCTCGTCTCGCCGCCGCGCTCGGCTTCGAGCCCGAGCGGATCGCGATCGGCCGCCAGGTCCACGGCGCCGAGCTGGCGACTCACGGCGGCCCTCAGGCTCCGAGCCCCTTCGCCGAGCCCGGCAGCGCGATCCCCGAGGTCGATGGCCACGTCACCGCCGAGCGCTCACTTGCCCTGCTCGTCTTCGCTGCCGACTGCCTCCCGATCGCGCTCTCGGGTCCCGGCGGCGTGGCAATGCTGCATTGCGGCTGGCGCGGCCTCGCGGCCGGGATCGTCGCCCGGGGCGTCGAGGCGATCGGCGCCACCGACGCCGCAATCGGCCCAGGCATAGGTCCCTGCTGCTACGAGGTGGGCGAGGAAGTACTAACAGCGCTGCCGATGGGCCGAAATCCGGACTCCGGCTCCGGAAATCGGCCCGTCGGCTACCTGGACCTGCCCGAGGTGGCTGGGCGGCTCCTGCGGGAGGTCGGAGTCGAGCGGGTCGAGGCGAGCGGGTTGTGCACCGGTTGCGAGCGGGAGCTCTTCTTCTCCCATCGCCGGGATGCCGGCAAGACCGGTCGCCAGGCGGGCCTGGTCTGGCGCAACGGGGAGGCCAGCTGAGATGCCGGGGCTGATCCACGGCCTCGACCCCGCCAAGATCGCCGCCAAACTCGAACGGGCGCGCGAGGTCGCCGGGCCCGAGGTCGAGATCCTCGCGGCGACCAAGTACGTGCCGCTCGAGGAGATGGGCGCGCTCGCCGAAGCCGGGGTGACGCTGGTCGGCGAGAACCGCCAGCAGGAGCTGATCGCCAAGCGAGAGCGCTGGGGCGACGCCTTCGAGTGGGACTTCATCGGCAACCTGCAGAGCCGCAAGGTGAAGCAGCTGTTGCCCCTCTGCCGGCTGATCCACTCCGTCGCCACCGACTCGGCCCTGGAGCAGCTCGGCAAGCACGGCGGCCCAGATACCGAGATCCTGGTCGAGGTCAACGTAGCCGGCGAGGAGGGAAAGGGAGGCATAGCTCCCGAGGAGTTGGAAGCCTTCCTAGAGCGTTGCCCGGCGCGGGTGGGGGGCCTGATGACGATGTCCCCCTTCAGCCAGGACCCAGAGGCCTCGCGCCCCTATTTCGCCCGGCTCAAGAAGCTTGCCGAAAAGCACAAGCTTGAGCGCCTCTCCATGGGCACCTCGCAGGACTGGGAGGTTGCGATTCAGGAGGGCGCAACCATTGTGCGTTTGGGCACAACGCTGTACATCTGACGCATCTCCGGGCGGGTGGCACGGTCTTGGGGGACCACCCCGAGGAGGCGGCGAAGCCGCCCCCGCAGCGGGTGGTGGGACCAAGACCGTGACAGGACCCGCCCGGCCATCCCGCATGAGCCCGTCAGCCATGGGCCATAATCCCTAAAGGAATCGGCCTCTCAGGGCCGAAACACGCGTTAACCATGGCCCTACGCGATACATGGCATAGAGCGCTGGTCTACTTCGGCCTTGCCGAGGACCACGACTACGGCCCCGAGTACGAGGACGAATTCGAGCCGGAAACCGGTAGCGAAGAGGCGGTCGGCGGTCGCCGCGAGTCCGGCCAGGTGCGCCGCCTGCCGAGCGTCCGGCGCTCGCGCCGCGACGAGATCGACGACATCTTCGCCGACGACGAGCCGATCGCGGCCTCGCGCACACGCACGCTGCGGCCCGTCGGCAACGGCGACTCCGACGTCCAGGTCCACCTCGTCATCCCGCGCAACTTCAACGATGCCCAGCAGGTCGCCGACCAGTTCAAGCGGTCGGTGCCGGTCATCCTCAACCTGCAGACGACCGATCACGAGCTCTCGAAGCGGATGATCGACTTCTGCTCGGGGCTGACCTATTCCCTCGACGGGGGGATGCAGCGGATCGCCGAGAAGATCTTCCTCTTGACGCCGCGCAACGTCGAGGTCTCCGCCGAGGAAAAGGCGAGGCTGATCGACAAGGGCTTCTTCAACCAGTCCTGACCTGCCGGATACGGATCCCGGCGACGGCGGGTTCACCCTTCACGGCTGTCTAACAGGTCAACCACCGGATCTTCACAGCGCCTAAACGCGATCGCGACATCGGCCCGGAGGGGCGTTCCTAGGTTGCGGCTTGTCTCGCAATTTCAACTAGGAGGAATTGATGAAGCGCAAGCGAT
>DASSMU010000051.1:0-11887 GCA_035701465.1 Solirubrobacterales bacterium
GTCGAGGTCACCTTCAACAACGGCGAAAAAACAGAAATCCCCGGAACCAAAACGGAAGAAAAATCCGGCAGCAGCTGGGCCACCGGCGTGGGAATTGACGGCGTGATCGGCAACGACAAAGTCGAGATCGACAACAACGGCGACGCCCGGGTTGGGGTCGGCACCAACGGAGACGTCACCGTTCACAACAACGGAAACGTCTGTGGAAACATTCGTCACGGCGTCGGCAAAAAAGTCGAATTTGGCAACAATGGCACCCAGTGCAACGGCTACAAAGTCACCGAAGGAAACGTGACCTTGCCGCCCGTGAGCAGCTTCATCCCGTCCGACATCGCGACCAACAACTCCAACTTCCGCCTCGTCAAGTGCACGAAAACCAGCCCGGTCAAAGAACCGAAAGGCTGCCAGTCGGACACATACTCCGTCAACAACAAAAAAGAACCCTGGACGACGACTGTGCCCTGGAACGCCAGTACGCGCACCATCTCGACGGAAAACAACGCGACCCTTACTCTGGGCGGTGGCGACTACTTCGTCTGCAAACTCACCCTGGCGAACAACTCGCACCTGATCATGGCGGCCGGCGCGACTGTCAGGGTCTTCTTCGACACCCCCGAGAACTGCAAAATGTCGAACGGCGCTACTCAGATCGAAATCTCGAACAACGCCGACATCACCTCGACCGGTTATCAGCCTTCGCTCAAACAGTTCAACATGCCCGGCTTCTATCTGCTGGGGTCGACGAAAATCTCGACCAAAGTCGAATTCTCGAACAACACCGGCACCAACGAGTTCGTCCTCTACGCGCCGAACACCGAAATCAACCTCAGCAACAACGCGGTCTACGTCGGGATCATCGCCGGCAAAACGGTCCACCTTTCCAACAACGCGATCGTCAAGCAGGACAGCGGCTTCATCCTGCCGACCGAACTCAACCCCTGGAAAGAAACCACCACCACGGGCACGACGGGCGAACCCGCAGCCACGGCGCAGTACTACTCGCCGCAGTCCTACGTCGAGTGCAGCGGCGTCGCAACGGCGGGCCTGGCGCCCAACGCCGACTGCTGATCCCCTCGCAGTACGAAGAATTGGCGCCGGGGCTCAAGCCCGAGGCCGAAGCTGCCGAGCTAGATAAGCGAACGTATGAGGGAGAAGCTGAACAGCAACCCCGTCGCCCAGATCGCCTTGATCGGCGTGCTGCTGCTCGCGACCGGTTTCTTCGTGATGTCCTCGATGGGAGGCGGCGAAAAGGGCGGCAAAGAATCCGAATCGGAAGCCGCCTCGGCGGCCCTCGGCGAAGCCGCGCCGAGCGAAGCCGAAGCGCCGCCGGCCGGCCTCGACGCGGCCCTGGCGATGGTCAGCCAGGCCTCTGCCGGCGCCGCTCCGCTGCCGCGTCCCGTCTATGACGCCTGGCAGGCGGGCGACACGGTCGTCCTCCTCTTCGTCCACGACGGTGGCATCGACGACAAGCTCGTAGCCGACGCCACCGCCAGCCTCTCCGCCCTGTCCAACGTCGCCACCTTCATCGTGCCGGCGAGCAAGATCTCCCGCTATGCCGCGATCACCGAGGGCGTCGGCGTCAGTCGCGTTCCGGCGCTGGTCGTCGTCCGGCCCAAGCGCCTGCACGAGGCCGTTCCCACCGCCTCGGTCAGCTACGGCTTCCAGAGCGGCGAGAGCGTCGTGCAGG
Source organism: Solirubrobacterales bacterium (assembly GCA_035701465.1). Classification (GTDB taxonomy): domain Bacteria; phylum Actinomycetota; class Thermoleophilia; order Solirubrobacterales; family 70-9; genus VRUE01. The sequence goes on from DASSMU010000051.1 coordinate 1,688, forward strand.
CGGTGATCGACGCCGGCTACGAAGGACCCACCGTCGACTACCACCCGTGAGCATGGACTCGCGGGACTATCCGGGTCACCTGCGGCCGGTCCCCGAATCCGGCGACTCGACTGCGCCGGCCCTTGACCCCAACGCGTCCGGCACGCCCGGCCTGACCCCGCCGGTTGCGCGGGGTCGCTCGAGCGGTTTCGTCACCGACGTTCTGGTCGACCTCGGTTTCGTGGCGGAAGATCGCGCCCGCCAGGCGATCGAAGAGGCGCGCACGGCCGCGAAGCCGCCGGAGCGCCTGCTGCTGGACCAGGGGGCGATCGACGCCGACCAGCTGGCGCGGGCCGTGGCCGAGCGCTACGGCCTCGACCACGTCGACCTCGCCGAATACCAGGTGGACATGGCGGCGGCGAACCTGATCTCGGTCAGCACGGCGCGCCGCTACAAGGCGCTCCCGGTCGGGTTCGCCGACAAGCAGACCCTGATCGTCGCGATGGCCGACCCGACCAACGTCCTCGCCGTCGACGACATCCAGATCGCGACGGCGCTCGACTGTCGCGTCGCGGTCGCCACCGAGGAGGACATCGAATCGCTGATCGGCCGCCTCAACACGCTGCAGAGCGCCGTCAGCGAGGCGGTTACCGAAGGAGAGGCGGAGGAAGAGGAGGGCGAGCTCGGCGAGGTCGCCGACATGGAAGTCAGCGCCGAGGACGCGCCGGTGATCAAGCTCGTCTACAGCATCCTCGGCCAGGCGGTGGGGGAGGGGGCCTCCGACGTGCACTTCGAGCCCGGCGAGGGGGAGATGCGGGTGCGCTTCCGCGTCGACGGGGTGTTGCGCGAGGCTGCGCACGTGCCGAAGCGGATGGTCAACGCGGTCGTCTCGCGGGTGAAGATTATGAGCGACCTCAACATCGCCGAGAAACGCGTGCCCCAGGACGGCCGCGTCAGCATCTCGATCGAAGAGCGCCGCGTCGACCTGCGTATCACCACGCTGCCGACCCAGCGCGGCGAGGGGGCGACGATCCGCATCCTCGACAAGGACAACGCCCAGCGCTCGCTCGACGACCTCGGCATGGACGGGTCGGCCCGCGAGCGCTTCGAGCAGTCCTTCCACCAGGCCTATGGCGCGGTTCTCGTCACCGGCCCCACCGGCTCGGGCAAGTCGACGACCCTCTACGCGGCGCTGCAGGACCTCAACGAGGTCGAGAAGAACATCATCACGATCGAGGACCCGGTCGAGTACCGCCTCGCCGGGATCAACCAGATCAACGTCAACCGCAAGGCCGGGCTCGACTTCGCCACCGGCCTGCGCTCGATGCTGCGCGCCGATCCCGACATCGTCATGGTCGGCGAGATCCGCGACGGCGAGACGGCGCGGATCGCGATCGAGGCGGCGCTGACCGGCCACATGATGCTGACCACGCTGCACACCAACGACGCTCCCGGCGCGGTCGCCCGGCTGACCAAGATGGGGGTCGAGGCCTTCCTGATCGCCTCGGCCGTCGACTGCGTCGTTGCCCAGCGGCTGGCGCGCAAGCTCTGCACCCACTGCAAGCGGCGCACGATCGTGCCGCCGCAGGCGCTCGCCGACGCCGAGATCCGTGTCGGCGGCGAGATCGAGGCCTACGAGCCGGTCGGCTGTTCGCGCTGCAACCAGAGCGGCTACAAAGGCCGGGTGGGGCTCTACTCGGTGATGGCGATGGGCGAGCGAATCAAGGAGATGGTCGTAGCCCAGGAACCGGAGGCCGAGATCGCGAAGGTCGCTCGCGAGGAAGGCATGCTCACCCTGCGCGAGGACGGCATCGCCAAGGTCCGTGCCGGCCTCACCAGCCTCGAGGAGGTCATCCGTGTCACCGCTTGAGGTCATGCCGGCCTCAAGGAATCGGGCCGGGGAGACGATCTAGGGCTCATGGACTTCGACTTCTCCGAGGTCCTCGGCCACATGGTCGAGGTCAAAGCGTCCGACGTGCACCTGACACCCGGCTTCCCGCCCGCGATCCGCGACAAGGGGAAGATCGAGCCGATGCAGGGCTTCCCGGTGCTCACCGGTCAGGAGACCCGCGAGGTCGTCTACAGCATCCTCAACGACGACCAGCGCAAACGCTTCGAGACTCACAAGCAGCTCGACTTCGCCTACGCGATCCCGGGCGTCGCCCGCTTCCGCGTCAACTGCTTCTTCCAGCGCGGCGCGGTCAGCGCCGCCTTCCGCCTCGTGCCGCAGGACATCCCGGCGCTCGACTCGCTCGGCGTGCCCCAGGTGCTGCGCGAGCTGGCCGCCAAACCACGCGGCTTCGTCCTCGTCACCGGCCCTACCGGCTCGGGCAAGAGCACGACCCTGGCGGCGATGATCGACGTGATCAACTCCGAGAACCAGGACCACATCCTCACGATCGAGGACCCGATCGAGTTCCTGCACCAGCACAAGCGCTCGATCGTCAACCAGCGCGAGGTCGGCTCCGACGCCGAGGACTTCGCCCTTGGCCTGCGCGCCGCCCTGCGAGAGGATCCCGACGTCATCCTCGTCGGCGAGATGCGCGACCTGGAGACGATCTCCACCGCGCTGACCGCGGCCGAGACCGGCCACCTCGTCTTCGCCACCCTGCACACCCAGTCGACCGCGCAGACGGTCGACCGCATCATCGACGTCTTCCCGCCCCAGCAGCAGGGTCAGGTCCGCACCCAGCTCTCGATCGCCCTGCAGGGAATCGTCACCCAGCAGCTGCTGCCCACCGCCGACGGCCTGGGCCGCACCGTCGCCACCGAGGTGCTGGTGCCGACGCCGGCGATCCGCAACCTGATCCGCGAGGGCAAGACCCACCAGATCTACGCCGCGGTGCAGACCTCCGGTGCGGTCGGGATGCAGACCATGGACGCCGACCTGGCGCGCCTGGTGCGCAACGGAAAGATCACCCGCTCGCTGGCCGAACAGCGTGCCTCGGTGCCCGAGGAGCTGAAGCGGCTCCTGGGCGGCGCGATGGCCGCGCCGGCAGCGCCCGATGGGAACGGGACGCCGGCGGCTCAGCAGCCGCCCACCGCATCCGCGCCTCCACCCGCCTACGCCCAGGGGGGATAGGCGATGAGCGCGACCACATTTGCTTTCCGCGCGATGGACGTCGCCGGCGCCGCGACCGCGGGCGAAGTCGAGGCCGAGTCCAAGGCGCAGGTCACCGAGCAGCTGCGCCAGCGCGGCCTGATCGTCCTCGACGTCAGCGAGAAGAGCGAGCCGTTCAAACTCGAGGACATCTGGCGGCGCTGGCAGAGCGTCGACATGCGCGAGCTCGCCGTCTTCTCGCGCCAGTTCGCCACCCTGGTTTCCTCGGGAATGCCGATGCTGCGCACCCTGCACACGCTCGAGGAGCAGACCCAGGACGACGCGATCCGCGAGGCGACCGCAGGCCTGCGCGCCGACGTCGAGGCGGGCAGCACGCTGGAGCAGGCGATGGAGCGCCACCCAAAGGTGTTCGACAAGCTCTTCCGGGCGATGGTCCGCTCGGGCGAGGAATCGGGGCGCCTGGAGGACTCGCTCGACCGAATCGCCTTCCAGGTCGAGAAAACCGACGCTCTTCGCCGCCAGGTCAAATCGGCGCTGATGTACCCGGCGCTGGTCTTCGGCTTCGCCGTCGTCGTGCTGGTCGCGATCGTCGTGCTGGTGATCCCGGTCTTCGTCGGGGTCTTCAAAGAAATCGCCTCCGAACACCCGGGCGAAAGCGCGGCGCTGCCGCCGCCGACCCAACTCTGCGTCAGCGCATCCGAAGCGCTGACCGGTTACTGGTTCCTGATAATCCCAGGCCTGGCCATATCCGTCTTCTCCTTCTTCAGGTGGAAGAAGACCGAACGAGGCAAGGAGGCGTGGGATCGCTTCACCCTGCGGATCCCGTTCAAGATCGGCGACGTGATCCAGAAGGTCGCCTTGGCCCGCTGGTCGCGAACCTTCTCCGGCTCGGTCTCCTCGGGCGTGCCGATGCTGCAGGCGATCAAACTGACCGGCGAAACGGCCGGCAACATCGTCGTCGAACAGGCGATGGAGGACGTCTACGCCTCGGTCAAACGCGGTGGTTCCCTGGCCGGGCCGATCGAGCAGAACCCGATCTTCCCGCCGATGGTCGGCCACATGGTCGCGGTCGGCGAGGAGACCGGTCAGCTCGAACACATGATGACCAAGATCGCCGACTTCTACGAGGCCGAGGTGGACGCCAAGGTCAAGGCCCTGACAGCCCTGATCGAGCCGATCATGATCGTCTTCGTCGGCGGCATGGTCGGCTTCATCGTCGTCTCGATGTACCTGCCGCTGCTCAGTCTCTACGAAAAGATCCGCTGAGCCCCGACTAAGTGCTACTGTGACGCACATGAACAGCGTCGGGGTACGAGAGCTGCGACAGAACCTCTCCCGCTACCTGGTCAAGGTCAAAGAGGGAGAGAGCTTCACCGTGACCGAGCGGGGGAGGGAGGTGGCGAGGCTCACGCCATCTGGTCCGGCGGATTCGCCGATCGCGCGCCTCGTGGCTGAGCGGGGAGCGACGATGCCGGTCGGCGACCTGCTGTCCCGAGCGCGCAGCTCCGACACTCCACCCGCCGTCGGACCGCCCAGCCTCGTGGTCCTCGACGAGCTTCGCGAGGAGCGCCTGTAGCCGCCCGGCTGGTCTACCTGGACAGCTCGGCCTACGTGAAGCTGCCGCTTCGGGAGGCCGAGCGCGATGCGCTGCTCGCGGAGCTGGCCGAGTGGGAGGGCTATGTGTCGAGCGCTCTTCTTGCCGTCGAGGCGATTCGCGCTTGCGAGAAATACACAGTCGCGCACGCGGCGGACGCTCGGGCTTGGCTGGAGGGGGTAGCGCTGCTCCCACTCGACGACAGTGTGCTCGACGTCGCCACCTCCCTGGAGCCCGCCGGCCTGCGCAGCCTCGACGCCCTTCACCTCGCCACGGCTCTCGGTATTCGCGATGAGATCGGCGTTCTGGTCACTTACGACCAGCGGCTCGCGAAGGCAGCCGAAGGACATGGCCTGGTCGTCGCTGCGCCAAGTTGACTGGTTATCCGGGATTTCACTGGAAATCAACTCCGGAACCCGAGTTTTGGGGAGATGAAGTCCTAGTTTCGGGGATTAAGGTGGCCCCATGGATGCCGATGAAGGGTCCGTGATGAATCTGCCAGTGCCTCGGTGCTCAAAGGCAAACCCGCCGCGAGGCGGGGGCGCAAAGCCTTTCGGGACTCCCTTGGGAGTCGGCCGGGCTACCACCGGGGTCGACAGACACCACGTGGCTTCATGCGACGGGGCTCTGGCTCAAATGATTAGGACCATAGGAGGTCACTGATGTTTGTCCAGAATCTCCGGGCCAAGGTTGGCGCCCGGCTCAACGGCGACAGCGAGGCCGGCTTCACGCTGATCGAGCTCCTCGTCGTCATGCTCATCCTCGGCATCCTGGCCGCCATCGCGCTGCCTGCCTTCTTCAACCAGCGCGAAAAGGCTGGCGACGCGAAGGCCAAGGAGACCGTCCACACCGCTCAGGTCGCTATGGAGACGTGTGCCACCGAAAACGGCGGCTCCTACGAAGAATGCGACCAGGAAGCCCTCCACACGATTGAGCCGACCCTCCCTGAAGAAGGCGGGGAACCGGAAATGGCTGTGACGGGTGAAGCAGAAGGCTACGAAATCACCGTCACTTCCGAATCGGCGAGCGGTAACACCTTCTCTGTCATCAATGAAGGTGGCGCCCTGGAATACCCCTGTGAAGAAGGTGGCGTTGGCGGTTGTCCGGCGAACGGACTCTGGAACAACGGCTGATCTAATCGTCATCTAGGTGCTTGGCTTAGCCAAGGATGGAATTCCGAAGGGCGGGCCGTCGGCCCGCCCTTCGGTCTTCCCGCTCCAGAAGCCACCAAGACATACCTAGACGAACGACCGATACCGATAGGGACAAAAATGTCAACCGCGCGCACACTCGGGTTCAGGATCGCCGCCCGGTCCGGCGGCGACAGCGAGGCCGGCTTCACGCTGATCGAGCTCCTCGTCGTCATGCTCATCCTCGGCATCCTGGGCGCGCTCGCTCTGCCCACGTTCCTCAGCCAGCGCGAAAAGGCCGGCGACGCCAAGGCCAAGGAGACCGTGCACACCGCTCAGGTAGCGATGGAGACGTGTGCCACGGGAAACAGCGGCTCCTACGCAGAATGCGACCAGGAAGCCCTCCACACAATCGAGTCGACACTGCCGGAAGAAGGCGGCATGCCTGAAATGGAAGTCGAAGGCGAAGCGGATGGGTACGCGATCACTGTCACCTCCGAATCGGCGGGAGGCAATACATTCAGCGTGGAAGACGAAAAAGGCTCGTTCGAATACCGGTGCACCGAAGAAGAAGTCGGCGGCTGTCCGCGGGGCGGCTTCTGGAACAACGGCTGACAGCGGCCGGCGGATCGTCTTGGCCTGCGCTCGCTCTTTTGGCCAGCAGCCTGGCGCCGGGGCTAATCGAATCGCCGAATCCGGCCGATAGAGCAACGATGCCGGCTCTGCCGACACCACGAACGATGCTGCCGGCCACGGGCCTCGCGCTCCTGGCCTTGGCAGTGCTCGCTGCGGCTTTTCTCGCAGCCCCGGTCGCTTCCGCCGCGACGGTGAACTACAAGGGGTCTTCGGCCGACGGCAAAGTGGTCTTCTTCGAAACCGAAGAGCAGCTCGTCCCCGGAGACACAGACACGAAACGGGACGTGTACGAGCGCTCCTTCGACGAAGGCGTGGGCGCCTACGTGACCCGCGAGGTCTCGCTGGGCCCCGCCGGCGGGACGGATGCGTATCCCGCGCTGTTCGAGAAGGCCAGCGCCGACGGCACCAAGGTCTTCTTCTCGACCGAAGAGTCGATGGTCGAAACAGACACCGACCACAAGATGGACGTCTACATGCGCGACCTGGAAACCGGGACGACGACGCTCGTCTCCCAGGGCGAGCCCGGCTGCGCGCCGGCCTGTGGCAACGGCGCCTCCGACGCCGGCTTCGCCGCCGCCAGCGCCGACGGCACCAAGGTCTTCTTTGTCAGCGAAGAAGAGCTCACCTCAGAAGACACCGATGCCTCCGTCGACGTCTACGTGCGAGATTTGACGACCGAAACCACCAAGCTCGTTTCGGCGGGCGGGGCCTCGTGCGCACCTGCCTGCGGCAACGGCGCCTTCGGCGCCTCGCTGCGCGCGATCTCCGCCGATGCTTCGCATGCCTACTTCACCACCGCCGAGTCGCTCTCGGGCGCCGATACCGACTCCGCCGTGGACGTCTATTCGCGCAACCTAGTCAACGGCACGACGTCGCTGGTCTCCGAGGGCGGCGTCGGCTGCGTGCCGGCCTGCGGCAACAGCGGCGCGGTGCCGGTCTTCCAGGGCAGCTCCGAAGACGGCTCCCGGGTCTTCTTCACCACGGACGAGCAGCTCGTCGGCGGCGACGAAGACACCGCGACGGATATCTACGCTCGCGATCTGCCCGCCGGCCCGACCTTCTTGATCTCCGGCGGCAAAGCGGGAACTGCGACTGCCAGCTTCGCGGCGGCGTCCGGCGACGGTGCCCATGCCTTCTTCACCACCGCAGAGCCCTTGGTGGCTGAAGACGAAGACGAAGCCAATGACGTCTACGAGTGGTCGGGCGGCAAACCCAGCCTGGTCAGCTCAGCCACCTGCGCGAGCGAATGCGGTTCGACCTTCGACGCGGTCAGCGCCGATTCCGAAACGGTCGTCTTCAGCACCGCCGAGCAGCTCTCCGGCGAAGACACCGACAACCGCGTCGACATCTACGAGCAGGAAGTCGGTGGCGGGTCGCCCGTCCTGGTCTCGCGTGAGGCAGCCGGTTGCGGCGGTTGCGGCAACGGCGCCGCCGACGCGCGCTTCAACCGCGCCTCGGCCGACGCCTCGCACGTCGTCTTCACCAGCTCCGAAGTCCTCTCGCCCGAAGACGGCGACAGCGAAGACGACATCTACGCACGCGACGTGCCGGAAGAAGAAACGAGCCTGATCACGACCTCGCCCAGCTTCTGTCCGCTCAAAAAAGGCAACTGCGGCGCCACCTACGTCGACGCCTCGGTCGATGGGCGCCATGTCTTCTTCACCAGCATCGAGCGCTTCACGCTCGACGACGGCGACAACGAAGTCGACGTCTACGAACGCGATCTTGGCGAATCGCCCGGCGAAGAGGTGACGCGGCTGGTCTCGACCGGCAACTCGCCGGACCTCGAACTCGGCCCGGCTCCGCCACAGCTCAAAGGCACCAACCCGGCGTCCCCCGCCGCTTCGACCAAACCGAAGATCCTCGGGCAGGCGGAAGCCGGCTCCTCGATCAAGCTCTACACCACCTCCAACTGCTCCGGCGAACCGGTCGCCATCGGCAACGCCGCCCAGCTTGCCGAACCCGGCATCGGAGTGACCGTGCCCACCGGGCAGACGACGAAATTCCGGGCAACTGCCGAAGCTGAAGGCTTCATCTCGCTCTGCTCCAACCCCGTCAGCTACACCCAGCAGAACGAAGCTGAAGGCGGCAGCGGTGGTGGCGCCGGAGGAGGAGGTATCGGCGGCGGTTCCGGCGGCGGCGGTGGTGGTTTCGGCCTTGGCGGCGGCAAAGGCGGCTCGGGGACCGGCGTCTCCTACGTCACCCCGCACACGCGGATCACCTTCGCGCCGGCCTCGAAGACCCGCACGCGCAACCCGGTCTTCCGCTTCACCGATGCGACCGGACAGCCGGGGACCCGCTTCCGCTGCAAGGTCGACCGCAAGCACTGGAAGCGCTGCGGCTCGCCGCTGCGGCTGAAGCGGTTGAACCGGGGTAAGCACGTGCTCAGGGTGCTCGCCGTCAACGCGATCGGCGTCCCCGAGCCGGCGCCTGCGACCCGCAGGTTCAAGGTGGTTTCGCGATGAAGCGGGCGCTGAACAGGCGGCTCGGAGCGCTCGACCGCGAGGCCGGCGTGACGATGATGGAGGTCCTGGTCGCCACGGCGATGAGCCTGGTGGTCGTTGGCGGCGCGACGGCGATGTTGATCAGCGCTGTGCGCGCCCAGCCGCAGCAGAGCAAGCAGGCGGAAAACATCACCACAGCGCGCTGGCAACTCGACCGGATCACCCGCGAGCTTCGCAACGGCATCAGCGTCACCTCCGGGCATGCGAAAACGAACGAAGTCTCGTTCTTGGCGTACGTCCGCCATACCTCCTGCGGCGGGACGATTCCCACCAGCTCCAGCGCAACCTCGATCAAATGCCAGGTGACCTACACCTGCACGACCACCTCGTGCACCCGGGTCGAGGCAAAAGAAGGCACGTTCACGGGCACCCCCAAAACCATTGCGACCGGCATCGACAGCTCCAGCGTCTTCTGTTTCGTCCCCAGCACCGAAACCGACCCGACCAAATGCGGCCCGGCCGCCACGACGACGCCCACCTACGTCGGCGTCACTCTCCACGTCCCCAACCCGGCCGGCAGCGGCGCCCTGACGGTCTCCGACGGCGCCAGCCTGCGCAGCGCGACCCTCTCCTACTGATCATGCGTGCCCGAAAGAGAAGCAACACCGAGGACGGCTTCACGATCGTCGAGGTCCTGATCGCGGCGATGATCCTGACCCTGGCCGCGCTGGCTACCTTCGGCGTGATGGCCTCGGCGGTTCGCAACGGGCAGCGGGCCAAGCAGACCCAGGTGGCGCTCGACCGAGCCCAGGAAGAGATGGAGAAGCTGCACAGCCTCACCTACAAACAGCTGGCGATGACGACGACCCCGAGCCACGTGACCAGCACGCTCAACCCCAATAGCCGTGTGGTCAACGGGACGTTCGCGCTGCAGCGCGAACCGCCCAAAGAATACGCGACCATGGTGGTCAACGGTGGCTCTCTCTACGGCAGCAGCAAACCCATAGAAGGCGGCCTCGTCACGCCCGGCCCGATCTCCTTCAAAGACGGCGACGTGACCGGCGAGCTCTACCGCTACGTCGTCTGGCGCAACGACAGCAAGTGCCCGGAAAGCGAAGAAGGCAAAAAAGATTACTGTCCGGGACCGCAGGATTACAAGCAGATCGTCGTCGCGGCCAAGCTCGACACGCCCGGCAACCAGTCGGCCGAACGCGGCTACGTCGAAGTTCAGTCCAAGGCGGTCGACCCGAGCGCGACGGCCAACCCCACCACGGGAGGCGGGTCGAGCAGCTCCACGGAATCCGGAGGCACCGGCAGCACCGGCAAATCGGTGACGGCGCAGCAGTTCTTCCTCAC
>DASSMU010000052.1:0-4090 GCA_035701465.1 Solirubrobacterales bacterium
CCTCCTCTATGTAATGGGTCGACATCAGGATCGACGTGCCGCGCGAGCGCAGCTCTCCGATCAGCGTCCAGAGCTCGGTGCGGATCTGCGGGTCGAGCCCGACCGTCGGCTCGTCGAGGAGGACGAGGCGCGGCTCGTGGACGAGGCCGCGGGCGAGCAGCAGGCGCCGGCGCATGCCTCCGGAGAGCTTGTCGACTGCCTCGCGGCGGCGCCCGCGCAGGCGGGCCAGGTCGAGCGCGCGGTCGACGGCGGCGCCGCCGTCCCTGACCCGGTAGAGCCGCGCGTAGACAGCCAGGTTGTCCTCGACCGTGACGTCGACGTCGAGGTTGTCGAGCTGGGGGACGACGCCCATCTCGGCCCGGGCCGCCTTGGCGTCGCCCGGCAGCTCGTGGCCCAGCACGCGCAGCTCGCCGGAGTCGGCGATCGCCTGCCCGGTGAGCAGCCGCATCGTCGTCGACTTGCCGGCGCCGTTGGGTCCGAGCAGGCCGAGGCAGATGCCCTCGGGCACCTCGAGGTCCAGCCCGTCGACCGCCGTGATCGGGCCGAAGCGCTTGACAACGCCGCGGAGCTCTATCGCCGCCATGCGTCGATTCTCAATGATCGGCGGCGCCGGCAGCGAGCTGGCGTTCCAGCTCCGCGGCGCGCTCGGGCTCGAAGAGGCTGAGCGCGACCGCGGTGGCGACCGAGCGCAGGGTCGAGATCGCCAACAGGCGCCGGTCGGTGGGCAGCCGCCGGGTCGACTCGGTGAGGAAGAGCTCGGCCAGCACCGGCAGGTCGCGGCCGCCGGCGGTGCGCAGAACTCGCAGGAGCGAGAGCGTCACGCCGGCGTCCGAGGCGCGTTGGTCCCAGCTCATCGGGCTGGGCGTGACGAGCACGACATGCGGACGGGACTCGATCAGGGTGCGGGGCAGGTGGTCGGGGTCGTTGGCCCGTTCCTCGACGAAGTGGATCTTCACCCCGGACGGTTCGGTGCTGCCCAGGTAGCGGTCGAACGCCTCCCGCGGGGCGACCATCGTCACCGCGAACTGCTCGGCGCCGGCCTCGGCCAGGTCCTCCATCAGGGCCGGTGCGTTGATCCCGCAGCCGACGATCGCGAGGCGCAGCGGTCCGCCGTCACGTGCCTTCCAGGCCGCGTCGACCAGCTCGGCGAAGGGCCCGATCTCACCGTGCTCGGCGACCCAACCGGGCAGCCCGGCCAGGGCCGGCGGGCGGGTGATCGCCAGGCGCAGGACGGCGGAGACGGTGCGGTCGGCGACAATCGCGTCCCAGTCGTGGGGGAAAAGTTCCCAGCTGGCGTCGACGTTGCGGCCGCGGCGGAAGACCAGCCTCACCTCCGGCTTCGCGCCGTGCTCGTTCAGGTAGTCGAGCAGGGCGAGGCCACTCTGGGTCACTTCGACGTCGGAGGATTCGGCCGGCGCCGGGCCGAGGCTCGACCGCATCACCAGGATCGCCCGGGCGTGCTCGGCCGCGGCGAGCTCGAAGCCGGAGTCGCCGGCGGTGTCGCCGAAGACCAGCTCCGTCTTCATCCCGCCGCTGCTCTCCTCCAGCTCCTCGCGGATCTGGGCGTGCGAGTCGCGCGCCGACTCGGGGGCGAGCAGGACGAGGCGGTCGAGCCCCGTCTTCTGCTGGGCCTGCACGGCGGCCGAGGTCGCCAGCTCGATCAGGTCGGTGCCGCCGATCACGAGCAGGTGGTCGCGGGCGCGCACCGGGCGATCCACCTGGCCCAGCTGCTCCAGCGAGCTGGCGAACGACTCGGCGACGAAGGTGAAGAGCAGCCCGACCAGGAGGACCAGGCCGGTGACGACCTGGAAGAGGCCGATCGCCCTTTCGGCCGCGTCGCCGTCGTCGTGCAGGCTCGACGGATCGAGCACGTGCAGGACCGCCGACCACAGCGCCTCGCCGAAGTCGCCGAACTGCCCGAGGACGTAGTGGGCGAACGCGGCGCTGCCGACCAGGACCAGCGCCACCACCGACACCAGCAGAGCCAGGCGGCCAGGCGTCGTCTGCATCAGCCGTCTCAGCATCGGGGGTGTCTGAGTTTATGGGTGCATATGACCCCGTTAAGTCAGACACCCCCTTGGGGAGTGGCCTGGGAGAGTGGCGGCGTGCTGGACGAGCGCTGGATCAGGTCGCTGCACGTGGAGGCGCTGCGGGAGGCGGAACTGCACGCCGAGCGGCAGGCGCACGTGCTCTTTCAGGCCTCGACGATCGGGGCGCTGCTGGAGGGCGCCTACGATGGCGACCTCACCTTCGCCGAGCTGGCCGAGCATGGCGACCTCGGACTGGGGACGCTGAACGGGCTCGACGGCGAGATGATCGCGCTCGACGGCCGCTTCTACCGGGCGGACGTGGACGGGGCGGTCGGCGAGGTGGACGGGACAGAGCGGACGCCGTTTGCGGTGGTGACCAGGTTCGAGCCGACAATCGACGTGGCCCGAGATGGCCCGTTCGACCACGACGGGCTGCTCGCATGGCTGGACGAGCTGCTCCCCGCCGATGCGGCTTCCTGTGCGGTCCGGATCGACGGACGCTTCGACCTGGTCCGAGCCCGCTCCGTGCCACGTCAGCATTCGCCCTACCGGCCGCTGACGGAGGTCGTCGTAGAGCAGCACGTCTTCGAGCTGCGCGACGTGGCCGGGACGATGCTCGGTTTCCGCTTTCCCGACTACATCGAGGGAATCGAGGTGAGCGGCTACCACCTCCATTTCATCAGCGAGGACAGGGCCCGCGGCGGTCACGTGCTCGGCTCCCGTTGCAGCGATCAGGCCCTGCGAGTGCGCCTTGACCCGTCCAGCGAGCTGCACGTCGAGCTGCCGCCGGGGGTGGAGCTGGCCGATCCCGATCTAGCCTCGGCAACGCACGCCGCGGTCGAGCAGGTCGAGCGCCCACGCTGAGCGGACGCGCGTCAGGCGGCTTCGGCCAGGCGCTCGGCAAGCCAGAGGTCGCAGAGCCAGTCGGCCTGGGCGCCCCCCTTGCGGGCGACGACGATGCCCTCGGAGCCTCCCTCGACGGTGAGTTTCTTCCAGCGGGTCGAGTTGGGCATGGCCTGCAGGGCCGCGGCGAACGGGGCGGGGACGTCGTCGCCGGGACGCACCTTTCCGTCGCGCGATTTTGCCTCGAACGCGGGGGTCGCGAGGCCGACCCTGACCTCCGTGCGCGGGCTGGTCTCGCCGCTGCCGATCCGCACCGAGACCGGGCGGCCGTGGCGCTCGCCGCTGAGCACGAGGGCGCCGTGGAGCTTCGGGCCAACCCGGCCGGTCGTCGCTTCCCGCGTCTCGATGCTGACCTTCGGCCGCTCCGTGACCTCGAGTCCGAGCGGCGCCATCGCCAGCCCGACCTTCTCGTATCCCTGGTCCATCTCGCCGCCGGGCGCCAGGGCGCGGACGCTGCCGTAGATCGCCGCGATCGCGATCAGCGGCCCGCCGATCAAGATCGGCACGAAGCTTTCGAAGAGGTAGATCGAGGGCACGGTGAGGAAGATCAGCAGCATCACCACCCAGCCGAGCTTCTGGCTGCGCCGGCTCGCGTCCCAGATCGAGCTGCGGGCCTTGATCGCCTCGTCGTCGATCGGCTTGACGGCGAGGGCGGCCCAAAGCTGCGGCTCCTCCATCGTGGTCGGGTTCTCGATCGTGCCGCCGCCTTCAGCGACGGCCCGCTGCACCGCCTTGGCATCGCCGCCGGCGACCTTCTCGAGGTCGGAGCGCTGCAGGACGAAGAGGACGACGACGAAGACGGCGATGACGCCGAAGATCAGCGCCATCGTCCCCTTCGGGTTGGCTTCGCCGCTGCCGCTCGAGGAGGCGATCACGGCGACGACGATCGCCACCACGACGACCCCGATCAGCCCGAACAGCCCCGAGCGTTTGAACCCAGCCATCAGCAGCGACGGTATAGGAGCCAGGAGTCGTTTTCCGCAACGCGGTGAAAGCCGGGCGGGACGGCGCGGGAGAGGCGGGTCGGGTCGTTGGGGTCGAGGATGAAGTTGTGGATCACGAAGGAGCTGGCGGGGTCGAGGAAGTAGCCGGCGCGCCCCGCGTCCTCCTCGCTGGCGCTGACGATCTGCGTCGGCTTGACGTCGAGGCTGAAGGCG
>DASSMU010000053.1:0-7534 GCA_035701465.1 Solirubrobacterales bacterium
ACCGCTTCGGTCAGCGCGTCATTGGCCTGGAAGATCACGTGCGTGAAGGCGGGTACCGCTTCGCTCCCCGCGTTGGCGCCGGCGTAGTCGATCTGGAAGGGGTTTTCGCCCCCGGTGCCCGGCGAGCGGCTGGGCGGTTTGGTCGTGATCAGGGTCGTCAGCCCTTTGCCTTCCTCGCGCAGATACAGGTCGTCGTAGCCCGGCGGCGCTTCCGCGCTGAGCGGCGGTTCGGCCTGCTCGATCACCGCCTTGGAGAGGTCGGGCGAGAAGCCTTTGAAGTCCTGTGTTTCGAACTGCGGTTCGCTCAGCGCCGCGGTCTGCCAACCTGCTTCCGTGCGCCGCGAGACGTAGGAGTTGGCTTCGGGGGGAAGGCCGGTGGAGAAGGGGTCGCCCTCGTAGGCGACGGCGTCGCCGTCGGGGGAGCTTTGCATCGGCGCCTTGTTAACGTTCCAGCCCGGCGTGCAGGACTTGCAGGAGCCGCCCATGCCCGCGCGCGGTCCTGGTTCTGGCGTGAAGACCTCGCCCATTCGCGGCACCGGGCTGACCAGCTCATAGGCGCGCTGGTCGAGCGGGCCCTCGGGCGGGGCGAAGCTGGCAAAGGCGCCTTCTTTGCCGAAGGTGGTGCCGTCGGCGTTGGTCGCTGCGATCCGGAAGCGGTAGGCGGTGTCGGGGGTGAGGCCGACGAGCTGCGCGGAGACTTCGAGGAAGCTCGTGCCCAAGCCGATCGCTTCCACGGGCTCGGGAACGCTTACGGCGTTGTTGTAGCCGGATTTGAGGAACTCCGCCTGGCTGACGTACTGCACCGCGAAGCTGGTCGCCTGGCCGCCGGGGTTGACTTCGCCCGCGACCTTGGCGCTGGTGGTGGTGACTTCGGAGGCCAAGCCGCCTTTGACCTTCGGCTTGCCGAAGGTCTCGAAGCTGAGCGCCGCTTCGGCGGCGCTCTGGCCTTCTTCGTTTTCGCCGACAATGCGGAAGCGGTAAGCGGTTTCGTGGGCGAGGCCTTCGACTTTGGCGCTGACCGCGTTGAGGCCGGCGCCGGTGAAGGGGCCCGCCGGGGAGCAGGGAGCGCTCTGGGCGCCGGCGAAGGCGGCTTCTGTGATTTCGGCTTTCGTCTTCGGTTCGGCTTTGCTCGCTTCTTCGGCGGCTTTCTTCTGCGCCTGGTAGGCGCTATCGGGCAGGTACTGGAAGTGGCAGTGCGCTTCGACGCCTTCGGCGGCGCTTATCGTCCCGTGCAGGGTCGCCACGGCGGGGCCGATCCCGCTCGCCGCTTCGGTGGCGACGTCGGGGACGACGACGATCGGGCTGTAGACGTCGAGGTGGGAGACCTTTTCGCGCGAGAGATAAAGGGTGCCGCCTTTGCCTTTGGCGGTGCTGCCGTCGACGGCGACGCCGTCGACGAAGCTGCCCGCTTGGACCGAGCCGAGCAGGGTCGCCGAGCCTTCCCCCGAGGCGTCCCATTCGGTGACTCGGTCTCCCGTCGCGGGGCTGTGTGCCGCCGCCAGGACGTGGCCGCTTTTCGGATCGACGGCGATCGTCGTGTTGCCTTCGGCGATCGGGTTGCCGCCGTACTTGACTTCACCCGTGCTCGCGTCGAGCTTGAAGAGTTTTTCGCCGCTGAAGGAGACGGCGAAGAGCGAGCCCGCGGTTGCGCCCCGGCCCGCCGCCAGCGAGCACGGCTGCGAAACGCTGGTGAAGTTGGCGACGTTGTCGGCGTTGGCCACGACTGCGCTCGAGGGGTCGTACTTGTGGATGCCGTTGGCGTTTTCGGCGAGGTAGACGTCGCCGGCCGCGTCCACCGCCACCCCGCAGACCGAGCCCAGCGGTTTCAATGTCGCCGGGTTGCCCGGCGTTTGCTCGTATTCGCTCAGCGCCCCGAGGTATGCGCCTTCCGCGGAGAAGACATCGAGGGCTTTGCTTGCCGACTGCGTCACGTAGATCTCGCCATCGGTGGCGCCGCCCGATTCGTCCACCGCCAGCTGCAAGAACCTGGCGGTGGGAGAGAAGTGCAGGCCGCTCTGCGGCGTCAGGTCCGGTCCGCCCAAGCCGTCGATCGCGTTTGAGCCCAGCGCCGTGAATTCAGAAGGGGTGCCGTCGGCGTGGAAGCGGCTGATCGAGCCGTTGACGCCGTTGGATGTCGTCGTCGCGCTGCAGCCGCTGCCGCCCGAGAGCGGGACCGTGCCGGGCGCGCATTCGATCTGTTCCACGTCGGTCATGGCCAGTTCACTGACGAAGCCGACCCGGTAGGGTTCGCGGGCGGCGCCGCTGGGGCCGCCGCCGTTCACGACCACGCATTCTTTTCCCCCGCAGACGATTTCCTGTAGTGCTTTTGCGACTACTCCTGCTTCCGCGTTGAACGGGAGGTCTTTCGTCGCTTTGCCGCCGAATTTGAGCTTGAACTGCCCCGCCGTCGCCGAGATCGCGATCCGCTGTTCCTCAGAGCGCCCGCCGATCGCGTAGACGTCGTGGCTTGACTGGTCGACCGCGAGGCCGAGCGGATTAATGAAGCTGCCGAGCGGAGCGAGTGACAGGCGCCCTTCCTTCGCCGAGGCCAGCGAGGGGAAGGCCAGCCCGGCGACGAGCAGGCAAAGGCAGAGGTGACGGGCCCTCATAGCCTCCCCCCTCCCCTCCTACCGTGGCGCTTGTGTCGCCCCGCCCCGCCCCCGCAGCCGACCTTGATCTTCGGCCGGGCCGTGTAGGTCCTGGCGCTGTGGGCGGTGAAGGCGAGCTGGGCGCGCTGCGCTTTGAGGCAGAGCTCTTCGGAGTTTTCGAGCAGCCCGCGCCTGCCGCCGAAGAGCTGCAGGGTGAAGCTCGATACCGGCGCATCGGGGACGACTTCGAAGGTGTTGCGTAGCCCGCCCGTCTTGCCCTTGTCGACCTTGCTGTGGACGAAGACGTCGACCTGGCCGTGGAAGTCGACGGCGACGTCGGGCAGCAGGTGGCCGAAGCCGCTCATCAGATAGACCGGGCCTTCCAGCGGCGCTTCCAGCAGCGGCGTCACCGCCTTGGCCGTGCCCAGCACCGAGTTGGATGGGCACCGTCCCTGGGCGAACTGCACGCGGGTGCAGACGTTGCCGATGTGGGCGTTGGCGATGAAGAGGCCGTGGGGCAGGGTGACCTGGGCGCGGGCGATGTTGGCTTCGCCGGGATTCATGCTCAACACGGCCCGAAGCGCCGGGAAGCCGCCGCGTCCCGTCTTGCCTTTGAGACTCAGGGAGAGCTTGGGCTTGAAGGGCAGGGCGTTGCAGCCGCCGGCCTGGAAGCGCTGGTTGAGCGGCGCCAGTTGGCCTGAGAGGGTTGCCGCACCTCCTGCGATCGACATCGCTTCGCAGCTAGTCGGGTTGAGCGTGAACTGGTTGCGGTCGAGCTTCAGGGCGATGCTCCTGATGTCGAGCGGGATGCCGTCGATGATGTGGGGGAAGGGATCGGAGACGGCGTGGATCTGGGCGGTTTCGGGGTCGACGCGAAGCGCAGTTCTGACCACCACGGCGCCAAGGTCGAAGGGACCGGCCACCGCCGGGGTGATCACGAGGAGGCTGAGCGGCGCGCCCTCATAGGGCCCTGCCAGATAGGCGTGGCCGGTGGCGTAGAAGGGGGTGGGGCCTGCTCCCGCGCCCACAACCGCGGTGCCCACTTCCGAAACAGCGGGGCAGGAGGGATTTGCTTCCTCCGAGCGTCCCATCTGCGGTTCTTCGCGTGCCTTGGCCTGGGCGATCTGGGCCTCGGGGCAGTAGGGGACTCCGGCCAGCTTGCCGGAGAGCCCCGGCGGCAGGGCGGTGTCGATGCCGGTCAGCTGCTGGGAGCCGTCTGCTCGGGAGAGCTTGAGGACGAAGGGGCTGAAGGCGCCCGCCTGGGGGGTGATCGTCCCGGCCGAGAAGGAGGGGCTGTTGGGGGCCTGCGCTTCGCTTTCGGGGCAGCTGCCGCCTGAAGGAGGAGCGCTGATTTCGAAGCTGTCCTCCGGGCTCTCGTCTTCGCCTTCGGGTGAGGACCAGGGGGTGAGGCTCGAGGTCGTGGTGTATTCGCCGCAGGCAAGCGGCGTCTTCAGAGCGGCCCGGGCGCCGTTGAAGATGTGAAGCCGGACGTCTTCGATCGGCAGCTGGGGGTTCTCGAGGAAGGTGGTCCTCAGCTGACCCGTGCTCGGGTCGGGTTCCACCTTGCCCGCGAGCTTGGCGACGATCCCCGTGGCTGGGTCTTCCAGGGCCAGGTAGATCGCCAGCAGCGAGCCGAAGGGATTATCGAAGGGCTTGGCGACGTAGACGGCGCCATTGACGGCGTGATCCAAGAGCGGCGAGGTCGCTTCGACCGTGCCGATCTTCGCCGCGTCGGTGCAGCTCTGCGGGGATTCGGAGAAGTGGACTCCTTCGGCTTCTGGCAAATACCCGATCTGGGCCTCCGAGCAGGCGTCGAGGCCGTTGGCGGCCGAGGGGTTGAGGCTCATCCCCGCCGGCAGGGTCACGCTCACGTCTTTGGCGGGGGAGGTCGCGCGCGGCAGCGGCGGCAGGGCGACGGTGAAGCCGGGGAGGCCGGAGCCGGAGGCGACTTCGGGCAGCAGCGCGCTCGGCCCGGGGCTGCTCAACGTGTTCAGGCTGAAGGCCGCCACCGCGCCGCCGGCGTTTGTGGCGATCAGCTCGCACTGCAGGGTGTAGGGGGGTGGGCCAGGGACGTGGTAGGTGGCCGTGGTCTGGCCCGGCACCAGGACGCCGTTCTTGAACCACTGGTAGGTGAAGCTCGGTTCCCCCTGCCAGGCGTTCGTGCTGCAGGTCGCTTCTTCTCCGCCTCCGCTGCCTTTGATCGAGACCGTCACCACCTTCGCGACCGGCGGCGCCGTCCCCGGCGCCGGTGAAACCGTCGCCGCCAAGCTGACCGCGTGACCGGCGCCGGCGGCGTTGCTGGCAATCACTTCGCACTGCAATGCCGTGCCCGCATCGGCTTCGGCGAGGACGTAGGTCTTCGCGTTGGCGCCGGCGATCGGGGCGCCGTTTCGCAGCCAGCGGTAGGCGAAGGTGCTTGGTTTCTGTCCCCAGGCGCCGACCTGACATATCTCCGTCTGGCCCGCTTTGTGCTCGTCTTCTCCCGCTTTGACTTCGATCGGCGGTTCCTGCGCTTGGTGCAGGTCGAAGTCGAGGCCGGTGGGGCTGTCGGCGAGGTTCGTCGTCGGCTGCGAGGAGATCGATGGTTCGAAGTCGAGCTGGTTGCAGCCGTCGAGGCCGACCGGTTCCTCTGCTTCGTCCCTGGAGAGCGCCGTGGCGCTGTCTGAGCCGCCCTCCAGCGAGCGCACCCGCAGTGTCGTCGCAAGCGGCCCCGTGCAGGAGGCCGGCAGGGTGAGGAAGGGGGTAAGGGGGGTGTCAGAGGAGCAGGGGCTGAATTGCGGCAATTCGGGGTCTTCAGGGATGCAGAAACGCAGGTTGTCGTGGCTCGGGGCCATCGGCAGTCCCCAGACGTGGGCGACGATCCGCTGCAGTTCGATCACCGTCGGCAGCGTCGTGTCGGCCACCGTCACCCCGTAGTCGGAGCCGCTCCTCACCGATGCATCCTGGATCGCGTTGTGGATGTCGACGTGGGTGCCGAGCGTCGCCGCCGCGCCCGGGGTGGGTGTGAGGTTGTAGAGGGCGACGGTGGGGGCGATAAGGCCGCCGTTGATTTCGACTTCGAGGTAACCCACCTGCGTGTCTCCGGGGCAGGTGGTGCTGAGGTTGAAGACAAAGTTCGCCCTGCCGCAGCGCGGCAGCGCCGTAGTGTTGCCGACCAGGCCCGGCGGCAAGTCGACGAACAGTTCGGTGAGCGTGCCTTCGACTTTGTGTTCGGCGTCCTGGTTCATCGCGAAGGCGACTTCGTATTCGTAGGGGTGTGAGCCGGCCAGGGTGTCGATCGAGCCGTCTTCGCTCCTTGCAGTGGTCGAGAACGATTCGATCCCGAAGTCAGCCTGGGCTGCAGGCGCGAGCAGCAGGATGCAGAGAGCCACCGCCGCGCCCAGGCAGGCGATCGATCGCTTGCTCATCGCGCTCCTCCCCGCTTGTGGTGTGCATGCCTATGGCGCCGCGGCCGTTTCAGGCATTTGCCGTGCCTCCTGACCTTGCCTTTGGCGCAGGGCCTCGGCGGGGGCGGTTCGTTCACCTGCAGGGTGGAGCTGCCCGCGCCGGGCGCTTCGGGGGGATTGGGAACCGGCCCCGGACACGCCTCTCCTTCGCAGGGCGTCGGCAGGGGCGGTTCTTCGATCCCGCCCCCGGCGCGGGCGTCGTAGAGGTCCATGAAGTCGTTTTGGTCCGCGGGCAGGAGCTGGTCATGGGTGGCGAAGAAGGCGTCACGTCCCGTGTCGGAGGCGTCGATGAACCAGGAGTCTTTGGGGCCTTTGCCCGAGGAGATCAGCGAGAGGCATCCCTTGACCCGGGTGCAGCCTCCCACCCCGCTCGGCTCGTACTCATAGACGTCCTGAGTGCGACCGTTTTCGTCGGCGGGTGTCAGCGTGTCGAGGCTTTCGAAAAAGAGGCGCCCTTCGCCTAGTGGGGGCAGGTTGTCGGGCTGGGGGAAGAACTCCGAGTCGGCGTTGATCAGCGAGAGGTTCGAGGTTCCCAGCGGTCGCTGACCGCTGGGGTTGCAGGAAACGCAGATGAGGCTGCCGTTGAGCGCGTCGTACTCGAAGACCTCAAAGCAGCCCGGGAAGCCTTCCTTGCTAAGGATCGCGCAGCCCGCCGCTTCGCGCACCGTGTTGTCATAGCCAGTCAGCGGCGCGGTCGACTCGAAGGCGAGGAAGCGCCCGTCGGCGCTCACCTTAGCGAGGCGGTCGCCTGGCACCGCGGCCCAGGTGCTGAGCTTCACACCGCCGGCGGGATGGTTATCGATCGCCGCTAGCGCTCCGATGAAGCTGACGGCTCCTTCTTTCCACAGGTAGAGGTTGAAGGCCCCTTTGCTCGCGATTTCGCCTTCGGCGTTCTCTTCTTCCGGCGGCGTCAGTGCCTCGGTGTCGACGAAGTAGACCCGCGAGAGGTCTTCGCTGGCGCCGGCCATCCCCTGGAAGCCCCCCGCCCCACTCGTCAGGTCGGTCGTGGTTTTCGCTTCGAGGTCGTAGAGCTTGCCGTCGGCGAGCAGAACCTTTGCGCCATCGGGGGTGGCGGTGAGAAACTTGCCCGGGTCGGGGACTTTCGTCGTCGCCGTACCGCCTTCGCGCACGTAGACCTGGCCGTCTGACTTCGTGCTCCAGAAGACGCGGCTGCCGTCGTCGGAGATCGCGTGGTCGAAGCCGAAGTCGGCTATCAGGCTGCCCGAGCCGATCACGGCATTGGGGGCAGCGGTGGCATTGCCGGGTAGGACGTTTACGAGGTGCAGCTTCCCGTTCGACCATTCGTAGAGGTCGGTTTCTTCCGCTTTCACCGTCGGCGCTTTCGGGGCGATGCCGGGAACCGCTTCGGTCAGCGCGTCATTGGCCTGGAAGATCACGTGCGTGAAGGCGGGTACCGCTTCGCTCCCCGCGTTGGCGCCGGCGTAGTCGATCTGGAAGGGGTTTTCGCCCCCGGTGCCCGGCGAGCGGCTGGGCGGTTTG
>DASSMU010000054.1:0-18040 GCA_035701465.1 Solirubrobacterales bacterium
CGCTCGCCCGGCCGCACCCTCCATCAAGATCGACGCGGCGAGCGTTGGGATCTCCGCCGGCGGCGGGTCGGGATCGCCCTCGTCGACGACCATCGCGTCGATCAGCCCGCTGTAGAGGGAGGCGACGCCGGCCGCTATCGACGGGCGGCCGAGAGCCTGCATGAAGCGCTCGGTCGGCCCCTTGACGACCCGGCCGGCGACGAAGGGACTGACCGCGACGACGGGGGCGCTGGAGGCGGAGATCGCCTCGGTCATCCCGGGGACGGCGAGGATCGGGCCGATGCTGATCACCGGGTTGGAGGGGCCGATCACGATCGCCTCCGCCCATCGCAGCGCGTCGAGCACCTCGGCGCTCGGCTCGGCCGCCTCGATCCCGTCCAGCTCGACCCCCTGCACCTCAGGCTCACCGCGGTCGACGATCAAGTACTCCTGCAGGGCGCGGCTTCCGGCAGCGGTCATCACCTTGGTCCGCACCGGCGCCTCGCACATCGGCAGCACGCGCGCCTCGACCCCCAGCCCGCGGGCGATCTGGGCCTGCGCGTCGGTGAGGCGACCGCCCTCGTCGAGGAACTCACGGCGGTAGAGGCAGGCGGCGAGGTCGCGGTCGGAGAGGCCGAACCAGCTCGGCGCGCCGAGCTTGGTCAGCCGCTCGAAGACGGTGAAGCTGTCGTCGCGCAGCCCCCAGCCGCGCTCCTCGTCGATTTCGCCGCTGAGCCAGTAGGTGACGAGGTCGGGGTCGGGGGAGACGTGGACGCCGAGCGTCTCGATGTCGTCGCCGGTGTTGACGATCACGGTCAGGTCGGAGCCGATCTCCTCCTGTATCCCCGCGGCGAGCTTGGCCCCGCCGGTGCCGCCCGCCAGCAGCGCGACCCTCACGGCAGCCTACTCCCAGTGGTCGCCGTCGGGGAGCCCGGTGAGCCGGATTCCCGCGTGGGCCTTGTAGCGGACGTTGACCGAGATCAGCAGCGGCGTCAGCTGCTCGACGATCCGCGCCATCTCCAGTGGGCCGGCGTTGACCGCGCGCAGTCCTGGGATCAGCTCGATCAGGGCCGCGACGCGCGCCTTGTCGGCCTTGCGATCGCCGCAGACCAGGACGTCCTCGCCCAGCTTGGTGCCCGGGTTGCCCAGCGTGGGGGCGCCGACGGTGTGCAGGGCGGCGACGACGGTGACCCCCTCGGGGACCATCTCCTGGGCCTGTTGGGCGGCGCTGCCCTGCCAGATGCCGAGCGAGCGCGTCGCCTTGCCGCTGACCGCGGCGGCCAGCGGCACCGTGCAGTCGACCAGGATCTGTCCCGGTCGCAGCGCCTCGCGCAGGTTGTTGAGGTTCTCCGACTGGGCGCGGAAGGGGACGGTGAGGAAGACGATCTCGGCACAGCGGGCCGCCTCCTCGTTGAGCAGCCCCTCGACCTCGGCGCCGGGGACTGCCTCGCGCAGTTTGGCGGCAGCCTCCTCGGCCCGCTCCCCCGATCGCGAGCCGATCGCGATCGGCGCACCCGCCTGGGCCCAGCGCAGGGCGAGGCCCGCTCCAAGCGCACCGGTGCCGCCGACGATGGGGATGGTGGGGGGGTCCGCCACGCGCGCGCCAGTCTATGCTCCCGCCCGATGCGGCTGGAGGGACGAAAGGCGCTGGTCACCGGCGGGGCGAGCGGAATAGGCGCCGCGATCGCCGCGCGCCTGGCCGCGGAGGGCGCCGAGGTCTGGGTCGGCGACATCGACGTCGAGGGCGCCGAGCGGGTCGCGGGCGAGGTCAACGGCCACGCGTTCGAGCTCGACGTGACGAATCTCGAGTCCGCCTGCGCCGCGGTCGAGGCCACCGGCGCGCTCGACATCCTCGTCAACAACGCCGGCACCGTCGAGTTCGGCTTCTTCACCTACACCAGCCCCGAGCAGTGGCAGCGGTTGATCGGGATCAACCTCGTCGGCGTCTTCAACTGCACCCACGCGGCGCTGCCGGCGATGCAGCAGGCCGGCTATGGCCGCATCCTCAGCATCTCCTCGGAGGCGGGCCGGGTGGGCTCGAAGGGCTCTGCCGTCTACTCGGCGACGAAGGGGGGCGTCGTCGCCTTCATGAAGGCGATCGCCCGCGAGAACGCCCGCTACGGGATCACCGCCAACTCGATCGCTCCGGGCCCGATCGAGACCCCGCTGCTGATGGGCGCCAAGGAGTTCGGCGAGATCGGCGAGAGGGTGATCGAGACGATGAAGTTCTCGACCCAGATGGGTCGCTTGGGCCAGCCCGAGGAGGTAGCAGCCGCCGCAGCCTTCCTGGTCTCAGACGACGCCACCTACATAACCGGCGAGACCCTGGGCGTAAGCGGCGGCCTAGGCATGGTCTAGCCCCAAGGGGGGAGAACTCGGCCGACTGGTCACTTAGTGACCCTATGGGGTCATCAACTGACCACTCGGCCACCGGGAAGGTTTGGCAGTTGGCGCGGGAGCAGCACGGGGTGGTTTCGCGGCGACAGCTATTGGCGGTGGGGCTTAGCTCGCAGGCCATTCGACACCGTGTGTCCAATGGGCGCTTGCATCGAGTTGGTCGTGGGGTCTATGCGGTCGGTCGTTCGGAACTCACCCAGCAGGGGCGGTGGATGGCCGCGGTTCTGGTCGGTGGCCCCGGAGCCGCGCTGAGCCATCACAGTGCAGCAGCGCTATGGGGGATTGGCAGCGAGCAGCGGGGGCGCGTAGAGATTTCGACATCCACGGCGCATCGACGCCGGCACGTGGGAATAACGAGCCATCGGCGGGGGCTTCCGGACTCGGATCTGACGACCTGCGCCGGGATTCCAGTGACCTGCGTGGTGTGCACGCTGATCGACATCGCCTGCTCGCTCAGCCTCGGTGCGCTCGAGCGCTCGATCAACGAGGCGGACCGACTCGATCTCATCGACCCGGAGACCCTGCGGGAGGCCCTCGAGGACTACCGCGGTCAGCGGGGCGTGGCACGATTGCGCGAGTTGCTCGACCGTCGGACGTTCCGCTTGACGGACTCGGAGCTCGAGCGGTGGTTCCTACCGCAGGTTCGACAGGTGGGTCTACCGTTGCCGTTGACGCAGCAGCGCTTGAACGGCTTCAAAGTCGACTTCCTCTGGCCCGATCTATGCCTTGTGGTCGAGACAGATGGGCTGCGCTATCACCGCACGCCCGCACAGCAGACTCGTGATCGCATTCGCGATCAGGCGCATCTTGCCGCCGGGTTCATCCCGCTTCGCTTTACCCATTGGCAGGTGCGCTATGAACGGCAATACGTGCGCACGACCCTGCTTGCCGTGGTGCGTCGCATCGAGGCGAGGCGAAGCGCCTAAGCTGCCGAGTCGTGACGGCGCTGCCCAGTTCAGTCCACATCCGCGAGGTTGGGCCTCGCGACGGGTTTCAAAACGAGCCGGAGACGATCCCGACGGCGGAGAAGATCCGGCTCATCGACATGCTCTCGGCGACGGGGCTGGAGCGGATCGAGGCGACCTCGTTCGTGCGGCCGGAGGTGATCCCGCAGCTCTCTGACGCGGAGGAGGTGTTGGCCGGGGTGCAGCGGCGCGACGGAGTCGCCTTCTCGGTGCTGATCCCAAACGAGCGAGGGCTGGAGCGGGCGCTGGCATTGCGCGACCGCTTCGACGAGGTCAACGTCTTCGTCTCCGCCTCGGAGACGCACAACCGCGAGAACGTCAACCGGACGATCGAGGAGTCGCTGAACGGGCTGGAGCGGACGGTGGAGGGCGCTCGCGAGGCCGGTCTGCGTTGCGAGGGTGTGATCTCGGTCTCCTTCGGCTGTCCCTACGAGGGTGAGGTGCCGCCTGACCGGGTCTTTGCGATAGCCGAGCGGCTGACAGCGGCCGGCTGCGCCGAGATCGGCTTCGGCGACACGACCGGGATGGCGAACCCGCGTCAGGTCGGCGAGTTCTTCGCCGCCGCGCGTGAGCGCCTTGGCGGGGTCGAGCTGACCGCCCACTTCCACAACACCCGCGGCCAGGGGCTCGCCAACGTGCTGGCGGCGCTGGAGCAGGGAGTCGACTCCTTCGAGGCGAGCTTCGGCGAGCTCGGCGGCTGCCCGGTCCCACCCGGCGCCACCGGCAACGTCGCCACCGAGGACGTGGCCTCGATGCTGCATGAGATGGGGGTCGAGACGGGCATCGACCTCCCTGCCCTGGTCGAGGCCTCCCGCGCCGCGCAGGAGACCCTGGGACGCCCCCTGGGCTCCCATGTCCTCCGCGCCGGGCCGGTTGACTGGCACCGCTGATCGAACTGCATCAACTTCTCTGTCTGCCAGGCCGAGAAGTTGATGCAGTTCGAGATTGCGTCGGCCGAATAGGCTCTCGGGCGTGACGGATTTCCAGCTAGCGCTCGAGGCCGCCATCGCCGGCGGGCCGCAGCGCCATCATGAGAAGACCGCCGAGCAGGGCAAGCTGCCGGTGCGCGAGCGCGTGGAGCGTCTTGTCGACCCCGGCTCGTTCTCCGAGGAGGCGGCGCTGGCCAACTGGGACAAGGAGGGGTTGGGAGCCGACGGCGTCGTCACCGGGCTGGCGACGATCGACGGGCGCCGCGTCGCGCTGATGGCCAACGACCCGACGGTCAAGGCCGGCTCCTGGGGGCCGAAGACGGTCGAGAAGATCCTCCGCATCCAGGAGCGGGCGCTCTCCCTGCAGGTGCCGATGGTCTACCTGGTCGACTCGGCCGGGGCGCGGATCACCGACCAGGTGCAGATGTTCCCCGGCCGCCGCGGCGCCGGGCGGATCTTCCACAACGAGGTACGCCTCTCCGGCCAGGTGCCTCAGGTCTGCCTGCTCTTCGGCCCGAGCGCCGCCGGCGGCGCCTACATCCCGGCCTTCTGCGACGTGGTGATCATGCGCGACGGCAACGCCTCGATGTACCTCGGCTCGCCGCGGATGGCGGAGATGGTGATCGGCGAGAAGGTGACGCTCGAGGAGATGGGCGGGGCGAAGATGCACACCGGCGTCTCCGGCTGCGGCCACTTCCTGGTCAAGAGCGACGAGGAGGCGATCGACCTGGCCAAGCGCTACCTCTCGTTTATGCCCGGGAACTGGCGTGAGGAGCCGCCGGCCGCGCCCGCTGCCGAGCCTGCTTCCGACACCCCGATCGCCGAGATCCTCCCGCCCGACGAGAACCAGCCATTCGACATGCAGCTGCTGCTCGACTCGCTGCTCGACGCCGACAGCTTCCTGCCCGTGCACAAGCGCTGGGCGAAGGAGCTGATCGTCGGCTACGGGCGGCTCGACGGGCGCGCGATCGGGATCGTCGCCAACCAGCCCAAGCACACCGGCGGCGTCCTCTTCGTCGACTCCGCCGACAAGGCGGCGCGCTTCATCCAGGCCTGCAACGCCTTCAACCTGCCGCTGCTCTTCCTCGCCGACGTGCCCGGCTTCATGATCGGCACCGCGGTCGAGCGCCACGGGATCATCCGCCACGGGGCGAGGATGATCAGCGCCGTCTCCGAAGCGACGGTGCCGAAGATCTCGGTCGTCGTGCGCAAGGCCTACGGCGCCGGCCTCTACGCGATGGCGGGGCCCGCCTTCGAGCCGGACTGCTGCATCGCCCTGCCCAGCGCCTCGATCGCAGTGATGGGCCCGCAGGCGGCGATCAACGCCGTCTTCTACAACCAGATCCAGGCGATCGAGGACGAGGCCGAGCGGGAGGCGTTCGTGGCTCAGAAGCGAGAGGAATATGCCGAGGACATCGACATCCTCCACCTCGCCTCCGAGATGGTCGTCGATGCCGTTGTCGAGCCGGGGGACCTGCGCGTCGACCTGATCAACCGCTTCGCGATGGCCGCGAGCAAGGATCGGGCGTTCGCCCAGCGGCGCAATCCGGTAACGCCTGCCTGAGTCGGCTCAGGCGTCCAGCGAGCCGGCCAGCTCGACGAAGTAGTCGAGAGCTGCTGGGTTGGCCAGCGAGTCGCGGCTGGCGGCCTGAGCCGGGTCGGTGCCCATGAGGATGCGCTTCACCGGTACCTCGAGGGCCTTGCCACTCAGGGTGCGCGGCACCTCGGCTATTGGGAAGACCTCGTCGGGGACGTGGCGCGGCGAGCATTGGCTGCGAACCCGCTTCGCGATCTCTCTGCGAAGCTCGTCATTCAGCTCGGCGCCCTCGCGGAGGACTACGAAGAGCGGCATCCAGCCCTCGGTGCCGGGACGGGGGATGTCGACCACGAGCGCGTCGACGATCTCGTCGAGCCCGAGCACGGCGCGGTAGATCTCGCTCGTCCCCATGCGGATGCCCGAGCGGTTGATCGTCGAATCCGAGCGGCCGTAGATGACGGCGGTGCCGCGCGAGGTGATTTCGATCCAGTCGCCGTGGCGCCAGACGCCGGGGTAGGTCTTGAAGTAGCTGGCCCGGTAGCGGCTTTGCTTCGCGTCGTCGCCCCAGAAGCAGACGGGCATCGAGGGCATCGGCTCGGTCACGACCAGCTCGCCGACCGCGTCGATCACCGCGTTGCCGCCCTCGTCCCAGGCCTCGACCGCGGCACCGAGAGCCCGTCCCTGCAGCTCGCCGCGGTAGACCGGCAGCAGGGCGACGCCGCCGACGAAGGCGGTGCAGAGGTCTGTGCCGCCGCTGGTCGAGAACAGCCAGGTGTCGGCGCCGAGATGCTCGTAGATCCAGTCGAAGCCCTCGGGGGAGAGGGGGGAGCCGGTCGAGCCGACCGCCTTGAGACGGCTGAGGTCGCGGCCCGCGCCGGGCTCGGCACCGGCCTTCATGCAGGCGGCGATGTAGGAGGCGCTGGTGCCGAACATCGTCACCCCGGCTCGCTCGGCCAGGTCCCAGAGCACGCCCATATCCGGGTGGCCGGGATTGCCGTCGTAGAGGACGATCGCGGCCCGTGTCAGCAGGCCGGAGACGAGGAAGTTCCACATCATCCAGCCGGTCGTCGTGAACCAGAAGAGCCGGTCGCCGGGGTGGGCGTCGACGTGGAGGTGGAGCTTCTTCAGGTGCTCGAGCAGGATGCCGCCCTGCGACTGGACGATCGCCTTGGGCAGGCCGGTCGTCCCGGAGGAGTAGAGGACCCAGAGCGGGTGGTCGAAGGGGACGCGCTCGAAGGTCAAGTCGGCTCCCTCGCCCGGCGCCACCAGCTCGTCCCAGCGCGTCGCGTCCCGCAGCCCGGAGAGGTTCGGATCGGGGTCGAGGTAGGGAAGGACGACCGTGCGCGCGAGGCTGGGCATCGCCCCCTGAAGCTGGGCGATGGTCTCGCGCCGGTCGAAGTTCTTGCCGCCGTAGCGGTAGCCGTCGACCGCGAAGAGCACCTTGGGCTCGATCTGGGCGAAGCGGTCGATCACGCTGGCGGGACCGAAGTCGGGCGAGCAGCTCGACCAGATCGCGCCGAGGC
Source organism: Solirubrobacterales bacterium (assembly GCA_035701465.1). Taxonomy (GTDB): domain Bacteria; phylum Actinomycetota; class Thermoleophilia; order Solirubrobacterales; family 70-9; genus VRUE01. The sequence continues at coordinate 7,331 of DASSMU010000054.1, forward strand.
TCGCGGTGGCGAGGAAGGCGACGATCGCCTCGGGGATGTTGGGCATGTAGGCGACGACGCGGTCGCCGCACTCGACCCCGAGGGCGCGCAGCCCTGCCGCGGCCGCGGCCACCTGGGCGCGCAGCTCGCCCCAGCTCAGCTCGCCGAGCTCGCGCAGCTCCGAGGCGTACAGGATCGCCGCCTCGGTGTCGTCCTTGCCGGCGAAGACGTGCTCGGCGTAGTTGAGGCTGGTGCCGACGAACCACTCGGCGCCGGGCATCGTGCGGTTGCCGAGGACGCGCTCGTAGCCACCGTCGGCCTGGACGCCGAAGAAGTCCCAGATCGAGCCCCAGAAGACCTCGAGATCGGAGACCGACCAGCGCCACAGCTCCTCGTAGGTGCCGAGGTTCAGTCCGCGCTCGGCCTTGAGCCAGCGCATGTACTCGCGCAGGCGCGAGCGCTCGACCAGCTCGGCGGAGGGCTCCCAGAGCTTCTCGGGCGCCGCGGTGCTCACGCCGCGGTCGCGGTCTCCGCTTGCGCCAGGTCCAGCTCGTGCGGGTCGTGCGAGCAGACCAGACGCACCTCTTCGCCGTGCCGCGCGACGAGCTCGCGGAGCCGCTCCTGGTTTGCCCTGCGCCTCTTGCCGTCGGCGGCGTTGAGGAGCTGGAAGAAGCGCAGGCCCGGCGGGCAGGCGGGGGGAGAGGCGATCTCGTCATGATGGAAGTAAGCGTCGCCGCAGTGCAGAAGCCACTCATCGCCGGTCTTGATCGCCACGCCGGTGTGTCCCAGCGAGTGCCCCGCCAGCGGGATCAGCAGCACCTCGGTGCCGAGGTCGGGCAGGATCCGCACGCCCCCGAAGCCGAACCACTCGTCGCCTTCGCCGTCGTGGCGGACCCAGCGGGGGTTGTGCTGCCAGTGCGCGGCGAGGTAGCGCGGGCGGTCGCGCAGGCGAGGGTCCATCGCCGCGTCGAGCTCCCGCCCGAAGACGTGCACCTCGGCCTCGGGGAAGTCGGGCAGGCCGCCGGAGTGGTCGGGGTCGAGGTGGGTGGTGACGATCTGGCGGACGTCGCCGGCGGCGAACCCCAGAGCCTCGACCTGCCTCAAGGCGGTCTCGCCGATCTCGGCCCGCGGGCGCATCATCGCGAAGACCGGCCCGAGCTGGCGCGGATTGCGCGTGTCCTCGGTTCCGAAGCCGGTGTCGAGGAGGACCAGGCCGTCGTCCGTCTCGATCAACAGGCAGTGACAGACGACCCTGCCCGCCTCGAAGAGGCCGCCTTTGCCGTTGATCAGGCGGGCGCCATGTGGGCACAGCGTCCCGCAGTTGAGGTGGTGGATGCGCATCCCCGGAGGCAGTCTATGCGGGTTCAGCGCTTCGGCCCGACGTGGCGGTCCATGGCGGCGACGGCCTCTCGGCGCGCGACGGGGCCATCCTGCCGCCACGCTTCATAGCGCCGATACGGCGGGTGGGACTCGAACCCACAAGCCCTTGCGGGCAGCGGCTTTTGAGACCGCCTCCTTTACCAGTTTGGACACCGCCGCTTGCTCGGTCATTCTAGAGCTGACTTAACTAGGTGACCTACGCTGGCAACGGCGCGGCGTCATCCGGCGAGGCGCCGGCGCCGTAGTCCTCGCCAGAGCCGATCGCGCGCTCCTCCTCGACGTGCCAGTTCTGGTTGAAGGCGTAGAGAGCAACCGCGATCAGGGCCAGCTGCAGGATCGCGAGGATCACCACCAGTAGGCCGATCAGAGTTACCGGGATCAGCGCGTCTTCGAACCCGCCCTTGTCGCGGGCGAACCAGCTGTCGGCCCCCGTCGCGCAGAAGATCGCCAGGATCGTCGAGAGGGCGGCGGCGACAGGGAGGATGCCGCGGTTCCAGCGGGCGACGAGGAAGGCGAAGAAGGCGTAGAGGATGGCGAAGATCAGGCAGATGATGCCCATGCCGCTGCCGCCGGTCATCAGCGAGAAGCCGGTGATCGTCACCAGCGCCGCGATCGCCGACGTCGCCGCGAGCAGGAAGACGAGCACGAACTTGGTCGTGATCGACTCGGCCTTCTCCCGATTCGGCCGCCAAAGTTCATAGCCGGGCCTGACCTCTCCAACCGCCACGCGACGATCATAGAATCTATGAGCGACGATGCGGCATTGGTCGCGTGTTAAGCCGGTGCTACCGCTTCGGCCCCACGAACTCGTCGAGACGGGCGACTGACTCCTTGCGATAGACCGCGATCTGCCGATCCGAGGGTCGTGTCCAACGGACGCCGAGTGCGTCGCAGCTCTCGCAAAAGAGACGCTTGATGTCCTCAGACCTATTGCTGAAGGCATATCGAGGGGCACGCCTGACATAGGAGCCCTTACGCTCGGTCGCGGTGATCCGGGTGCCGTCGCTATGGATCAAACCTCTGACGAACGGCTTGCGGTTTGCTGTGACGATTTCCTTTTGCCATGACGCGAGATAGATCGGCCGCAGATGCTTGCGGCCCGGACCGTGTTGGGGAAAGAGGCAAGGCCAATGCTTCGACCACATCGAGACATCGACGCAGTTGCTGTTGCGCCGCGGGCCTCGCCGTGCTGTCTTATCTGGAAAGATTGCCTCGAGCGCAGCGCAACACTCGTCGATGATGCCGGGATAGGCGGAGTCAAGAGTGATGCGAAGAGACCAGACTCCTCGATGGTTTGCGGAAATGCATCCGTCGCCAAGGTAAAGCCCGAGGAGGTAAGCGTAGGGACCCGACGGAAGCTGCGAAAAATCGTGGTTGCCATCGGCATGCCCGACACATTGAGACCGTTCCCGGAGCCGGCTTTCTCCACGGCGCCACCCGGAAATCGTTCGCCGGGGGATGCGGGTGATTCGCTCAATTTCCCGATTGCAGTGCCCCTTCGAAGCGAGGCGCATTGCTTCGAGGAATTCTCGCTCAGATCTCATCTCAGAAGGATTTGGCAAACGAACACATGTTCGATACTAGATCGACCCTCGGACGCTCGAATACCTCCTGCCAAGGCTAAGATGATCGGGCGGCGGGCGTGGTGAAACTGGAAAACACGCCGGCTTTAGGTGCCGGTGCTCGAAAGAGCTTGGGGGTTCAAGTCCCTCCGCCCGCATCATGATTTCCAGCAGGGCCGCCAGAGCGCAATCGGCGCTCCGGCCCGGCTAGCATGACTTCCCTCGGGGCAGTGGCCCAACTGGCTAAGGCACCGGTCTCCAAAACCGGCGATTCCAGGTTCGAGTCCTGGCTGCCCCGCTCTCGTTCCGCCTCCGACCTCCTGCGCGCCGGCTTCATCAGCGCGATTTGCGCCCCGATAGCGCCGTATCGGTCCGGTACGGCAGCGTCCACACAGTCCGGCTCAGGGGTGTACAATCGCGTTTACTTTAAACACCGTTGTCTGCCTTAGGAGCAGTTATGCCTCCCACCTCTTCGCCCAACGGCAACGCGTCTGCCTCCCGTCCCAAGGAACTCAGCGACCTGATCGAGCAGGAGCGCCTGCCGGCCGGGCGCAAGGACCTCCTCGAGCCGCCCGTCGCCCACTCGCAGCGCGAACGCCTGCTCGACGCGATGGCCGAGAGCAGCGCGGAGAAGGGCTTCGGCGCCACCACGATCTCCGACGTCTGCACCGCCGCCGGCGTCTCCCGCGCCACCTTCTACGAGCTCTTCAAGGACAAGGAGGACTGCTTCAACGCCGCGATGGAGCTCTCTCTTGCCGATGCGATGGGCACGATGGTCGCCGTCTACTCGCCCGACAAGCCGTGGGCGACGATGGTCCGCGAAGGGACGGCTGCTTTCCTCGAGTTGCTGGCGGGTCGCCCCACCTTCGCCCGCATGGCGATGATCGAGGCTCCCTCCTCGGGCGAGCGCGCCTACCAGCTCTACGCCTCCGGCAAGCGCGTCCTGCAGGCCCTGCTCGAACGCGGCCGCGACGATCCGCTCGAGGAGGAGGCGATTCCCTCCAGCGCCGCCCGCGCGGCGCTGTCCGCGGCTGAGTCGCTGATCATCGGCCAGATCCTCAGCGGCAATACGACCCGGCTGCCGGGGCTGCTTCCCGACATCGTCTACATCACGACGGTTCCGTATCTGGGCCAGGAGGAGGCGCTGCGCCAAGCCCGCGAGGCCGAGAGGGAACGCCCTGCGGCGGACGGCTGAGTTGGGAACCCAGGCGGGGCGCCCGAAACGCGAGCGCTGGCGACCGCCCCGCGGGCGCCATCGCCTGCCGGCGGAGGTGGTGGCTCGCTCCCAGCGCGACCGGCTGCTCGACGCGGCCGTCAACGTCGTCGCCGAAAAAGGCTATGGCGCGACGACGGTCGCCGACCTGACCAAGGAGGCCGGCGTCTCCCGCACGACCTTCTACGAGCTGTTCGAGGACAAGGAAGCTTGCTTCCTCGCCGCCTACGACGCGGCCGCCGACGTGCTGGCGCGGCGGGTCGCCGCCGCGTTCGAAACGCAGGAGGCCTGGCCGGACCGGGTGCGAGCCGGCTTGATCGTGCTGCTGGAGTCGCTGGCGGGCGAGCCTCAGGTTGCCCGCCTGGCTCTCGTCGACGTCGGCTCTGCCGGGCCGCGGGCGCAGCGCCGCTACCGGGCGGCGCTGCAGCGGATGACCCCGTTCTTCGACGAGGGACGCGATTTCGCCCCCGGCGGCCGGCGACTGCCGGCCAACACGTCGCGGATGGTGCTCGGCGCCGTCACCGGCCTGGTTGCCGACGAGATCGAGGCGGGTCGCGCCGAGCGCCTGCCCGATCTGCTCCCGGAGATCCTCTTCGCCACGCTCGTCCCCTACCTCGGGCCGGCGGTCGCTGCCAAGGAGGCGGGGGAGAGATAAACGGATTCGTACATCACCCGCTATCATCATGAGACAACCAAGTTTCCAATTCCTCTCCCGTATGGCAGCAATCACCGAAACCCGCCGCGACGTCCTCCTCGAGGCGATGGTCCGCGTCGTCGGCCGCAAGGGCTATGAGGCCACTTCCGTGGCCGACGTGATCGAAGAGGCCGGCACCTCGCGGACGACCTTCTACAAGCACTTCGACGATAAGCACGACTGTTTCCTTTCCGCTTACGACATGCTGGTCGAGCGCGTCTTCGCCACCGTGGTCGCCGAATGCGACGGGGAGCAGCCATGGCTGTCGCGGGTGCGCAAAGGGCTGGCGACCCTCGTCGGCATCTTCGCCCGCGAGCCGGAGCTTGCCCGGACCGCGGTCGTTGAGGTCGCCGTCGCCGGCGCCGAGGCCCGCCAGCGGCACTGGGATGCCGTCACCCGCTTCACCGGCTACCTCGAGGATGGGCGAGAGGAGCTCCACCCCGGCGGCGAGCTTCCCAAGCACATCTCGGTGATGGCGACGGGCGCCGTCTCCGGCTTGATCTTCGACGAGCTGGTCGCCGGGCGGGCGGCGCAGCTTCCAGCGCTGATGCCCGATCTGATCTTCGCGATGCTGGTTCCCTTCATCGGCCCGGCGGCCGCGACGGAAGAGATGCGGCGGGCCGTCCAGGCCACCTAGCGCTCTCCGGAGCACTCTTAGACATTCATGTTTATAGTCTCCGGCCTCACTGGCCTTGCGCGGAGGGCGGCCATGGTGGTTCGCCTGCCCCGCGAAAAGGCTCGGTCAGGCAGGCCAGGTGTCCAAAAGCTTCCCACAGGATGATTTCTCCCGTGCCTTCGAGGCCGCCTTCGCTCGCCTGCAGGTGGTCGTCGAGGAAGCGTATGTTTCTCGAGATGCCTGGCCGGCTCAGGTGGCCGCCGCGATTCGTGCCGGCTTCGAGTTCGGCGCCGAAAACCCGGCGATCGCCAACCTCCTGACCAACGAGGCGCTGGCGCAGGGACGCGACGGGATCGCCCGCTACCACAGGCTGATCGACTACTCCGCGGGCCTGCTGGCCCCGGGTCGCGACCTCAGCCCCGAAGGGTCTTTACTGCCCGAGATCCTCGAGACCGCCATCGCCAGCGGCATCGCCACGCTCGTCTCCCAGCGCGTCGACCAAGGGCGGGCGGACGAGCTTCCGGCGCTCGTCCCGGACGCGGTCCAGTTCGCCCTGACCCCCTACCTCGGCTCCGATGCGGCCCGACAGATCGCCGTCGAGACGCAAGGCTGAGGAAGAGCGGCGGACGAGAATCGAACTCGCGTCATCAGCTTGGAAGGCTGAGGCTCTACCGTTGAGCTACCGCCGCATGCGATTCGTAAGAATGTAAGGCAGCCACGGGGAGTGGCGCAGTCTGGTAGCGCACTCGGCTGGGGGCCGAGCGGTCGCAGGTTCAAATCCTGTCTCCCCGATATTCGAGAGTCGGCTCTGGAAGTGGGCTTCCGTCGTTCAGCGGCAGCTCGAGCCCGTTCTCAGGTGGCGCGTGGTACCAGATTTGGTACCGAAGACCTGCTGCCCCCACTTCTCCTTCTCTCAGCGGGCGTGGCGCCGTAATCATCGTCCCGGCGCCCGCGACCAACGTTCTGGAGGATCCGACCGCCGTCGCCAGTACACATGGAGAATGTCTCCGGTTTGGGCAGATCGCCATGTTGTCCTGCTCGAGCGGGCAAAGAGACTCACCTCCCAGCCCGCGGTGTCAAGCGAGGAGCTACACGCCCTGCGGGAGGAGATAGGCCAACTCGAACGGAGCGTTGACCGGCCTCTTCCCAAAGGAATGCTTGCACCGCGTATCTTCCCCTCGCTCGAACCCGAGCGACCGGGCCGCGCGCCGTCGGACTCCTCGCCGTTCGTCGAAGAGCGCACCTGCTTGGCCGAGACCTGCGACGGCAGCGGTTGGCTGCTCGACGAGCGGGACATTGCGCACAAGTGCGAGTGCCGGGCGATGCGAAAGAAGGCACGCCGCAACGGGCAGAACCGCAGGATTCTGGGCCGCTACCTAGCGCTTAGCCTTGATGCCCCGCCGCTTACCGACCTGGCCACCCCCGCGGCCGAGGCCCTGTGCGACTACTGCGCCGACGTACCGGCCTCGGTCAGCTCTGGTCGAGGGCTCTGGTTTGCCGGCGACGATCTTGCGGTGGCCACCTGCACCTTCGTGGGGGCAGAGGCGCTTCGCTCGGGACTAGACATCCTCTGCTACCCAGGGGACGAGCTGCTCGGAAGACTGCGTCGCATCGGAGCCGAAAAGGGAGATCAAGGGATCGAGGAGGAGATCGACGAGCGCCTGGCAGAGATCGACCTTTTGGTGCTTACCGAACTCGACGCCCCGGCGAGCCCAGACCGCTACCCCGAGCCGGCCCGATTGACGGATGACGATGCCCCTGGAGCCCCACCCACTCCATACGCGCCGGCGATGACCGACACCGATTTCTCACAGCTCTTCCAAGTTGTCGATCAGCGCTGGATGCGCCAGAAGGCCACGGTGCTCAGTACGCAGACGGGGCTCGCGGGCCTGGAAGACCGGCTGCTCCACGTTTCCGGCTGGCCCGACACTCGCACGGGAGCCGAGCCGCGCCGGCGAGTAGCCCAGGTCCAACGGCTTCTCTTTCGCCTGCGATCGCTCTCCGGTGGTGGTCCTCTCTCTCCCCAGTAGCGATTCCGTCCGCGGCGCTCGCCATCTTCAGTCGATGCTCCGGAACCGAGTCGCACAGCCGGCCGAATTGCATACCCTGATCGGCGCTAGTCCGACCGAGGACTATGTCGCGTCGATCAGCGACCCCTTTCAAGCGCAGGCTCTCCTCAGCGAGAACTGGGGATTCGTCAGGCGCGAGACCGAGGCGATTACGGAGGCGATCGCCGGTGAGAAGGCGCCGTCTCCGCCGCGCGACTACCACGAGCTGCAGGTCGGCGGCAGGAGATCGTGGGTCTACTCCACCGCCGACGGGCGCCGGGCATCATTGGCTCGGCTGTTCTGCGTCGACCCGACCAAATATGAGCGAGCGGACCTGCGCGTCGTCGCCTTGGTCGGCTTGAGCAGGGTTCCGGTCCTGTTCGTCGCGTTCGGCGACGAGGCGGAGCTGGTACCAATCCGAGAGATTTCTGAAGGAAGTTTCGACTTGCGCACTTTTACCCTCCACGATTTCCGCGGTCGCCTCCCGCGCAGCCAGGACCCAACCTTTCGGCGCCTCGGAGAGGGGCTAGCCCATCCGTTGCTTCCGGTTCCGGCCGAGCCGCCTTCCCGGTTCCCCTCGATACGCCAGCTGCCTTCTGCCGGCTAGACCCGGCCGCCGAGCTAGGCTCGAGCTTCGTCCTCAGGCGATCTCGGTGGCCTCGAACAGGACCTCACCGGTCTCCGAGGCGTGCCGGTGCTTGCGCTTCAGCAGCTCGACCAGATCGACGCGGTCATCGAGCACCAGGTAGAGGTCGGACCCGGTCATCAGCAACATCTGGGAACCGGCCCCGGAGTGAAACTCGACCGCTGTCGGCTGGAATCCGTTAATCGAGATGAATAGGCCGAGCGTGTTCTCGATCCGCGAGGTGACCTTGACCTTGAAGGGATCGAGTTCTGCCCTGGCGACAGGGTCCTTCGTCCATTTCACCTCGAGCAGGAAATGCGTCTCGCCGAGCGTAAAGGAGCCATCGATCTGTTCGCCGACCAACACGAAGACAGAGGCTGAGCCTTTGAGGTCACAAATTGCAACTTCAAACGAGGGCCGAGGCGGCCGCCGCTACGCGCCGTACGAACTTCCAGCCATCTGCCATCTTGGAATATGCCGAAATGCTCTCCGGTTGTTCTAAGGAGTAAGAGGGCCATCGCCGTAGCGGTGCATTACGCCCGTTCGCTGTCATGGGCGAGGCGATCAAGAAGGTCCGCGAGGCCTCCAGGGTCCTCGGCCATCGGGAAATGGCCTCCTGGAATCTCGATTGGATCGATGCCCAATACCTCGCTGGCTACGAATCGCTCGAACGTGGGCTCGAAGAACTCGTCGTCGGCTGCGTAGATCAAGGCGGTCGGCACATCCGGATGCTCGTCGAGCGGGTAGTCGTCGGGCGGCATCGCCATCGGGCGCAGGTGTTGCACCAGCGCCCGCGCTCTCTCGGGCGCTAGTCGTGAGTACATCACCTCGCAGGCGCTGTCCGGGTCCCATTCCGACGTTCCGTCCGGGAGGTCGGGCGGAAAGCGAAGTCCCTTGCGAAAGGGGGCAGGAGCGTCGTCCGGCAGCTCCACGCCGCCCATGCGGGGGCAGAGATACACGAGCATCGAGACCGGTCGCGCCGCCACCAGCGTTCCCAACCCCGAGCTCTGCGAATGGGCCACGACCACCACCTCGCCATCGGCTTTCGCGAGCGCCTCGGTCGCCGCCCGGGCGCGCTGCTCGTACCCGACCTTGGGATCGTGAAGCGGAAGTTCGGGAGTGATGGCGGAGTGCCCCAGCGCTTTGAGGCACTTGGTCAGCGGCTCCCAGCAGGAAGAGTCGTGCCATGCGCCGTGGAGGAGCCCGAAAGTCGCCACCACGGTCGGTATATCACGGCTGCTTGCGCCGATCGCCAATCAAGGCGCCCCCACCTCTTGACCCGGTTCAAATACCGTCCGGTTAGGGCGATACCCATGCCTTCCCAGTCGTCCCTGCGAGCGGACCCGACCGCGCACGGGTCGCCTGCGCTTGAATCATCGCCAATCCGCGTTTAGGAAGCTGAGCACGAGGCCGCCGAGCACGGCCAGGATGAACAGGATCGCGAGGGCCTTCCCGAATCTCTCGGTCGCGTCCAGTCCCATTCTGTTATCGAGCAACCAAAGAACGAAGCCGAGGGCGGTTAGACCCAGAAGCACCCAGACCCAGACTGGCATGAGCGACTTCTATCAGGGCTGTCGCTCGAGAAGGTTCAAATACTGTCCGGTCAAGGCCGATGCACTCGATCCTGTTGCCTGCGTAGGGACTCGGGATTTTGAGATCACAATCTGTGATCTCAAGGGAATGGGGCCGGTTGCCGAGCGCTCCTTTGGTCTTTACTGACCAGTCTCAGTACGGCGCGCGAAGGTCCTCGGCTGCGCGTCGCTCCGAGGATCGCAGCCCTTAGCTTAGATCGCCTCTATTCGACTGATCTCCGAACACGAAGGGCGGTCATCGAGAGCCGCTCGGCGTCCTCGCGTCGAATGTCATCGACGTAGTTGGCGCCCTCCGCGAGGTAGGGGGCAACACCCGCGGTGTCCTCGATTGCGCTCTTCCACTGCGCCCGCCATGCCGCGGCGTCCTGCTTATCCTTGGAGAGATACGCGTCCACCGCGCGGCGTATCAGCATGGAGCGCGAGATACCTGCTGCTGCGGCGCGCCTGTCGAGGCGAGCTGTCTGGTCGTCGTCGAGGTAGATCTGGGTTCGATTCATGATGTATAAGCATCCATCATCGATCTCTCGTGACGAAGAGGCGACTTCGCCGTGTCAGGTGCGCATACCCTCGAGCAGGGCGACGATCACGGACTCTGAGCGCTCTCTTGCCGCGGCGCGATTCTCGGCCGTGACGATCAGCATCGCCGCCTCGATCAGGGCGCCGAGCAGGATCTGGGCGACCGTCTCGGGGTCGTGGGGAGGAAGCTCACCGGCCTCGATCGCGGCGCTGACCAGAGCGAGCACGACGGCGATGCCGAGCTCGCTCGCCGCCGTGCGCCAGCGCTCCCAGCCGAGGACGGCACGGCTCTGGGTCAGGCCGATGCGGCGGAACTCCTCGTCGGTCTCGCACAGCCGCAGGTAGGCCTTGGCGCCGTCGAGGAGCGCTTCGAAGGGGTTTGACGAGGCGGCCATGCGCGCGGCGATCTGGCCGATCACCCGAGTCTCGCTCGCCTTGTAGACCGCGACGAAGAGGTCGAGCTTGGTCGGGAAGTGGTGGTAGAG
>DASSMU010000055.1:0-9446 GCA_035701465.1 Solirubrobacterales bacterium
CTGCGGGCGGGCCACGGTCCGTCCTCGACCCCCCCTCACCCCGTGCCACCCGCGGATGATTCGGATAGGGCCCGGCCGGATGCCAGGGCTGCGGCGAAGAAGAGTGGGTCCTCGGCGATGGTGCGGCCCATCGTTCGGGCCGGGAGGTTTGAGCTTGTGTATCCCAGAAGGTCAGCTGGGGTCTCGCGGAGGTTGTGGCGAGTTCCGGCTGCGGTGGTTAGGGCCGCGATAGGTGCTTGCTCGCCGGTGGGGACTGGAACCTCGACCCCACCCAGCAGCAGTTCCATCACCGTGAGGGTGTGGTGGCTTACGGGGCGGTGGCGCTCGCGGGGGTCGTCGCTGGAGAGGCGGGGTGAGAGCAGGGTCGGGAAGCCGAGGGCCAGGGAGGCGTGGGCTGTGTCGAGGGCGGCGATGCCGCCGTGGCCGAGCGCGGTGTCGGAGCCGATGATGCCCGGGCCCGGTCCGGCGATGACGGCATCCCAGCCGAGCTTGTTGGCCGCTGCGTCGAGGGCACCGGCGGTGGAGATCGCCTCGTGTTCTCCGCCGTAGGCGGGAGCCGCAGTGATGTGCCCGCAGAGCAGGCCGCGCTCGCGCAGCTCGACGACGTCGCGGCTGAGCGAGCCCGGCAGCGCTCCTCCCCCGGTTTGCACGTAGCCGACCTTGCCCCTCGGCGACACCTGCGCGGCCGCCCACGCCGCGGGCGCGAGGTGGCCGTGCAGAGGCAGAACCAGAACGGATATCGCCTCCTCCCAAGCCCGTTCCGGTGCGCCTTTCCCCTCAATATCGGGGATAAAGCGCACCGGAAGCTCGATTGGGTCGACCGCATGCTGGAGGGAGGTGTAGTTGAGCTTCATCACGTGCTCGTCGCCCCTGGGGCCGACGCCCTCCAGGCCGCGGGTGAGGTTGACGTGGACCACGTCGAAGCCGCCCGAGCCGAGACCGAGGTCGAGAGCCTCGACGTTGACGACGACCTCGTCGCCCTCGCGCATATCGCCCAGCAGCGCCGTGTCCGCCCAGGCGGCCCGGCGCTCGCCGTCGATCTCCACCGTCAGCGGCTCCTCGCCGACGACCACCCCGCGACGCAGCTTCAGCCGGCCGCTCACTCCGTGCCCGCGGCGGCCTCGGCGACGATGCCCTCGCAGACCTCGAGCATCACGTCGAGGTTGCGGGCGCTGACCGCCTCGTCCGCGGTGTGGTTGGCCTCGGTGCCGTTGGCGAGCAGGACGCAGTCGAAGCCGGCGACGATCAGGGCGTTGGCGTCGCTGCCTCCCCCCGTCGACGTCCGCTCCGGCTCGAACCCGGCCCGCCTCAGACCGGCCTCGGCCAGGGCCAGCGCTCGCGACGAGGGCGGAATCTTGTAGCCGCGGAAGAGCTCTTCGATCCGCACGTCGGCGTCGCAGCCGTGCTCGCCGGCGCCCCAGGCGCAGGCATCGTTCAGCGCACCGGCCACCTCGGCCGCCCGCTCGGAATCGAGGCTGCGCGACTCGGCGACGATCTTGCAGTGGCCGGGGACGACGTTGCCCGAGGTGCCGCCGGCGATCACCCCCACGTTGGCGGTCGTCTGCTCGTCGAGGCGCCCCAGCTCCATCCGCGAGATCGCGGCGGCCGCGGCGGCGATCGCGCTGTTGCCGTCCTCGGGGCGGATGCCGGCGTGGGCCTCGGTCCCGGTGAAGTCGGCGAGCACCCGCTGCTGGGTCGGCGAGGTGACGATCACCTCGCCGATAGAGCTGGCGTGGTCGAGGACGAAACCGCACTCGGCGCGCAGCGTCGACGTGTCGAATGCCTTCGCCCCCCGCAGGCCCTGCTCCTCAGCAACCGTAAGCACCAACTCGATCCCAACCGGCGGCGGCTCCGACGCATGCCGCGCGACCAGCTCCATAAAGACCGCCACCGCAGCCTTGTTGTCGGCGCCGAGGATCGTCTCGCCGGTGCTGCGGAAGACGCCCTCGGACTCGACCACCTCGATCAGCCCCTTATGAGGAACGGTGTCGATATGGGCGCAGAACATCACCCACTCGTCGCGCAGCCCAGGCAGTCGGGCAACGATGTTCCCGGCCCCAGCTTCCGCCGGCCCAGCAGCATCGTCCTCGCTCACCTCAAGCCCCAGCGCGCGTAGCTCAGCGGCAATCGAGTCCGCAACCTCCCGCTCCTCCCCGGTAGGACTGCGAATCTCACAAAGCCGAACAAAGGTCTCGTGCAACCGATCCACGGTCGGACAGGCTAACCGGACCGCTGAGCGATCGCGGGTCAGCGTCTATCCCGGCAGGGGTGGAGCGTCTTGTACTTTTTCGCCAGTTTGCGTGGAGGCGCTAAGCCCTACGCCGTCCCACCGAAAAAGTTAAGCGGAACCCCTGCCGGGATAGACGCTCACCCCGACTGCCGCACGCTTGCTTCGCTGCCCTGCGCTTCCACCTCGGAAAGCTCGCCGCCCTCAGCGGGCCGCTCGCCGGCCTGCCGCGCCGCGGCGCCGACGAACTCGCGGAAAAGCGGCTCCGGGCGGTTGGGCCGCGAGTTGAACTCGGGGTGGAACTGGGAGGCGACGAAGAAGGGGTGATCGGGCAGCTCGACCATCTCTACCAGGCGCTCGTCGGGCGAGGTGCCGCCGCAGACCAGGCCCTCGTCCTCGAGCCGCCGACGCAGCTGGTTGTTGACCTCGTAACGGTGGCGGTGGCGCTTGTAGATGACGGCCTCGCTGTAGATCTCGCGTGCGCGGGTGCCCTCGTGCAGCTTTACCGGGTCGGCGCCGAGGCGCATCGTGCCTCCCATCTCGGAGACCTCCTTCTGCTCGGGCAGCAGGTCGACCACCGGGAACGGCGTCTCGGGATCGAACTCGGCGGAGTTGGCGCCGTCCATGCCGACCACCGTGCGGGCGAACTCGACCACGGCGATCTGCATCCCGAGGCAGATCCCCAGGTAGGGGATCGAGCGTTCGCGGGCGATCCGCGCCGCCGCGACCTTGCCCTCGATCCCGCGCTCGCCGAAGCCGCCGGGGATGAGGATCCCGTCGGCGCCCTCGAGCCGCTCGGGATCGAAGTTCTCCGAATCGACCAGCTCGACCTCGACCTCGACCCCGTGGTGGATGCCGCCGTGCTCGAGCGCCTCGATCACCGACTTGTAGGCGTCGGCCAGCTGCACGTACTTGCCGACAAGGGCGATCCGCACCTTGCCCTCGGCGGCGTCGGCGCGGCGGATCATCGCGTCCCACTCCGCCAGGTCCGGCGCGGGCGCCTCCATGCCGAAGTGGTCGAGCACGAGGTCGTCGACGCCCTCGGCGCGGAAGACCAGCGGCACCTTGTAGATGTTGTCGACGTCGTGGGCCGAGATCACCGCCTCGACCGGCAGGCTGGCGAAGAGCGCGATCTTCTCGCGGATCTCGCGATCGAGCCGACCCTCCGAGCGGCAGACCAGGGCGTGCGGTTGGATCCCGATCCGGCGCAGCTCGTTGACCGAGTGCTGGGTCGGCTTCGTCTTCAGCTCGCCGGCGTGGCCGACGTAGGGCACCAGGGTCAGGTGGACGAACATCGAGCGCTTCGGGCCGAGGTCGGTGTAGAGCTGGCGGATCGACTCGAGGAAGGGCAGCGACTCGATGTCGCCGACCGTGCCGCCGATCTCGGTGATCACGAAGTCGACGGACTGCGACTCGGCGACGATCCGGATCCGGTTCTTGATCTCGTTGGTGATGTGCGGGATCACCTGGACCGTGGCGCCGAGGTAGTCGCCGCGGCGCTCGCGGTTGATCACCGAGTTGTAGACCGCGCCGGCGGTGACGTTGGAGGCGCGAGAGGTGTTCTCGTCGGTGAAGCGCTCGTAGTGGCCGAGGTCGAGGTCGGTCTCGGCGCCGTCCTCGGTGACGAAGACCTCGCCGTGCTGGAACGGGCTCATCGTCCCCGGGTCGACGTTGATGTAGGGGTCGAACTTCTGCAGCTGGACCCGGTAGCCGCGCGAGACGAGGAGGCGGCCGATCGAGGCGGCGGCGATGCCCTTGCCGAGAGCCGAAACCACCCCGCCGGTGACGAAGATGAACCGTGTGTCTCCTTGGGAGGGCCTGCTCATGCTCTGCCGAGCGAGTCTAGCCATCGCAGTGGCGGAACCGAGTCGATCGTCGCCGAGATCGAACGCAACTCTCCGTAAATGGTCAGTCCGGCGACGGCAGCGAGGGCAATCAGGCGCGCGTCGGCGCCCAGCGTGGTCAGCAGCCAGACGCCCGCCACCGCCCCGACCAGGTTCGAGCCGGTGTCCCCCAGCATGGCCTGCTCGCGCAGCGTGAACCGGGCGCCGACGAGGACAGGACCGGCGAAGATCCCCAGTAGCTCGATCGGCGCGACCGTCCAGGCGCCGAGGCAGAGGCCGGCGCCGAGCAGCGCCATCCCCTTCTCCGCCCGCCCCGGCCGCAGGTCGAGCAGGTTGAAGAGGTTGGTGGCGAGGATCAGTAGGACCACGTCGGCCAGGTAGCGCCACGATTCGAGGCCTCGTCCGGAGACGACATATGCGGCCAGTGCCAGCGCCCCCAGCGCCTTCACGGCGCCGGTGGAGAGGCTGCCCGCGCGCAGCGCCCGCGCATGCCCGCGCCAGCCGCGCGGCGCGTCGGCCGCCGCCCCCCGTCCCAGCGAGTCGTCGAGGAAGCCGAGGAAGGCGACCCCGAGCAGGTAGGGCATCCACTGGCGCAGGCCCGGCGCGAGCAGGTCGAGATCGGCGCGGTCGTTGAGGAAGGCAAGCGGCGCCAGTGCTACCAGGGCCGCCGTCGCCAGCACGGCGCCGAGCGGGAAGGCGAGCCGAGCTGCCCGGTAGTTCTCGCGCACCAGGCCGGCGTCGGCCAGGCCCCGCACCCCGGCGGGCACGACGAGCAGGGCGACCGCGATCGCAACCGGGAAGCCGACCCAGGTCACGGCTTGGCGGCTCCGGCCGACCCCTTGGACGCTCCGGCCGATTCGAGCAGGTCCGGCAGCAGCTGGCTGGCGGAGCCCTTGACCCCGAAGCTTCCCTCCGCGCCGAGCAGGGCGAACACGGTCGCCAGCCGTCCCGCCGGCAGGTCGACGTCGTCGACGCTGGAAAGGTCGTTGCCGTGAAAGAAGGAGACCGAGGAGGGTTCCGCGGTCGATGTCTCGACCCCGACCGCGGGCGTGCGTGTGCCGACGATCCCGCCCAGCAGGGCCGCTTCCAGCTGGTTGGCGTTGGCGCGCTGCACCTGGCCCATCTCTTCGGGCTGCTGGCGGACCACGATCACCCCGTCAAGGGCACCGAAGTTGCCGCTGGCCCGCGAGAAGAGGTGGCCACGCACCCGTTCCAGAAGCGTGCCCCCGCGGACGATCTGGCGACCGATGCCGGTGCCGAATTCGGTCAGCGCGTCCGGGTTTCGCCTGATCGCGGCGAGGCGGGTCTTTGCCAGGTCGCCGGCCAGCGCATGCAGGTCGACCGGCTCGCGCACCACCCCGACGCCGGCAAGCCGTGCCCCCGTGGGCCCGAGGGCCTCCTCGATCGCCGCCGACGCATTGCCCGGCAAGTCGCCGAGGGCGAGCACGCCGATCCGCCGGCCGTGCAGCTTGTTGCGCACCAGCACCGGGTAGACGCGTTCGGCGAATTCGTTCGAGCGTCCGAGCTGGCCGCTCAGTTCGTCGGCCCGGGAGCGGGCGTCCTGGAGGTTGCCGGTGAGGCTGTTCTCGAGGTCCTTGCGGGTGTTGGTCAGGGCATCGCCGCCGAACTCGGCTCCGATCAGGATCCCGATCGCGAGGGCGAGGAAGACCGCGATCAGCGAGACGGCGTGGTATCTGGCGCTGTAGCCCACGGCGGCAGGCTACCTGTGGACCGGGAGAGCTCGGTTTTGCGCGCAGTGCACCGAAAAAACGCGATCAGGCACTACAGCCCGAGCTGGATCTTGATCTTCAGCCAGGTCAGCTGGACCAGGTCGTTGAGCGCGGGCGAGGTGATCACGACGATCGCCAGCAGGATCGTGAAGGCTGCCAGGAAGAGCACCAGGGGACCGAACGGCGAGCTCGGGTTGTAGAGCCGGCTCACGCCCTTGGCGTCGACCAGCTTCTCGCCGATCCGCAGGCGGGTGAGGAAGGTCGAGGACATGCCGCCGCGCTTGCGGTCGAGGAACTCGATCAGGTTGAAGTGAGCGCCGACGCTGACGATCAGCGCCGCCCCCTTCTCGTAGGCCAAGAGCATCGCCACGTCCTCGCTGGTCCCGGCGGCTGGCAACAGCGTGTGCTCGAGGCCCAGGTCGAGCAGGCGCTCGCGGCCCGGCGCGCGGCCGTCCGGATAGGCGTGGACGATCAGCTCCGCGCCGCAGCGCAGGGCCTCGTCCCCGGCCGAGTCCATGTCGCCGAGGATCACGTCGGGTTTCATCCCCGCCTCGAGCACGCCGTTGGCTCCGCCGTCGACGGCGACGATCAGCGGCCGCACGTCGCGGACGTAGGCGCGCAGCGCCTTCAGGTCACGGCGGTGGCGGTCGCCGCGGACGACGATCAGCACGTGGCGGTCGCGAAAGCTGGCGCGCGTAGGCGGGAACTCGACCCTGCCGGTGAGCAGGTCGGTCTCCTGGCGCACGTGGGCGACAGTGTTCTCGGCGAACTCGGCCAGGGCCTCGTCGACCCGCTGCAGCTGCTCTTCGCTGCGGCGTTCCAACTCCTCGACCCCGAGCACGTGACCGCGCAAAACCTCCCGCCCGCCGACGAGAACGGCCCCGCCGTCGATCGTCACCCGCTCGCCGTCGGCGAGCTCGAAGGGGTCTCCCTCTTCGACGTCGAGGAGCGTCACCCCCGCCTGCGCCAGCAGCAGCGGACCCGCGTTCGGGTAGCGGCCGTCGGAGGACGGCGACGCGTTGATCACGATCCCCACCCCGGTGGAGATCAGCTCCTCGGCGGCGATCCGGTCGACGTTGACGTGGTCGATGACCGCGACGTCGCCGGGGCGGAGTCGGCGGACGAGGTGCTTGGTGCGGCGGCCCAGCCGTGCCGTGCCTTCGGTCGCCTCACCGGCGCCGGCTCCGTTCCGGCGTGAGAGCAGATCGGGAATGCGACGGCGGCTGGTGACGGTGGCCATCGGAGCAGGTTATCCCGCCGCGCAAGCCGGGCAAAGGGCTTCAGGCTGCGGCGAGCAGCTCACGGGCGTGGCGGGTGGCGGCGTCGTCGGAGCGCTCGCCGCCAAGCATGCGGCGGATCTCCTCGACGACCCCCTCGCCGTCGAGGCGTCGCACGCCGGCAGTGGCGCGATCGCCCGAGATGTCCTTCTCCAGGGTGAAGTGGGTTTCCGCCAGCGAGGCCACCTGAGGCAGGTGGGTGATGCAGAGGACCTGACGATTCTCGCCGAGGGCGCGGAGGCGTTCGCCGACCGCCCGGGCAGTCTTGCCGCCGACACCGGCGTCGATCTCGTCGAAGACCAGCGTGCCGGTGCCGGCGGCCCCGCCAAAACCGCTGAGGGCCAGCATCACGCGTGAGAGCTCGCCGCCCGAAGCCGTGTCGCGCAGCGCCGCCGGCTCCAGGCCCGGGTTCGGCGCCAGCCGCAACTCGACCGTCTCGGCGCCGCTGGGACCGAAATCGTCCGGATGAGGTTCCAGCACCACTTCGAGCTTCGCCCCCGACATCGCCAGGCGCTCCAGCTCCTCCGCCACCTCCCGCTCGAGCGGCGCCACGGCCTTGACACGGGCCTTGCTCAGCCTTGCGGCGAGCTTCGTGCGTCTCTCTCCGGCCGCGGCGAGAGCTGCCTCGGCCTCCGCGCCGCGCTCCTCGGCGCTCTCGAGCTTGGCGATCTCCGCACGGCAGCGCTCGGCGTGGGCAAGGACCGACTCGACGCTGCCGCCGTGCTTGCGCTGTAGGCGATCGAGCGCGTCGAGCCGCTCCTCGACCGCGGCGAGCCTGCCGGGGTCCGCCTCCAGCCCGTCGAGGTAGGCGTGCAGCTCGGCCGAGACATCGCCCAACTCGATCGCAACCGCACCGAGCCGGGCCGTGAGCGCGTCGAGATCGGCGTCGACCCCACCCACGCCCTGCAGCAGCGACTCAGCCCGGGCCAGAGCGGCGACGGCACCGCCGTCCTCTTCGGCCCCGATCGCCGCTTCCCGGGCGCCCCCGGCAGCCTCGCGCAGGCCCTCGGCATGGCGAAGGCGGTCGCGATCGGCGATCAGCTCCGCCTCCTCTGCCGGGTCCGGCCCAACCTCCTCGATCTCGGAGAGCTCGTAGCGATAGAGGTCCAGGTCGCGCTCTCGCGAGCCGTCGCGCTCCCGAAGCTCGGCCAGCTCCGCCCCCAGCCGCAGGCACTCGCGATGCGCCTCGCGGTAGTCCTCGCGCAGCTTCAGGTGTTCGACCCCGGCGAACCCGTCCAGCACCTCCATCTGCGCCGAGGAGATCGTCAGCTTGCGATGCTCGTGCTGGCCGAAGAAGGCAAGCAACCGTCCCCCCAGAAGCTTCAGGTCCGAAGCCGCGGCGGCACGCCCGGCGACGAAAGCACTGGTCCGCCCGCTCGCCGAGACCCGCCGCCCGAGCACGACCTCCTCCGCACCCTCAGGCAACCGCTCGGCGATCTCAGCCATCTCAGGCTCAGCCAGTAGACCGGCGGGAAGATCGAATACCCCCTCGACCCATGCCTCCTCGGCCCCGGGTCGCACGATCTGCGGCCGGGCTTTGCCTCCCATGAGCAGATCGAGCGAGTGGGCCAACACCGTCTTGCCGGCCCCGGTCTCCCCGGTGATGGCATTAAGCCCTTTGCCAAGCCGCAGCTCCGCCCGCTCGATCAGTAGCAGGTTCTCGATCCGCAGCTCGCGCAGCACAAGCTCTATCTAGCACCGAGTGCGGACGCGGCAGTAGGCCAAAACCGCAACTCGCGGGGGGTGGCGCGGATTTGGGGGACCACCCCCGAGGAGGCGGCGCAGCCGCCCCCGCAGCGGGGTGGTGGTGCCAAATCCGTGACAGGACCCGCCGCGCCAAGCGCGTTTACGCCGCCGCCCCCTCCGGTACCGCATCCGTCGCCTGCACAAAGTCGCTGGACCGAACCAGGAGAAAACCAAGAGCCGCGACGACGAACGAGAGGATCGCGCCGATCAGGAGGATCTCGTTGAAGCCGCTGACGAAGGCAGCCTTGGAGGCCTCGACCACCTTGTGCTCCTGACCCGGAGGCGCAAACGCGGCGGCTGCGCGGGAGCCGCCGGACGAGACGACCTCGGCAAGGCCGTGGGGGCCGTTCGGCAGCAGTTCGGAGAGCTTCGAGGCGACCTGTGACTGGAAGATCGCTCCCAGAGAGGCGACGCCGGTGGCGATGCCGACCTGGCGGAAGGTCGTGTTGATTCCGGATCCCATCCCGGCCTTCTCAACTGGGACGACGGCGATCGCGGCCTGTCCGATGCCGGGGTTGGCGGTACCGATGCCGATGCCGGCGATGAGGAAACCGGGGAGCAGGTCGCTGACCGGCGAGTCCGCTGTCAGCCCGTGCATCAGCAGAAGGCCGAGGCCGACGAG
>DASSMU010000056.1:0-7504 GCA_035701465.1 Solirubrobacterales bacterium
ACCCCCGATCAAGGTTCAGCGAACGCCGTTTCCACGTCTAGAGGTCGTTCTAGCAACCCATGCTTGAGGTCCCAAGCAGCCCAAGCCTGAAGTACGGCTTGATTGAACGGCGCCGGATGCAGGTCGGGTAGAAGCGCCGCAAGCTGTGCCTGCTCGTCGGCCCGGTTGAGGCTCGGCACTTCGGCGAGGAGGTCGTTCAGGGCCTGCTTCGGATGGCCTACTACAAACCCGTAGCCCCGCTTCGTCGCATCGACCACCGACCGGACCAGGCTCGGGTCCCGATCGATCGTCTGCCGCGAGGCGACCAGGACCAGCTCGGGGTAGGGCGGCGCCCCGTATTCGTTCACCTTGAAGACCCTGATCGGCACGCCCTGCTGGCGCAGCGTCACGCCCTCGGCGTTCCAGAAACCGGTCGCCGCGTCGACCTTTTCCGCGGCCAGCGAGGAGATCGCGTTGAAGCCGATCGTCACCCGCTTCACCTTTGCCGGGTCGCCGCCGTCGGCGCTGACCTCGGAGTCAACCACTGCTTCGTCGGAGGGGAGGCCGGTGACGCCCACGGTGCGACCCTGCAGGTCGCGGGGTCGGTTCACGCCGTCGCTGCCGTGGGCGATCACCGCGGCGAGAGGTCGCTGCACGATTGGCATCGTGCCGACGACGTCGAGCCCACGCTCGCGGGCGATCCCGAGGTCGTGGATGTCGAGGATGGCGAAATCGGCGCGGCCCGCTTCCAACAGCTTCGGCGCGTCGGTCGATTCGCCGGGCTGGCGGATCGTCAGGTCGATCCCGGCGTCTCGGTAGTAGCCCTCGCGCTGGGCCGAGTAGATCCCGGCGTGGGCCGGGTTCGGCGTGAAGTCGAGCACCAGCGTCGCGCCGACAGGCGCGCCCGGTTCAGCGCCGTCCCCGCCGCAACCGGCGGCGCCGGGGAGCAGCAGGGCGGCCGCCAGCAGCGCGACAACCCACTTCATCGAGCGGGGAACCTATTTCATTCGGTCGATCTGGGTAGACTGGCGCCGCCCCAGTCGAATTACGGGATCTAGGAGGAGAGATAGTGCAGGAACGAGGACTTGCCGCATACCTTGCTGAGTTGATCGGCACCTTCTTGCTGGTGTTCTTCATCACCACCGTCATCGTGCTGTTCCTCTCGACCGGCGAACAGGCTCAGTTCGGGACGGACTTCGCGGTGATCGGGCTCGTCCACGCCTTCCTGCTCTTCGGCCTCATCGTCATGTTCGGCGTGGTCAGCGGCGGGCACTTCAACCCCGCGGTGACGCTCGCGGCGATGGCGATCAAACGGATCTCGGCGATCGACGGCGTGATCTACATGCTTGCCCAGTTCTCGGGCGGTGTGCTCGGCGCCCTGCTCTGCAAGGGCCTACTGCTCGACGAGGGTCGTGCAACCCATTACGGGGCGGCCACCGTGAGCCCGCTGCTCGCGGGCAACCCCCAGGGCGCGATCATCGAGGCGATCGGCACCTTCTGTCTCGTCCTGGTCATCCTCGCCGCCGTCTTCTCGAAAAAGAGCTTCAAGGAGTGGGCGCCGCTGGCGATCGGCACCACGCTGGGCTTCATCGTCATGGTCGGCGGCCCGCTGACCGGTGGCTCCTTCAATCCGGCGCGCTGGTTCGGCCCGGCGCTGGTCGGCAACGAATGGGGCGGCGTCTGGCCCTACCTGGTCGGCCCGATCGTCGGCTCGCTGCTCGCCGCGGTCGTCTTCAGGTTCGTGCTCGAGGCCGGCGGGCCGGCTCCGACCGAGTCGCCCGAGCGGGTCAAGCCCGCCTCGGCTTCGGCCTCCTAAAGACTTCTCCCGCCGCACGCGCCGGACCTAGACGGCGCGTGCGGTAGCGTGCTCCGCGTGCGCCGGGTCACCTTCTCGCGGAACTACACGCTCTCCCTCTCGCGCACCTGCCAGTGCTACTGCAAGTACTGCGCGTTCGCCACTCACCAGGCGCATATCCGCTCTCCGGAGGAGGTCGAAAAGCTCCTCGACGAGGCGATCCGCCGCAACGCCAAGGAGCTTCTGGTCCTCACCGGCGAGCGGCCCGAGGTCAACCCCGTCGTCGCGGCCAAGCTGGCCGAGTGGGGCCACGACGACTTCACCTCCTACGTCGTCTGGAGCTGCGAACGGGCGCTCGAGCGGGGCATGCTGCCGCACACGAACATCGGCGTCCTCGACCACGACGACCTGGCTCGCCTGCGCGAGGTGACCGCATCTCAGGGCTTGATGCTGGAGTCCGTCTCCGAGCGGCTGATGGATACCGTCCACGCCGGCTCACCGACCAAGCACCCGGCGCAGCGCCTGGCGACGATCGAGGCCGCCGGCGAGCTGAAGATCCCGTTCACCAGCGGCATCCTCGTCGGCATCGGCGAGACCGAGGACGAGCAGGTCGCCTCCCTGGAAGCACTTGCTGATCTGCACAACCGCTACGGGCACATCCAGGAGGTGATCCTGCAGAACTTCGTTCCGCATCCGAAGTACTACGGGGCAGAAGTGGCGGATATCGCCGACGAGGCGGCTCGCCAGCGGTGGGGGGCCGACGGGGACCCCTCTGCTGGGGCTCCGCACCGGGTACGTGGAGGAGGCACAGAGGTTGAGTTGCTTCGCGAGTTCCCATCAGAGGGGTCCCCGTCGGCCCTGCCGGACTGGGCGAGTCCGGTTGACGTCGACGACATCAAGCGGCTCATTGCCGAGTGCAAGCGGCTGATGCCAGATGTTGGGGTGCAGGTACCACCGAATCTCTCCGATGCGTGGGGCGAGTTGGTCGAGGCTGGCGCTACGGACCTAGGGGGACTCTCGGCCAATGGAGACCACATCTCTCCCGAGCACGCGTTCCCAAGTCCCCACGAGGTGCGCAAGGAGCTTGCTCCCAAGGGGTATGCGCTGACGGAGCGCTTGTGCGTCTATCCGCAGTACATGGACTCCGAGTGGATGGAGCAGGGGGTCCTCGACGTGATCAAGCTGAAGTACTGGAGCTTCATCCCGCGGCGGGGGTCGGGGCGGCGATTGGAAGAGTCGCTGGACGGGAAGCTTGTTCCCGAAGCGATCTCAAAGGGTCGCGACGGCAAGGAGCTTTCCGAGGACGAGCTGACTGCTCTCTTTGCCGAGACGCGGCCTGAGGTGATCGAGGAGATGCGGGTTGCCGCGGACGAGCTGCGGGCGGAGCTGGCGGGGGATCGGGTCACGTTCGTCGTCAACAGGAACATCAACTTCACCAATGTCTGCGTGGTTGGTTGCGCCTTCTGCGGGTTCGGGCAGGGGCGGCGCTCGCCGGATGCCTATGAAGTCTCCGAAGAGGAGTTCGCCGCGCGGATTCGCGAGGCGGTCGAGTTCGGGGCGACGGAGATCTGCATGCAGGGGGGGATCCATCCCGACCTGACCCTGGAGGAGTACGGCCGGTGGCTGCGGCTGGCGAAGGAGGTTGCGCCGCAGTTGCACCTGCACGCCTACTCGCCGATGGAGGTCGATTACATGTGCGAGCGCTCCGGCAAGGGGCCGGATGAGGTCTTCGAGTACCTGATCGAGTGCGGGCTGGGGTCGACGCCGGGGACCGCGGCGGAGGTGCTCGACGACGGCGTGCGGCAGCGGATCTCTCCGAACAAGCTGCCGGTGGATCGTTGGGTCGAGATCATCGAGGCCTCGCACCGGGCCGGCCTGCGCTCTACCTCGACCGTGATGTTCGGCCACATCGAGGAGCCGCGCGAGCTGGCCCGCCACATGCGCGTCGTCCGCGCCCTGCAGGAGCGCACCGGCGGCATCACTGAGTTCGTCCCCCTCAGCTTCATCCCCTTCAACACGATGCTCGGCCGCACCCACGGGATCGAGGAGATCTCCGCCGGCGAGAACCTCAAGCACACCGCCGCCTTCCGGCTGGCGCTGGGCAGGACGGTCCCCAACCTGCAGGCGAGTTGGGTGAAGATGGGACTCGACGCCGCTACCGAGGCGCTGCGCTGGGGCGTCAACGACCTCGGCGGCACCCTGATGGAGGAGAACATCTCCCGCATGGCCGGCTCCCAGCACGGGGTCCGGCTCGAGCCCGAGCAGTTGATCGACGCCGCCCGCGCCGGTGGCCGCGAGCCCGCTCAGCGCACGACTCTTTACGAGATCATCGAGACCTATTGACCCTGCGCCCTTAGCGGCTATCGTTCGGCAATCGCTTCGCGTATGCCAGTTGGGGATGGGAGATTTCCTGGTCTAGCGGTCTTCTCGCTGCTGGGCTTGGTCGTGGTGCTCGCTTTCGTCGCCCTGGCCAGCCTGCGTCCCTGGGAGCCCGACACGGTCGATCCGCACCTAAGTGTTGCGCTTGGTACCGCGGCCGTCGGCGACGGGGTGGCGATCGCGCCAGCCCCGTCTTCTCGCCCGGCCGGTGCGGGGGACGCTGACCTTGCCCGTGCGGTCCCGGCGGTGCAGCGAATTCCTGTGGTGGATGGGGCTGGGCCGACCCTGGCGGTCGCCCAGGCCCGGGCGGTGAGCACCATTGCGGTTCCGCCTTCCGCTCCGCCCGGGTTGGAGCCACAGCCGCCGGCCTCGAGTCAACCGGCTCCCGCGCCCGAAGCCCCGCCACCCCCGCAGACGGTGGTCACCGGCAGTGGCGGTAGCGCGGGCGGTCCCAGCACGGCGGTGGTCGAAGTCGAACCCAAACCCGGCTGCGAAGGGGACGAATACGAAGTCACGATCAGGTTCGTGGCGGAAGAAATCCCCTCCGAGGAGGCCGAAGTCGAGATCGTGATCCGGCGCGTCGGACTCGACGGCAGCGAAAGCGAAATCCAGCTCGAAGGGAAGTTCGGCGATGTCGGCAACCTGCTCGAACAGGTCGCCTCCGAAGAAGATTGCGTGGCGGTCAGGGTCGAGCCCGCTGGTGGGGAAGAGTCGGCGGACGGTTCCTCCGAATCCCCGGTGGCGACGGCGAGCGTCGAAGAAGAGCTGGAGCCGGCCCTGCCGTAGCGGATGCGCGCCATGGTCCTGGAGAGGCAGCGGCAGCCTTTGGGGCTCGCCGAGTTGCCGGATCCGCGACCTTGCGCAGGGCAGGTGCTCGTCTCCGTCAGCGCCTGCGGGGTCTGCCGCACCGACCTGCACATCCTCGACGGCGATCTGACCGAGCCGAAGTCGTCGCTCATCCCCGGACACCAGATCGTCGGCACGGTCGTCGATGCTGGGGAGGGGGCCGAGCGCTTCGAGCGCGGCGCGCGGGTCGGCGTGCCCTGGCTCGGCTGGACCTGCGGGGAGTGCCGGTACTGCACGAGCGGCCGGGAGAACCTCTGCGACCGGGCGCGCTTCACCGGCTACGACGTCGACGGCGGCTACGCGGAGATGGCGGTCGCCGACGAGCGCTTCTGCTTTTCGATCCCGGAGGGATATCCCGACGAGCAGGCGGCACCGCTGCTCTGCGCCGGGCTGATCGGCTACCGGGCGCTGCGCTTGGTCGGCAACGCGGAGCGGATCGGCCTCTACGGCTTCGGCGCCTCCGCCCACATCCTCTGTCAGGTCGCCGTGCACCAGGGCCGGCGGGTCTTTGCTTTCACCCGTGAGGGCGATGGGGAGGGGCAGGCGTTCGCTCGGCAGCTGGGAGCGGAGTGGGCCGGCTCCTCGGACGAGGCTCCGCCGGAGGAGATCGACGGGGCGATCGTCTTTGCCTCCGTTGGCTTCCTGATGACAACCGCCCTGAGGGCCAGCGCCAAGGGGGCGCGGATCATCAGCGCCGGCATCCATATGAGCGACATCCCGAGCTTTCCTTATGCCGAGCTGTGGGGCGAGCGGACTCTCGGCTCGGTTGCCAATCTGACCAGGCGGGACGGCGAGGAGTTCATGGCGCTGGCGCCTCAGATTCCAATTCGCACCGAGGTCGAGGTCCGCCCCCTGAAGGAGGCCAACGAGGCGCTCGACTCGATTCGCGACGGCAGCTTGAAAGGTGCCGCTGTGCTTCGTATCGGCGGGTCTCAGGCCGATCCCGGCAGGGGTTCCACTTAACTTTTTCGGTGGATCGGGGTTGGGCTTGGCGCCTTGAGGGCAGGCGACGAAAAAGTACAAGACGTTCCACCCCTGCCGGGATCGGCTTGGTGCCGGCGGAAGAGATCTGCGCTTTTTAGGTTGGTCTCAGCGGAAGAGGTCTTCGTCTCGAGGTCTCCGCAGCGCTATGGCGCCGGGGCCGTCGTCGACGGTTACGAAACGGTCCAAGCCGCGGACGATCGCGACCGGGACGCGGCTGTCCTTGCTGCGGACGAGGTCGGCGGCTGCGGCGGCCTCGTCGGCTACAGCGATCATCGTTGCTTCCAGCTTGCGTCCGTGCGAGTCGGTTCGGCCGCGCCAGTCGTCGAGTGGGGCCAGCCCCGCACAGCCGATCGCCACCTCGGTTTGGCCGAGTCGCCAGGCGCGACCGAAGCTGTCGGCGATCACCACGGCAACGGCAGCCGTGATTTCGGTGCGGATGCGGCGGGCAGAGGCGTCGGGGTCTTCGGGGAGCAGGCAGACGGTGTCCCCGTCGGGAAGGTTCGACGTGTCGATGCCCGCATTGGCGCAGACGAAGCCGTGATGGGTTTCGGTGATCAGGACGCCGCGCTCGGCTCGCAACACCTCGCGGCTCTCTTCCAGAATCAGCTCGACCATGGCTGGCTCCTTGCCAAGCTTGGCGGCCAGACGGCGAGCCCTGGCGCCGGGGACCACCGTAGAGAGCCGGCGCATGCGGCCTTCGGCCTTAGAGACGACCTTCTGGGAGATGACCACCACGTCGCCATCGCGGAGCTCGGCCTGCGCCGCGATCAGAGCGCCGAGATTTACCCCCTCCTCGATCTCCGGCAGCCCCTCGACCGCGAGCACCCGCAACTCGCTCATATGCCGAGCGCCTTTGCGGTTCGCTTCGCCCGTCCCGGCCGTTCGGCCAGCGTGCGGGTGAGGGCGATCACGTCCGCGGGGGTGTCGAGGTCGAGGGCAAGGGATGGCAGCTCCTCGACGGCGTAGGGCACGCCGGCCTCGCGCGCCGCTGCGACGTGGCGGGTGCAGCTGCCCTCTCCGAAGGCCGGTCGGATCGCATCGGGCGGCGCCAGGGCCAGGGCGTTCGTGCCGGTCCCGTGGCGGTCGGGGACGACCGCGACGAAGCGCTCCGGCATCCCGGTCAGCAAGCGTTCGAGCTCGCGCGGGTCGAGCAGCGGGCAGTCGCCGGGAAGGAGGACGGCGCAGGCCGCGCCCGACTCCAGCGCGCGAGCGACCCCCGCCAGGGCCGCCCCCGAGTGGCCGCCCTCGTCAGGATCCGGGAGCACCTCGGTCCCCGCCCCAGCGGCCAGCTCCATGGCCACCGGCTCGCTGGTGACGACGATCGTCCGCTCGATCGACCGGGCCTCGCCGATCGCCTCCAGCACGTCCTCGAGCATCGCGGCGACCACGACGGCGCGGCGCTCGTCGTCGATGCCGGGGGCGAGCCGCTGCTTCGCGGCGCCGAAGCGCTTCACGGGTAGGACTGCGGTCGCTTTCAAGCCCCGTCGAGGCTAGCTGCGTAGTCGAGGACGATGCGGGCCA
>DASSMU010000057.1:0-16045 GCA_035701465.1 Solirubrobacterales bacterium
GTTGCTGGCCGGCGGTGCCGCGCTGGCCGGTGCGGCGAGCGGCCTGGCGATAGGCGCGATTCGCTCGCGTCGTTCGCACAGAGGGCTGGCGCCCAAGCGGGTCAAGATCAGCTCGCAGGACGTCGCCAAAGCCGCGAGGGGAATCGGCGTGGTCAGCCAACACGTCGCCGACCTCACGAGCGAGATGAACGGCCGCCAGCATGGGAAGAACGGCACGCGCAGGTCGCCGGTCGAGGTGGTTCTCGAGGGGCTGACGACTCGTCGCTAGCCGGACGCACCCCGAGTAGCCGACGAGTTTGAGCCCTAGCTGCATCCCCGGGCGGTTGAGGACCGATCTCTCGGGGTAGCAGGAAGGCGTAACCAACGAAAGACAGGTTCGACAATGGGAATTCTCGACAAGATCACGGGCAGGGCGAAGCAGGCGGCGGGCGACCTCACCGACGACGCCTCGCTGCGTCGCCAGGGCCAGCGCGAGGAGCGCAAGGGCGAGAAGAAGGATGAGCTGGATCACGCCCAGAACAGGGCTGACGAGAAGGCAGAGGAGGTCGTCGACCTCGAGCGCAAGACCTGAGCGACGGGGCGCCTCGACCGGAACCCGGGCATGACTTCCCGGCCGGTGGACTGAAAGGTTTCGCTGACTAAAGTTGTCCGGCATGCCCGAGACGCAGACCGTCCTCCACGTCTCGGCCCATCCCGACGATGAGCTCACCGGGGCACCCGCGGCGCTTTTCGCGCTCCGCGACGCCGGCTTCGCCATCGTCAACCTCGCCTGCGGGCTGGGGCGCGGCGAGCAGCACGCGCGTCGGGAGGCCGAGCTTCGCGAGGCGTGCAGGCGTGCAGGCTTCGAACTCGAGTTGCCTGCTGAGCCGATCGCCCTTTCGAGCTCGGACGACCCGGTCAAGGCCCAACACGAGCTCGTCGAGCTGATCGCGAAGACGGCGACGAGGCTGCGGCCGGCGCTGATCGTCTCGCCCCAGCCGCACGATCGCCATCACGCCCACGAGCTAGTCGCGCGAGCCGTCCGCGACGTCATCGCCGATCGCCGCGCGGGCGACTGCTCGCGCTGGTGGATGTGGGGGCTGTGGGGCGAACTGCCCCTGCCCACGATCGCGGTCGCGTTCGACCAGGCAAGGCTCGACGAGATCACGAGCGCGCTCGAGGCTCACGAGCAGGAGCTGGAGCGAAACGACTACCGCCGGCTCGTGCGCGGACGGGCGGAGATGAACGCCGTCCGTGGCCCCGAGCTCCTCTTCGGCTTCGGGTCGCCGGGCGACCTGGGGCCTTACGCCGAACTCCTCACCGAGGCGGTGCTCGAGGACGGCTGCTGGCTGCTCGGGTCTCTGCGCCGGCTCGATCCCGCCTCGGCCCTGAGCGAACCACCCAGCCAGGTGAAGATCGGCGACTGGCTTCACCTCGAAACCGTGACCCAGTGCTACGGCCCTCCAGGACGTGCTGCGCGAGGGCGAGGGTTGTGACCGATGCCAGCAGGTCCTGAGTGCTCAGTTCTCCGAATCCCACGGCGAAGCGGTCACGGTTCCCCTTCAACCGGGCCGCCGAGGTAACCGGCGAACTCTCCGACAACGCGGGCGATGCGATCAGCGGCGCGACGATCTGCGTGCAGATGCAGACGATGGACAGCCCCGGCGACCTGGTCCCGGTGGGCACGACGACCACCGACGCAGGTGGCCACTTCTCCTACACGGTTCCTCCCGGTCCGAACCGCAAGGTTCTGCTCGGCTACCGCCACGACACCTTCCAGGTGGCGCGATCGGTGAACTACTACGCGCACGCCAAGCCGACCCTGCGGATAACGCCGGGCAAAGTCAAAAGCGGAGGTCGGATTCGGCTCTCGGGAACGGTGCCGGGACCGCAGGCAGCGGGCCGCGTCGTCGTCCTACAGGCAAGCGCCCTTCACTCGAAGCGCTGGTTCACCTTCCACCGCGCAACCACAAACGACCAGGGCGTCTTCCACAGCCGCTACCGCTTCGACGCGACTACACGGACGACGACCTACCGGATTCGAGCGGTAATTCCAAGGCAGAGCGGATATCCGTGGGAGGTCGGCCACAGCAAGCCGGCGCTGGTCGAGGTACGCGTCGGGCGATAGTCACCACGCCAACTCGTCGGGTCGTGGCGCCTTACCCGAGGCAGAGCGCCACGATCTCGGCAGTCGCACTGCCGCCCGAGTTGCTGGTGATGCGGCCCGACACCCCGTTGGCTGTCCCGTTATTGGTGAAGGGCAACGCTTGCAGAAAAGCCACTTCGCGGTTGCCGGGATTGGTGAAGGCGAAGCCGGCGCTAAGTAGGCGTTCCCCGGTGCCGCAGACAGCGGTTTCGGTGTTGGAGGCAGTCCAGGTCCCGTTTTCGGCCACAGCGTCGAGGTCTGCAATCGGCATGGCGTGGACCGTCTCGGTCCCTAGTGCGCCTCCGTAGACGGAGCCGGGGGCGATGGCTCTGGCGGTGACCGAGTCCTCCCCGAGGGCATTACCGGTCACCGCGTCCTTGGCCAAGGCGCTCATCGTAACGGCCCCCTTGGCCAGCGCCTTGGAGTGGACGGCCCCTTGGCCAGCGCCTTGGCGGTGACGGCACCTGGAGCGATGTCGCCCTTGCGAACGAGGGTGTTGCTGGAGGTGGCGCTGGCGCTGCTGGAGAGGGAGACGATCAAGGCAACAAGGCCCAGCACTGCCCCGATTGATCCCAGTACGGTCCCCAAGCTAGGGTGCCTCAACTCAACCTTGCCCATGTCTGCCTCCTCAATCTCCTATCGAGCCGGCCGACTCGATATACCGATTTTAGAAGTCCGGCGAGCAAAAACCTCAGCTAGTTGTCGTGCAAACGTCCGTTCAATCGAGATCGGCGAGGCTTCCGCAAATGCCTTCCTAGCTTACCTCGACTCCCAGCTACCGCCGGGGCGGGGCGCCAATGACGGCATTGACATGAACCTGGATCAAGCAGAAACGTCAAGCGGAACGGAACCGAAACCCGAATCTTGGTGTCTAAGTCACCAACTGGAGCATGCACTGTAGCTACGCGATAGCGACCATAGTTCTTTCGCTCACTCACCTGGTTTCCGGGATGGGGGCGAGCGCTCAACAGCTCGGCGGTCGATGCCGATTATGTAGTTCTCCGGCCTGCTTTCGAGCTTCCCACGTAGCTATTCGCTGCTGGCACGTCTCCCGTCGCGCAACCGAGGGTGGCTGACGCTGTGTTTCCGGACTGACAATACGCTGAGCGAGAAGTCGCCAGGCCAAGAGCACTAGCAAGCTGAGAGCAACAACGATGAGCACCCTTCGTCTCATAGAGGGGGCCTATGGCTTTCCCGTTGAGTCTTTTCAGTCATAAAAATCTATTCGCCGTGCCTACAACGATGCGGTCGCTTGGGTCGTGCCACGGTCGCGTCCTGTCCAGAATGGCTCAAAGCTCATGAGCATTCTGCCAAAGGGCACTCACTGAAGCGGGCCGGAACCTTTGAAGCGGGCGTGGAACAGGCTTGCGCTAAAACGCCTCCCCGTGAGGTGTACGCCAGAGCGCCCGGGCAAATCCGCCGTTAGGTTGCCACTCCAGTCACTCGTGTGACGGCCCATGCGCCGGAAGTAACCCCGACCCGAGAAAGGGCCGGGGGCCGAGGATGCCGCTTCGGAGCTCCCAATCGTACTCGAAGGCAGTTCGGGGTTCGCCGTTTCGGAGCGCCATCCGACCGGGATTCCGAGCAAGGGCGTAAAGCTCATGGCAAGGTGACCCGATCCGTTCATCCAGAAAAGAAGATCCGCAATGTCGTAGCGCAGACTCTTGTGCGCAATCAGATCAGTCGCACGGGTGACTAAAGCTAGTAAAGATCCGGTGATCCCCATGATTCAATACCACAAAGCGCTTCAAACAAAATCGCCCGTGAATGACTCGCACTCCATATTGCATCGCGGCCGGAATATGAGACTGCCTCGACTTTGCTGTCCCGACTGCTTTAAGTGTAAGGGTCTCGTCCTGTCTCCCAACAAGATGCAAATACAACTTGGCCACGGATGACCTCGCTAGGACCGCAAATATTGTGACCTCTTTTTTACCATGCCCGTTAGAAATAACCGGCAACACAACTGGACCTGGACGCTCGCAGAGAACGAAACCTTCTGTGCCAAGGCTCAGATCAACACATGGCCGTCGATTGTGTCGATAGACCAACGCGTCCCAATGCTGGCCCCCGACAATTCCATGCCCAATCATGGCAAACGGGTCCGAAA
This sequence comes from Solirubrobacterales bacterium, assembly GCA_035701465.1. Lineage (GTDB taxonomy): Bacteria > Actinomycetota > Thermoleophilia > Solirubrobacterales > 70-9 > VRUE01. Next base: position 4,236 of record DASSMU010000057.1, read on the forward strand.
ACTCTGGTTCCACGACAGTTCGAGCGCTCGCACGAGCTTGAGCAAACATCAGCATCATGGTCGAGGCAACCAGAGCCAGGGCCACGCGTCTTGGTCGCCATCCTTGGGTTGGCTGCGCTACAACTTCCATGCAAGCATTATGTCATAGCGGCTTTTCTCAGTTTATGAACACTTCACATTTACTGTTTTGATGCGGGCCAGCATACCCATCTCCATAGTTATGAAATGTCATGGCATGGTACTCGGACGAGACACTGTCGTTGGCATGGAAAACCTTTTGAGCACAGAAGTAGTGGCCGTGTCCATAATGGGCATGGTTCCCAATCCATTCGCAAGTATTTTGGTCAATGGACCAAGGCCAGGTTGAAGAATTGTTCTGGCAGTGGTGATAGCTATAGACGCTGTCATGCCATCCCTGGCCGCCAACGACATTTTCCTTACCGTTAAAAAGAAATGCCTCTTCAAGATGCGCCTCCCAGAACCCTATGGGGCAGTAATGCGTCTGACACTTTCGCATTGCCGCTTCCGCAACCTTAGTCTTCCTTTTTGCGGTGGAAATACTCGCTTCCGGTTCGTCAGGATCTGGAACGGGGACAACTTTGGGTGTTGATTGTTCCACTTCTATTGTTTCTTCTGGTTCTCCAGGTTCTTCAGGCCTTTCGATGATTGCGGTCTGATACCCGGTTTGAAGAACGGGTCCCCCAACAACCGGATAGACAAACGGCAGCTGACCTTTTTCTCCTCGATGTTTGATAGTAAGCGTAATAACGTCTGGTTGTTCAGCGGCTAGGGTTGTGGGCACTTCACGACCCACCGCATCGTGGACTAGTTCTGCGCTGATTAGCATGGCCTCGGTGCCGTCTTTGTAAAAAACTCCAACGTGCTGTTCATCAACCTGTTTGAGCAACTGGCTCGGTCCTAGTTCTACCTGCCATGAATAGTCTTCAGGTGCCGAGGAGTCCCTGATGCTCTCGAACGTCATGATTCCATCGAAGATTGGACGGACCACCGTATCTACCGCGGAGTCCGTGTTTGCCGAGACACCAGCCGCTTCCGCCGTAACTTCCATGGACGTAGACGTCCCAACTTCGATTGGTTCAACGTGGACCTCCCCTTCGAGACCTTCCATCGTGAAGCCGTCACCTGGGTTCGTCGTCATGCTCGATGGAACCGGCGCGCCCGTGCTAACAAGTTCTTCGCCGTTTTGTTTGAACCCGGGGTTGTTTCCGTCAGCGCGCTCTTCGGCGTCTATTACTTCGACTGTGGGCGCGACAATGGTTGAGCCCGCTGTGTCGTCAACTGCTTCCAGCGTATCGATGGCTTCAGCTGTGGAAACTTGACCTGCAGGATCGACGTTGATCGTCCAGTGTTTCGTAGTCGTGTTCCCAGCACCATCTGTCGCGATGACTTCGGCCAAGTGTGCCCCGCCTGCATAGTTGGCCATGTTGGGCGATTTCGTGATCGACTCGGTGCAACCGCCTTCGACGCATCCTTGACTTTCTGACGCGATCGTGCTGCCGTCGATCTTGACAACGAGTGAAGTCACGCCCCCTCCCTGGTCGCTCGCCGATGCGGTCAGGCCATAGCTTTTCTGTTCCACCCAGCCTTCCGGAGCACTGGCAAGGGCCCCGCTGAGTTCAACAGTGGGTTTGGTCGTATCGGGCTGCACTTCGACGCTCAGGGTTTTGGTCGTACTGCGCCCAAGCCCATCCGTAGCTTTGACCTGCACGGAGTGTTTGCCCATATAGCTCGGGGATTCGAGCGTCCATTCGTCGGTCATCGGGCATGTTTCGGTCGTGCAGGTGGCGCCTCCCGATTCGACCTGTTTACCGTCGACCGTAACTTCGGTTTTGATTTCAGAGGTCGAACCCGAATGATCCCACCTCTGCACCCGGTTGTTTTTAGGATCGGAGACCCAGATGTTGCCCTTGGAGTCGGTGGCGATGCCCATCGGCCAGGCGAAGCTGAACTGGCCCGAGCCCGAGCCTTTAGTGCCGAACTGGGCGACGTATTCGCCGTTGTGGTTGAACTCCTGGACCCGGTTGGTTAGTTCGTCGGCTACCCAGACATCACCGCGGCTGTCGATGTCGATCACGTCGGGGTGCTTGAATTTGCCGCTGGTGGTGCCTTCGGAGCCGAACTGCAAGACGAGGTTGCCTGCGGGATCGTACTCGCTGACGCGGTCGCTGTACCAGTCGACGGTCCAGATGTTGCCACCGGAGCCAAGCGCGATCCCGGTCGGTTCTTGCAGCTGGCCTTCGCCGGTCCCGGGGGTGCCGATGGTCTTGAGGAGTTCGCCCGCTTCGTTGAACTCTTCCAAGTGGGATTTATAGGTGTTGGCAACCCAGATGTGGCCTTTGTTGTCGACGGCGAGGGCTTCTCCCGTCATTCCTTGGTCGATCGTGGAGAGGTATTCCCCGCTTTCGCTGAACTCCTCGACCCGGTTGTGACCAGCATCGGCAACCCAGAGGTGCCCATTGGCATCGATCGCGACGTCGCGCGGGTAGGCGAGCTGCCCGTTGGCGCTGCCGAAGGAGCCGAAGCCGCTCAGGTATTCGCCTTTTTCGTTGAACTTCTCGAGGCGGCTGTTGAACTCATCGACCACCCAGATGTTGTCGTTGGCGTCTACCGCGATCCCCGCGGGATGGTTGAACTGGCCTTGGCCAGAGCCGGCGGAGCCGAGGGAGCTCAGCGCGGTCGGCACATAGGCCGGGACCTGCCATCTCTGCAGGCGGTTGTTGCCCCAGTCGGAGACCCAGATGCCGCCTTTGGTGTCGGTGGCGATGCCTGCCGGGAGCAAGAACTGGCCGGCTCCTGAGCCTTCGGAGCCGAACTGGGCGACGTATTCGCCGTCTTGGTCAAGCTCCTGGACGCGGTCGTTGCCTTCGTCGCCTACCCAAACGTTGCCCTGGACGTCGACCTCGACGGCGTCGGGGTTGACGAACTGGCGCCGGCCCGAGCCTTCGGAGCCGAACTGGGCGATGAATTCGCCTGCTTTGTTGAACTCGACGACGCGGTTGTTTCCGCCGTCTGCCACCCAGATTTCGCCGTCGAGGCCGATGTCGATGCCAGCTGGTTGGTTGAGTTCGCCTTTGTTGCCGGCGATCTTGACGAATCCACCCGCTTCGTTGAACTCCTCCAAGCGGTTGTTGTAGCGGTCGGTGACCCAGACGTTGCCTTTGGAATCGACCGCGACGCCACCGGGTTCTCTGAACTGGCCGTCGCCGGAGCCATACGTGCCGAATTGCGTCACATATACGTGGCCTGGGGTGAACTCCTGAACCCGGTTGTTGCCGGCATCGGTCACCCAGAAGTTTCCGTTGGGGGCGAATGCGATGTCGGTCGGGCGGGCGAACTTCCCGTTTGTAGTGCCAAAGGAGCCGAATTTGAGGAGGTATTCGCCGTTTTCTTTGAACTTCTCGATGCGGTTGTTGCTTTCATCAGCAGCCCAGAGGAAGCCTTTTGAGTCCACGGCGATGCCCGCAGGGTGACTGAACTGGCTTTCGCCCGTGCCCGAGGAGCCAAGGGAGGACGAGAAAGCCGAGGGGGTCGGTTCTCCGGCTTCGGCCGAGGCGTTGATGTGGAGCTTGTAGCGGGGGCGGGTGGTGCCGATTGAGGGCTGTTCGGTCATCGTGCCCGAGAGCGCCACGCTGGGGGGCGGTGTGGGCTGGATGTCGGCAGTCAGGGTTTTCGTCGTGCTCAGCCCGACCGCGTCTTTGGCGGTGACTTTGACCGTGTGCGCCCCGGCGGCGTATTTGCTCGCGTCGAGGGTCCATTCGCGGGAGATCGCGCAGTTTTCCGTCGAACAGCCGGGCGTTGCTTCGTCCACGCCTTTGCCGTCGACTTCGACAACCGTTTTGACGACGCCGGACTGGGGAGCGGCTTCTGTGCCGTCGGTTGCGCTGAGTTTGAGAGCATAAGAGGGTCGGCTCGCTCCGAGTTTCGCCTGTTCGGTCAAGGTGCCCGATAGTGCCAGGACCGGTGCGGTGTGGTCGACATAGACTTGGGCAATGACTGTTTTCGCCGCATATTTACCGAGCGCCTGGTTCGACTGGTGTCCTATCGGATCCGCAGCAACGAGTTCAAGGTTGTTGGTCCCTTGGGGCAAAACCGAAGGATCATAGGTCAGCGCTGGCCGTCCGGCTTCGGTCGATGCCATGGTTCGCGGACAGGGGCTTCCTGCCCCTCCTGAGCAACCTGCAAGCGTTTTCCAGCTATGGCCTGCTTTGTCGCTCACCGCGATTGAGTAGACGCCGAGGCCGGTATCGGTGAATCTATATGGGAGAGCGAAGGTTGGCTGATCGTTGACCCACTGCATCCCGCCGTTCACATTCGATGGTTCTGGCTTGTCTTCGTCGGATAGTTCGAGCGTGATGTAGCCAATGAACAGTTCGCGGCCAGAGGAGAGGTTGTAGGAATCGGTCGAGAGGAGGCCGAAGGTCGCCTCCTTGGCCGTGTTCTGACCCGGGAAGTTCCAGGTTTCGTTCATGTAGAGGTTGCCTTCGTTGCCGCCGTGGGACCAAGAACTGGTCCATTTGGCGCCTTCGGGCCACCAGAGCCCGGCAACCACGTATGGACTTGCGTGGGCATCCCCCCGCAGCCAAAAGCCAGGGCCATAGTAGTGCGCATAGGCGATGTAGCTGGTCGGGCTTTGGTTGATGGCGTTCCAGTCCGACTGCCACCTGGGGATCAGGTAGTGAAAGCCTCCGGACCACCCCGGCTGGTCGCCCCAGCCTGCGGCCGCACTGACCCAGAGGCCGGGCTTGCCGTCGGGGATGAAGCCAGAGCACCACGAGGTACACGACGCTTTGGACGCCTGAAGGAACGGGGAGGCAAGGGTGTGTTCGCCGATCCAATCTTCAAGCCCGGCGGTCGTGTTGCCGCCCCAGGTGTAGGTCTCGAAAATCGGGTCGACCAATATCGGGAATGCTGCGCTTGAACTCGGGGTTGCTTCAAGGGTCAGCGAGTCACCCGAGACTTCGAGTTGGACGGGAACCGAGTTCCCGTCAGCATCGAGAGCATTGGGGGTGGGGATCGTGACCAGCGTGCGTGACCCTTCTATGACTTCCGCGCCGCCGGCTTTCGTCGCGATCAGTTCGGCGCCGGCGGGAAGGGACAGGTGAAAGGTCTGCGAGGTCGGCGCATCCGCCGTTCGCAGCTGCGTCAGCGACTCGACTCCGGTGGGGGTGAGCGCCAAGGCAAGGTCGGAATCGGTGGCGACGTTGGGGTAGAAGGCGACGCTTTCTTCGGTGGTCGATGCGCTGCGTTCCTGCGCTGCGCCCTCGACTTCGATGCCGACTCCGGCTTCGGGTAGCTCAACGCCTTCCCCGAGTTCGGTGGGCAGGGCCGCTTCGACGAGACCGTTTTCAGCTTCAAGCGCGCCGCCGTTCGACTGCAGGCCGAGGTCGACCTGTTCCTCTTCTCCGGATTCGTTCGGGGCGCGCAGCGGGATCGTCGAGTCAAGCAGGGTGGTTTGGCCTTGCGGTTCCCCTTCTTCGGATTCGGGTTGGCTGCCGGGAGCGATCACCGCGACGTTGTTGGAGAGGAATTCTTTGACTTCCAGTTCGGCGAAGGGACCAGCAGCTGCTTGGAGGACCGGGCCGAAGGTCTGTTCCAGGAGTTCCAGGGCTTCGCTGCGGTTCAGGTCAGCGTGAGGGAGTTCCGCTGCCGCTTCGGGATCAGTCAAAGGCGACACTTCGGCTTCGGGGGCTTGCCCTTCGATCACTTCCTGTGCGGATTCGAGGGGTGGCTGTGTCGACGGGTCAGCTACAGCCGATGCGGTAACCACGCAGACCAGCAAGAGGACGATGGCAACAGCGATCGGATAGTGCGCTCGGAGAACTGCAACAGGCAACCGTGTGCGGCCAGCAACAGCGTGTCTGGGTGATGCCACTGAGTTTCCCCCTGCCTTCGAGAATGACTGGATGGCGCGGGATAGTTTCAGATCGGTACGCGCTTATCTTCATTAATTTTTAGGTCTGGCCGAATCCACTTATGATTTGCAGGTAAATTAATCTTTTCTTCATTGATTTTTTTTGAAATTAACCCCTTCTATCGGTCTTCCACGAGGCAAAACTCTCTTCGGCAGGTAAATCTTTGCCTGACTTGTGAACTTTCCTATGGTGCCCCGCGATGCCAGCACGGACGATCCCCGGCGTGGCAACCTCGGCAGGAACCTTCGGCATGCCCGGGATCGGCTCGGGCTGACGCAGGAGCAGGTAGCCGAACGCAGGGGCGTCCACGCCGCCGAGGTCAGTCGAATCAAGGCGGGCAAGCGCGATCCGCGGGTATCCACGATGGAACGACTGGCCAAAGCCGTCGGCGTCCCGCCGAGCGACCTTTTGCGCTGACGAGCGGGCCGGCCCCCGGTCCTTTGCGAGCGGCCGAAGACCGGCCCGTATTGCGGCGTGCCTACTTCGTCTTAAACGTCTGCAGAAGCGGCACGACCGAATTGACGGACGCGATCTTCATCCTTGCTCACCCCCTCCCGCTTGTCGCTCCCGGCCTTGTGCCGGGGGCGACAGGGGAGGGTAAGGATTTTCTTAACGCTGGGGTCTTAGTTAACGCTAACCAGACCCAGGCAACAGCGAGGACTTATGCTCAGGCGCGCCTAGAGAACTTCAACGGAACCTGATCGGAGGAGATGGGGCATGAAGCATGCGGAGCTGAAGCCGGGACGGAGGCCGGCCAGTGAGCGGTCGCGGCTGCCGGAGGAGGCACCTACCTATCCGTTGAATCACCGCATCCGGCAGGAATCGCTCATCATCCTCCACGAGGGAGAGTTCAGCGCGGCTGACATTGCCGAGATGATCGGCGAGCACACGTCACACGTGACCAACCACCTGCGCGATCTCTATGACGCCGGCTGTATCGAATTTGTTGGCTATCAGGGAAGGGGCAACTTCAAGAAAGCGGTCTACCGAGCCGTCGCTCGACCTTTTACGAGTCGCGAGGAAGCCATGAAAATGTCGCCGGACGAACGCCATGAAGCCGCTGGCGTGCACCTTCAATGGACCTTGGCCGAGGCCGTCGCGGCCTACCGGAGCAAGAAGATGGCCAACGATGAATCCTGCCTCGTGATGTCAGATGAACCTTGTCTCGACGCAGCGGGAAGAATCGAACTCGACGAATTTTTCTCTGCCTGCTGGAATGGCGATTCTGAAGTCCTGGAAAGATTGAAAAGCGTGCAGGACATCGCAGGCAGGGCAGCCAATCGCATGGCCAAGACGGGGGAGACTGGCGTGACCATAGTGGCTTCGCTGATGGCCTTTGAGCGTGCGCGGCCCCGGATAACCAAGGGGTCTTCGCGAGTGCCGATCAGCAAACGGTGAGCGTTAACTGGATCCGGCTTTGCCTAGTGCGTGCCTAACTGCGACTCTTTCACTACTCCGGCGAACGCGAGTGGACTTCTTCCATCGTGCAGGATAAAAGCAAACACTCCCAGGCAAACCCCGTACTCGAACAGGCGCTCTCGCATCCCAGGCGCCTGGAAATGCTCGACCACCTCGTGCGGAAAAAGGAGGTGGGGACCGACGAGACAGAGTTGGCCGAAGCGCTTGACCTGTCCACCTCCAGGGTGGGGTATCACCTGTTGGTCCTGAGAAGCGCCGACCTGATCGCGCCCGTCTCCGATCGAGAACAGGGCCGCTACGTCGCCGCTTCCTCGGCGGGCCCGTGACGTCGACCATCTGAACCGCCGGGAGGGCCGGCATCTGCCGACCTCGATCGGGAGCGACGGGCGACCTCGCTCGACCCCTACCCTTCGCCAGGACAGGCAATTGCCGGTTTGGGATCGGCCTTGATTCGGGTATGGGATGGATTCGCCGGGCGACTATCGACTAGATAAAGACTCCGAGCTGTGGCGGCACTTTGCCCGCGAGCGTGACCCGGCGATCCGGGAAGAGCTGGTGCGCCGGAACCTGCCCTTCGCCAAGCGGCTGGCGCTGCGCTACCGCGGCGCCAGTGAGCCCTTCGACGACCTGCTGCAGGTGGCCACCATGGGCCTGCTGAACGCGGTCGACCGTTTCGACCCCGAGCGCGGCATTCCCTTCACCGCCTTCGCCTCGCCGACCATCCTCGGCGAACTCAAGCGCCACTTCCGTGATCGGGTCTGGACCGTGCGGGTGCCGCGGGGCCTGCACGACCGCATGGGCGAGGTCGAGAAAGCGACCTCCGAGCTGACCACGGAGTTGCAGCGCTCGCCCTCGGTGGGCGAGATCGCCGAGCGGATCGGGGTCGAGCAGACGGACGTGCTCGAGGTGATGGAGGCCAACCACAACCGCCGCCCGCTCTCGCTCGACCGCCCGGCCAACGCGGAGGATCCCGAGGACTCGCCGCCGGCCGAGTGGATCGGGGCCGAGGACAAGGCCTATGAGCTGGTCGAGAGCAGGATCGCGCTCGACTCGGCGCTCCCCTACCTGGACGATCGCGAGCGGCTGGTGCTTCACCTGCGCTTCGTCGAGGACCTGACCCAGTCGCAGATCGCCGCCCAGATCGGGCACTCGCAGATGCACGTCTCGCGCATCCTGCGCCGTGCCCTCGTCCGCATCCGCGAGCGGATCAGGGAGCAGGAGCGGCAGCGAAGCGAATGATTAGGTACTCGCCGTCGTCGGACTTCTCGACGGTGAGTTCGTCCGCGAGCGCCTCCAGCGAGCCGCCGAGATCGGGCACCTCCAGGTCCTTGCGAATCTCCGCGGCGGCGCCGGACTCCATCGGGCCGAGGCGCAGGTCGATGCCGGCGGGACGCTCTTCGAGCCCGAGGCGGACGCGGCCGTCGGCGAAGCGGTCGGGGGCGGCGCCGGCGATCGCGTCGGAGACGAGGACCGCATCGGAGACCCGGTCGATGGAGAGGTCGCGACGGGCGGCGAGCGCGCCGACGACCCGGGCGAGGACGGGGGCGAGCAGCTCGGAGCGGTCGATGACCACCTCGGTGCGCTCCTCTTCCGCGCTGGGCTTCATCTCGACCGGGTCGCCGTCGCCACCGCGCAGCGGCAGGCGCATCGTGATCTCGGTGCCGCGATCGAGACCGCCCGAGATCGAGAAGCTGCCCGAGAGGGCCGCGATCAGGGAGAGGCCGAGCCGCAGGCTTTCATGGTTGACGTCGGCCTGGGGCCTGATCCCGGTCCCCTCGTCGCGCACGGTCACGGTAAGGCCGTCCTCGTCGGGCGTCGCCTCGACGTTGAGCGGGCCGGGCCGGCCCTGGTAGGCGTGCACGACGACGTTCATGCAGGCCTCGGTGACGACCGTCTTCAGATCGGCGACGCGGAGCTCGTCCATGCCGATCTCCTCGGCCAGTCCCGCGAGTGCGTGGCGGACGACCGCCACGTTCTCTGCTTTCGCGGGCAACACCATATGAAGCCTCCCGGGCCCGTCTTGGATCGCCGAAGTTTGTGAACCGGACCCCATCTTGCCGCCGAGGAAACCTCCGCGGGAACGAGCATAGATCGTCGCGCTGTTGATTCCCCCGATTACCCTTGGCGTTGCAGGGGCAAACCAGGATGAAACGGACCACGCGTGAGCCGGACGAATGACGGGGCCTGATGTAGGATCGCGAGGGTGAACTCAGTTCCATTCGAGGTGGACAGCGAAGAGCTCGAGGACGGCATTCGCACCTTCATAATCCACGGCGAGTTGGACATGGGCACGGCTCCCGATTTGGAGCGCAAGCTCGAGCCGGCTCTCGAGGATTCCGCTGCCGCGATCATGCTCGACCTCTCCGGGTGTGAGTTCATCGACTCGACCGGGATCGCCCTGATCGTGCGCGCCTGGCAGCAGCTCGGGCAGGGAACCGGGCGACTCGCCATCTGCTCCGACAATCTCCAGGTGCGGCGCCTGCTGAAGATCACTGGAGTCGAGGCCTCGATCCCGGTGCATGAGCAGCGCGATGCCGCGCTGGCCGAACTGCGCGGCTGATCAGGCCGGGATCGCGGCGAAGCGGTCGAGGGCCTGTTCGGGATCGGGGAAGACCTCGCCGCGGACGAAGCGGCCGTCACGCACACGCCAGATCCAGGCAGCCGGAACGTCGCGGATGCCGAGCTCGCGGCTGCGCGCGTAGACCCGGCCGCGGACGAGCAGGACCTCGCCCCGCGCCTCGACCTCGCTCGGGGTGATCTGCAGCTCTTCCCAAACCTGGGCGACGTCGGCGAGGTAGTCGCGCAACCCGGCGGCCCCGGTGTAGGGAGCGTCGCGACCGACCGCCTCGGCGGTTACGACCGGGAAGAATTCCATCGAGTCGTCGCAGAGCTCGAAGATGCCATCCTCGTCGCGGAGGTTGAAGCACTCGTACAGGCGCCGGACCAGGGCCAGCGGCGACTCGGGCATCAAGACGGACCGGCGGGGGCGAGTTGCTCGATCAAGACGTCCGTCGAAGCGACAGCGCGCTCCTTCGGAGCGCGCGTGATCGCCAGCATCGCCATGTCGTCCTCGAAGCGACCCTCGGTGAAGGAGTGCAGGGAGCCCTCGAGTTGCCGCACGGCGAGCACCGGGTTGCGGGCGCCCCGCAGGTGGGCGCGCAGGCGCCCCTCGCCGAAGCGCCCCTCCGGCCCCTGCGCCTCGGTGATCCCGTCGGTGATCACCACCAGCTGCTGACCCGGCTCGATAGAGACCCGGGTGAAACTCCACTCGGAGTCGGGGAAGGCGCCGAGCACCGGGCCTGAACCGGCCGCCTCGCTCACCAACTCGCCGTCGACCAGCAGCGGCGGGGGATGTCCCGCGACCGCCAGGCGGACGGGTTCGGAGGGATCCTCGCCGAGCGTCATCGCCGCGAGGCTGCAGAGAGCCGAGCCCCCGCGTGCGAGCAGGGCTCGGTTGAGCGCGCGCAAGGCGAGGAGAGGGTCGTCGGTGATGACGGCCGCGGTGCGCAGGGTGTAGCGGGCGACCGCGGTGATCGAGGCGGCGTGGGCACCGCGACCGGTGACGTCACCGATCACCAGCATCCAGCCCCCGGACACACGGAAGGCGTCGTAGAAGTCACCCCCCACTTCGTTCTCCGCTCCCGCCGGCCGGTACATCGCCGCGACCGTCCAGCCGGGGATGTGTGGCAGCGGCGAGGGCAGCAGGCCCCGCTGCAGGGTCTCGGCGATCTCCGCGCGGGCGCGCTCGGTGCGCTCGAGGTCGGCGAAGAGGCCGCAGTTGTCGAGCGCGAGGGCGACACGTCCCGAGAGGATCCAGGCGAAGCGGGCGTCCTCGCGGCGGTACCGGCGCCCGGACCAGGCGACGCCGAGGGTCAACGCCCCGGTGACTTCGCCGCGCGCGTGCAGGGCGACCGTGACCGCGGAACGCGTGCCGAGGCCGTAGAGGAATTTGAAATCCTCCTCGTCACGAGAGAGCTCGCGCACGTCCAGGTAGGACATGCGTTCGTAGAAGCGAGGCTCTGGCGAGGAATCGCCGTCGGCGATCATGCTCGGCGGCAGCGAGGGGGGGCGCTCGGCCAAGCCGCGCTCGAACTCGGGCTTGCCCCCAGGTGCGATCCGCACGGCGGCGCGGCGCGGCACGCGATCTTTGCCGATCGTGTCGATCATGCAGAAGTCGGCGACGTGCGGCACGAGGATCGCGCAGATCGCGTCGAAGGTCTCCTCCAGGGAACCGCTCGCGTCGGAGACCGCGGCGATGTCGGCGAGAACCTGAAAGCGGCGGCGGGCGCGGCGCTCGCGCCGCACCATGATCACGAGCAGGACCGTGGTCGAGAGGACCGCGAGGGTCGCCACGGCTATAGCGATCCAGTCGATTGCTCAGCCTCCTTTGCTTGGATTTCCTCTACTGAAAAGACAGTACCCCGCATCATCCCGAATGTCCATCCCAGGATCTGCACG
>DASSMU010000058.1:0-28413 GCA_035701465.1 Solirubrobacterales bacterium
CCCCCCCCCACCCCTCCATTACCTTTCACACAAAATGAGCCCTCGCCCCCCCGAGGTGGAACGGCGTCGCCGTCTAATCACCCGCACGCTTCCCCTCAGCCTGATCGCCCTGATCGCGTTCATCCTGGGCGCCAGCGCGGGCGCCCCCGGCTCACCGGAGAAGGAAGCGGCCCAGCGCTTCGTCAGCGCCTGGGAGCACGATGAATTCGCCGCCATGTACAAGGAGCTGAATCCCGCCTCGCAGAGCAAGATCGACCTGAACGACTTCGTCCTCGCTTTCCACGACGCCGAGATGACGGCGACCATGCGCTCGCTTGCAGCCGGCTCCCCCGGCGATCCCTCGTCGCGGGGCGGGAAGGAGCTGGTCACCGTGCCGACCCTGGCCGACACGGTCGCCTTCGGCACGGTCGAACAGGACCTCGACCTGCCCTTCGACGAAGGCGGCATCGAGTGGGACGAAGCGCTCGTCTTCCCCGGTCTTCGTCGCGGCGAGCACCTTGAAAGCCAGATCGAACTTGCCCCGCGCGCCCCGATCCTCGCCGCGGACGGCTCCCCCCTCGCCGAGGGACCGGCCGAAGCCAGGGCCCACCCGATCGGCAGCGCCGCGATCGACGTCAGCGGCGAAGTCGGCGCCGCCGAAGAAGACGAAGCCGACGTGCTCGCCCGCAAGGGCTTCCCGCCCGGCACCCCCGTGGGGGTCAGTGGCCTCGAGCGGGCCTTCAACGCCAGGCTCGCGGGCAAGCCGGGGGGATCGTTGCTGGCAGTGAGCGCGGGCGGCTCGACCCGGACCCTGGCCGAAGCAAAACCGCAGCCGGGCGCGCCGGTGAAGACGACGATCGACACCGGGTTGCAGGAATCGGCGGTCTCGGCCCTCGCCGGCCGCGTCGGCGGCATCGCCGTCCTCGACGCCCGCAACGGCGACGTCCGCGCCCTCGCCGGCCAGGCCTTCTCGGCCCCCCAGCCCCCCGGCTCGACCTTCAAGATGATCACCGCCACGGCGGCGCTGCAGAAGGGCATCGTCTCGCTCGACGACGAATTCGAAATCACCAACGGCGCCAACGTCGGCGGCCGCTTCATCGAAAACGCCAACGGCGAGTACTGCGGCGGCACCTTCCGCGAGGCGTTCGCCGAGTCGTGCAACGCCGACTTCGCCCCGCTCGGCCCGAAGATCGGCAACGACGACCTGGTGGCGACGGCGGAACGGTTCGGCTTCAACTCGCCGCCGGCGCTCTACGCATCGCGGATCCTGGCCGAAGTGGAACCGGCCGAATCGACGATCCCGGCCGAGATCGGCGAAGAAGTCGACCTCGGCGTCAGCGCGATCGGCCAGGGCGAAGTGCTGGCGACGCCGCTGGAGATGGCCAGCGTCGCCCAGGCGATCGGCAACGACGGCGTGCGCGAACCGACCTCGATCGTCGCCAACGCGAAGCTGCGCCCCGAGGCGAAGCCGGTGCGGGTGATGTCGCCAAAGGTCGCTAACGAGTTGACCGAACTGATGGTCGGCGTCGTCACCGGCGGCACCGGCTACGCCGGGGCGATCCCCGAGGCCCAGGTCGCGGGCAAGACCGGCACGGCCGAGCTGGGCCCCGTACCGGGAGAAGAGAACTCACCCCACCCCAAACAACGCAAGGACGCCTGGTTCGCCGCGTTCGCCCCGGCCGGCCACGCAAAGCTGGCGATCGGCGTGCTGCTGATCGAAGCCGAAGCGGCAGGCGGTGAAGTGGCAGCGCCGGCCGCCTCGCAGGTCCTGTCGGCCGGCCTCTGACCAGGAGGCCGACGGGACGAAATCCGGAACTATGTTCCGGATTTCGTCCCGTCGGCGGGCGTTTAGAGGTCCAGGGTTACTTCGGCCGGCCCTTCGGGGCCGGCGATCGAGAGCGTTAGGGGACGGCTCTCGGAGGCCGCGGAGGGCAGCTGGAAGAGCACAAGCGAGCCCTCGATCGGGCCTTGCTGCGGGGTCGAGTCCGGGCTCGGGACCGGTTCCTGCGATTCGACTTCGCCGCCGAGGGGAAAGGCGTAGAGGCTTTCGGTGGGGATCGCTTCGAATTTCTGGTTCCCAGCGTCGGTGATCGTGAAGGATTCGGCGAGCTTCTGGGTCTCTTCGCTCTTGTTCTGGACTTCGAGGAAGACGCCGAAGTAGCTGGAGCCTTTCGGCGGCGGCTGCTGGCCGACCAGGTAGGCGGAGTCCTCGTTGTCGTTGGGGTTGAGGAAGCGCGAGAAGATCACCTGGTACTTGAGTTCGCCGAGCTTCACCACCTCGCCCTCGACCACGTCCTTGGAGTCGCTCGAGTAGCCGCAGGCCGAGACAAAAAGGCTGAGTGCCACCAGCGCAAGGGCGGCGAGCAGGGGCGGGACGAGTCGGTTGCGCGGAGGCATCGGCGGCGAGAGCCTATAAAAGACGGCTCAGGGAATACCGGTCGCGTGCGGGTTGCCGCCGGCGACGGCCATCCGGCCGGTGTCGAGTTGCCCCGACTCGAGTTGCTCGCGCAGCCGCCGCAGCGCCTCGCGCCAGCGCCGCTCATAGGGGATCGAGGCTCCCGAGAGCAGCTCCAGCCCGCGATCGACCGGGTTCGACGGCTCGGTCCAGTAGAAGACACGAACCGTGGTCAGCGAACCGGGACCCTCGGTCAGCTCCCACAGCGTCGTCGACGGAATCCGGTTGACCCGCCCGCCGCGGCCGTGCTCGAGGAGCCGGTGGGGCGCGTCGGACTCAGCGATCGTCGTGTCCATCCAGACCTGTCGCGGCCAGACCGCGAAGCGGAACCGGGCGCCGGCGCCGGCGCCGGTCGACTCGATCCGGGTCAGGTGGAAGTCGGCGAGGAAATGATCCGTAAAGGATGGCCGGAGAGCCAGGTCGGAGATCGCCTCGAAGGCGCGCCAACGCGGCACGTCGATCTCGACCTCTGCGCTGACCGGGCCCATGAACCGGGCGATTCTATTCGCGCTGGGACGCTTGCGGCAGACGGGGACGTTTGCAGCAGGCCATTTGCGGGAAATCCCGGATTGCAGGGTCACAAGGCGCCCGTTAGCATCTCCAACCGGAGGCGCCGGGAAAGGAGTCACCATCTCTACCAGTGTCAGCCCCGGCATCAGCGTCGAAAATTTCGACGTAGGCACGTTCCCCGGATCGGGAACGTATTTCTGTGCTTCATGCGGCTCGCAGCTCTCGCTGCGGGAGAACGACCAGCTGCCGGAGTGCCCGCGCTGCGGCGCTGCTGAGTTCCAGCGCGACTCGATCTTCGAGTCGATGCAGGATCACGGCCAGACGTCGGAGTTGGCGATCCCCGACGCGCTCCCCGATCACGATTGGCTCCAGGCAGCTCGGGCGATGCTGTCAAAGCCGGGCCACCACCTCGCCTGGCGCGAGGATGAAGAAGAGATCCGAACCTTCCCAATCAAGCCGGGCTGGACGCGAATCGGTCGCAGTGCCGCCGCCGACATTCGCCTCGACGACCCCAGCGTCTCCCGCCGGCACGCCCTGATCGTCTCCGAGCCCCCCAACACCCTGCGGATCCTCGACGACCGCAGCCTCAACAGCGTCTTCCTCAACGGCGATCCGATCGAGTGGGCGCGGCTCGGCGACAGCGACGAACTCGCGATCGGCTGCTACCGCCTCTTCGTCCTGGAAAGCTGAACGCGGAATTTCCGGCCACCGCCGCCCCTAGAGTGGGGATGGTGAGCACACCCGATCCACCGGAGGTCGCCGCGGAGCGTGCCCGCGAACGTCTCCACGAGGAGATCGAGCGCGTCCGTGTAGGCGTGGAGGAGATGCTCGCCGAGCAGGAGAACGGCATCGACGACACAGCCCTGCGCCTGGAACTAGATGCCCTACGGGCCGAGACCAACGCCCTGCTCAAGCGGCGCGTGCGGAAGACGGAGAAGCGCCTCAGCAAGCGAATCGACAAGGTGGACGCCCGCACCCGAGCCCTGGAGGAGCGCCTCGACACCGTCGAGCAGGAGCGCAAGTATGCCGAGTGGCGAATCCACACCAACACCGAGCACATGCTCGACAGCCTCCTCCGCGAGGTCCGCGCCATCGCGGACCTACTGGCTAGAAGCTAAAGAAAGACAAGCATCTCGACAGCCCTGCGTCGTCGGGAGGGCCGGTGCCCCCTCCGACGGAACTTGTGAGCTGAAAATGCGCCAATAGCCCCACCAGTGCGGGCAGCGGGTTCCGACGGAGGGGGCACCGGCCCTCCCCCGGCCAAGACTCACTCAGTCGAGATGCTGGGGTCCGCCTGCACCTTGTGGGGGACAACCATGAGGAAGTTGTCACCGGCGTCCGCGGCCAAGCTCGTTACACGAGCGGCCTCCTCATCTTGGCTGGTCGCCCGCAGTTCATTTGCGTAAGCAGAGAGCAGGTCGTCGACGTCGAGCAGGCCCTCGGCATCGAGCTCTTTCAGCTCGACCTTGGCGCCCTCGCCCAGCCGCCGTTCGATCGCCTCGCGGTCAATGCCGAAGGCGTTGCTGCGCACGTAGACGCGGCCGCCGGTCATCCCGGCGCAGGCCCAGGGTCCGAGATCGCCGAGGACGACGGCGCGGCCCGAGGTCATGTACTCGAAGGCGAAGCCCTTGGCGTTGGCGCGATCGACGATGCAGCCGCGGCTGTCGTCGATGTCCTCGGCGGGCTCTCCCGCCAAGACCACGTCGGCGCCGGAGAGGCGGATGCAGAAGCGCGAGTCGGCCGAGCCCTGAACGAAGAGGCGGCCGCGCTGGGCGCCGTAGGCGAAGGACTTGCCGACCGAGCCGTTCAGCCGCTTGCCCTTCGCCCCCTTGCCCTTGAGCACGGCGATGCTGCCACCCAGCATCGCCTTGCCGACGCCGTCCTGGGCGCCGCCCTCGACCCGGATCGCGACGCCGTAGGCGTTGAAGGCGCCAAGGCCCTGGCCGGCGACCGAACCGCCGTTGAACTCGAGGCTGGCGAGCACGTCGTCGTTCGACTCGGGCCCGTCCTCGAAGATGCGCGAACGGGCGATCGCCCCGGACAGCTCGGCGCCGAGCACGCGATCGTTGGCGTCGGTGGCGCGGGGGAACGCGTTGCGGATCGTGCGCCCGGTGCAGATGTCGCCGGCGAGCCCGGCGATCTGGGCAGAAGCCTGCTTGGCCTCCATCCGGATCGGACGAGCGACGACCAATCCGGCCTCGGCCCGCTCCTCGGCCATCTCGTCGGCCACCGGCAGGTCGAGCGGCTCGAGGTCGAGGAACTCCTCCAGCGGGGTGATCAGCGGCGCCAGGTCGACGGCCTCGTGGTGGGAAACCTGCTCGAGCAGGTCGTAGCGGCCGACCAGGTCCTGGGCGCGTTCGTAGCCGAGCGAGGCGACGACCTGCTTGACCTCCTCGCCCATCGCCTGGAAGAAGCGGGCGCAGCTCTCCGCAGCGGTGTCGATTGCCTGCGGCGTGAACTTCTTCAGCCCGTGCTCCTGGGCCTGCTCGACAGTCTCAATCTGCGTCGCGATGCCGACGTGGCAGGTGTCGAGCTGGCAGCCGCGGCAGATCGTGCAGCCGAGGCTGACCATCGCCAGGGTGCCGAAGCCGACCCGGTTGGCGCCGAGGCAGTGGAGCTTGACGATGTCGTGCCCATGGCGGTAGCCGCCGTCGGCCCAGATCTCGACCCGGTTGCGGATCCCGGCCTCCATCAGCGCCCGGTGCACTGCGCGGGTGCCGATGTCGGAGGGCAGGCCGACGTGGCGCAGGGCGTGCTGGCGGGCGGCGCCGGTGCCGCCCTCGAAGCCCGAGAGGGTGATGATGTCGGCACCGGCCTTGGCGATGCCGAGGCCGATCGTGCCGATGTTCGGCACCACCGGCACCTTGACCGAGACGCGCACGTCGGGGTTGACCGTCTTCAGCTCGTCGATCAGCTCGGCGAGGTCCTCGATCGAGTAGAGGTCGTGGTTGTTGGAGGGCGAGATCAGGTCGGTGCCGGGCGCCGCGTTACGGGCGGCGGCGACCTTCTCGGAGACCTTCTTGCCGGGCAGGTGGCCGCCCTCGCCGGGCTTGGCGCCCTGGCCGATCTTGATCTCTGCGAGGTAAGAGGAGTTGATCATCTCCGCCGACACGCCGAAACGACCGGAGGCGACCTGCTGACCGCGCCACTTGCGGTAGTGGCCGTACATGTCGCGGATCTCGCCACCCTCGCCGTTGACGCAGAGGACGTTGATCGACTTCGCCGCCTCGGCGTAGGCGCGGAAGGCCGGCTCGGACTGCGAGCCGAAGCTCATCGAGGAGATCACCACGGGATAGTCGTGACGGCCGACGCCGGCGTCGACCACGGCGGGGTCGACCGGCTCGCGGTCGCCCTTCAGTCCCATCACATGGCGCATCGAGATCGGGCTCTGCCGCTCGAGCTCGCGCACTTTCTCCGAGTAGTCCTCATAGGTACCCGTGCCGTTGGCGGTGGCGATCGCGGCCTTGTAGACCTTGGGGTAGAAGCGGAACGTCTTCGCCGGTTTCGCCTCTTCGTCGCCGGCGAGGATGCGGGCGCGCTCGTTGGTGTCCTCGTCGAGCGCGGCGAAGCCGACGCCACCCGACTCGGAGGCGGCGAAGGCCTCGGTCATGAAGATCTCGGCCAGCTCGGGCTTGACGCCGATCGAGGAGAACTGGCGCGCGTAGCCGCGCACCTCGTGGATCCCGATCGTCGAGATCACTTTCTCGATCCCCTTGGTCAGGGCGTCGCAGAGGTTGGAGACGTCGTTCTCGTAGTCCTCGACGCAGATCACCTCGACCATCGTGTACGGGCAGACGCCGTTGGCGCCGAGGCCAAGGGCGAGCATCGTGTCGTGGACGTTGCGGATCGCGGCCGAGCGCAGGACGAGGCCGCAGCGGCGGCGCAGGTTCTCCTCGCCGGGCTCGACCTTGAACCCCTTCAGCGCCTGGTCGACGGCGGAGGTGGCCAGGTGCGGATCGAGGTAGCGGCGGTCGGCGTCGTAGACGGTGCGGTCGGTGAGGACCAGCAGCTCGGCACCTTCGCGGACCTTTTTCACCGCTTCCTGCTTGATCCGCTCGACCGCGCCCTGAGTCGTCTCCGACTCCAGCAGCGAGATGTCGAGGGCGGCCGCGCGGCCGCGGAACTCCTCCCAGAGGTCCTCGAGCAGGTAGGTGCGGTGCTTGCGGGCGATCGCCCGGTAGGTCTTGTCGGAGAGCGGCGCCAGGCCGTGGTGGCCGCCGAGGATCACCGGGAAGGCGGTCTCGACCGTGCCGGTGTCGGTTCCAGCCGCGTCGATCGACGGGCGGGCGCCGAAGACCGTCCGGGTCGAGAAGTGCTCCATCTCGCGTTCGCGGTCGATCGCCGGGTTGGTGACGACGGCGACCGTCTCCTTGAAGTAGTCGGCGAGGTTCTGGCGCTCCGGCGAGAGCGCCGCCAGCGGCCCGTCGTAGCCGAGCGAGCCGACCGGCTCGGACCCGTTGGAGGCCATCTGCTGGACGAGTTTGACGTCGTCGCGCTGCCAGCCGAAGCCGGCGAGGACGCGGTCGGAGACCTTGACCGGCTCCTCCGGGCCGGCGTCGGAGTAACCGGGCACCTCCTCGCCCTCCAGCGGCCCGCCGGTCTCCAGAGCGCGGTCGTAGGGAGCGACCTCCTCGGTGCCGTTGCGGCGCAGCCAGCTCTTGCGGACGATGCGCAGCATCTCGTCGTGGGCGTGCAGGGTCGAGCGCCTGCCATCACGGTCGATCATCACCAGCGCCTTCTCGCCCGGGGCGAGCGGCTTGGGCTCGGAGACCATCGCGGAGACGGAGACGACCCCGGGCTCGGAGCTGAAGACGAAGTCTTCGCCGGTCTCCACCTGCCAGAGCGGCCGCAGGCCGAGCGCGTCGGAGGAGAAGACGCACTCGTCGGCGTGACGGGCGATCAGCGCCACTGGGCCCTGGGCGAACGGTCCCATCGCCTGGTGCAGGTACATGTAGAAGCTGTGCAGCTCGGCGGGCAGCGAGCGGATCTGGTCGACGATCGGCGGCACGATCATCTCCATCGCCTCGGCCAGGCTGAGGCCGTTGCGGCTGACCAGGGTATCGATCGTGCGGTTGAGGTCCTGCGAGTCGGAGGAGCCGGGCTGGATCGGCACGCCCAGCATGCCCGCCTCCTGCCGCAACTGCTCGATCGTGTTGATCTCGCCGTTGTGGCCGAGCACCGAGAACGGCTGCACGCGCTTGAACGAGGGCCAGGTGTTGGTCGAGTAGCGGTTGTGGCCGAAGCAGCCGATCGTCTCGAAGCGCGGGTCGCGCAGATCGGGGTAGTACTCGCCGAGGATCTGGGGGGCGCCCATCACCTTGTAGACGCAGGTCGTCGCCGAGAAGGAGGGGACGTGGACGTCGAGGCTCTGCTCGAGCTCGATCAGCAGGTCGAAGAGGACGCGGTCGCGGCGCGAGGCGTCGGCGACGAGGCCGGCGATCTGCCAGAAGTGCGGCTCCTCCTCGCGCGCAGTCGGCCCCAGCGCGGGCGAGTCGACGGCGCCGATCCGCTCGGCGAGGATGCGGAAGCCGCCGCGGCCGAGCAGCTCACGCGCGTCGTGCTGGATCTTCTCCCTGTCCTGGGAGCGCTCGATGAAGACGTGGGCGACGGCGAAGGCGTCGTCGAGCGTCAGCGAGGGATCGTGGCCGCCGGCGCGGACCTCCTCGGCCCAGACCTTGCGCGGCAGGTCGAGCAGCAACCCGCAGCCGTCGCCCTCGCCGTCGACGTTGCCGGCGCGGTGGAGCATTTTCTGCAGAGCCGGAATTGCCAGCTCGATCGGCGCGTGGCTCGGCGTCGCGTCCTTGCGCACGGAGGCGTAGATCGCGCAGGCGTCCTTGTCCTCGACGCTGGGTGGGGAGACGAGCGGCCGGTAGGCACGCTCTGGCGAGTAGCGGACGGGGCCCTCGCCGTGAAGCTCACGGGACTGGGTATGAGACACGATGACCTCCCGGTTTCCACGCCTTCTCCGAGCGGGCGCGCGACGGGTTGACAAGTCGCAGAATTATAGGGCCACAGGCCGCGTCGGTCGGGCATATTTGCGTTTTCCCGCAAATAGCGCCGAAATCGTCGCTCGGTTCTCAGGCCCAGGACATCGGCTCGTAACTACCCTCGGGCTGGACGCCGATCAGCAGGGCCGTGACCGGCGCCTCGGAGCGATTGAGGATCGTGCGGCTGACCGGCGGCTCGATCGAGGCGAAGGTGCCGGCCGGGGCCTCGTGGTCCTCGCCCTCGATCCGCAGCACGGCCTCGCCTTCGAGGATCGCGTAGAGCTCGACCTGACCGCTCTGCGCCTCGTCGTGCTCGGGAATCTGCCCACCGGGATCGATTTCCACCAGGTTGAAGCCGAACGCCGAGGTGCCGAGCGCCTTACGCGCCAGCCGCCAGGTCGAGTCCCCCGACCCCTCCATCGACTCGAACTCGTCGCGGTGCTTGATCGTGTAGCTGTCGGCCATCTCCATCTCCTTCCGTCGGTCGTCGCAATGACCCTACCCGGCCGGGGCTACAACTCTGGAACGTCGGCGCCGTGGGGGCTGAAAGGGAGGCGCTTGACCTCGGCCCAGCCGGCGCAGCGATCTTCGAGGGCCTCGGCGACCTTGCCGGCGTCCTGCCAGGTGGTCCAGATGAGGACGGTCGGACCGGCGCCGGAGATCGTCGCGCCGAGGGCGC
Organism: Solirubrobacterales bacterium; assembly: GCA_035701465.1. Taxonomy (GTDB): domain Bacteria; phylum Actinomycetota; class Thermoleophilia; order Solirubrobacterales; family 70-9; genus VRUE01. The sequence continues at coordinate 9,611 of DASSMU010000058.1, forward strand.
CCAGATCGGCAGCGCCATCGACCAGCTCCATCGAGCGCGGGTACAACTCGCGGCGGCGGGGCTGGTGGATGCGGTCGATGAGGCCGGCGGCGACAAGGTCGAGATCGGCCGTCTGCAGGCCGAGGACGAGACGGGAAGCCGCCGAGACGTTGGCGACGGCGTCGCCGAGCGGGATTTCGGCGGGGATCGCCTCGCGAGCGCGCTCGGTCGGGACCTCCTCGGCTGGGATCACGGCTATGCCCTCGAGGCCGCTCGGGGGGTCGAAGCGCGCCGCCGTCGGCACGCCCTCCTCCCCCGCACTGCAAATCACGAAGCCGCCGTAGATCGCCGCGGCGACGTTGTCGGGATGGCCCTCGATCTCGGTCGCCCGCGCCAGGAAGTCCTCCTTCGAGAGTCCCAGCTCGAAGAGGTGGTCGGCGGCAAAGAGGCCGGCGACGATCGCCGCCGCGCTGGAGCCGAGACCGCGCGCCAGCGGGATCTCGCTGCGCAGCCGGAAGGCGATCCCGTCGGCGGGATACAGGCTCTCGAAGGCCCGCACGATCAGGTTTTCGCGGCTGGTCAAGACATCGAGCCCACCGGGGTCGAACGAGAACTCCCCTGCCTCCTCGACTTCCAGCTCCAGAAACAGCGAGACGGCAGCGGCCAGCACGTCATAGCCCGGCCCGAGGTTGGCCGAGGAAGCTGGAACGCGGACGAGCCTGCGGCGGGCAGTCACCGCAGGGTTTCTACACCGTGGTGCGGATCAGGCGACCAAAGACTCGGAAAGGTCCATGGTCACGAGGCGATCCGGGGCCGCGAGTGCCGCTTTGGCGGCGGCAAGAAGGGCCGTGCCATCCAGGTCGTAGCGCCGGGCAACCACCTCGAGCAGATCGAGATGGTCGGCTGGGTCAAGCAACTCGACATCCACCAGTCTCCCTCCCGCAAATCCAACCGTGCAAAAGTCGTCGTCCACCTGTTCCTGGTAGTCGTAGTGCTTGAAACGAGAAAGTTCCAGGTCGAGGGCATTGGCCTCGCTGTCGTAATCGGCGCGCATCAGTTTCTCCTCTCGTGGATTGTGACAACGAAGTCGGGTGCGTCAAGGGCGACAACCACACGCACGCGGATTCCCTGGATGTATCCGGTGTATCGAGGCTTACCGGTCGAATCTCGATCGACTCGAACTGGGTTGGCTATAGCGTGCTCCACGTCGGCCACGGTCGCCTCGAGGCGCCGTAGTTCGTTCTTGGCGTGCCGACTGAGGCGCATGCCCGGTTAAGGGCATGCGGACAAATTCTCTCCCCCCTCTACTCGAATACCGCTTGCTCGACGGCGCCGAGGTCGTTCTCGCAGTTGATCACGGCCGGGGCCTTGGAGAGGGCCGTATCGGGGTCCTTGAGGCCGTGGCCGGTGAGGACGCAGACGACCGACTCGGGTGGGGCGGCGTCTTCGACCGTGGGCAGGCCGTGGGCGAGCAGGCCGGCGACAGAGGCGGCCGAGGCGGGCTCGCAGAAGACGCCCTCGCCGGCGGCCAGCCAGCGGTAGGCGTCGAGGATCTGCTCGTCGCTGACCGCGGCGACGCGGCCGCGCGAGGCGGTGAAGGCGGCCATCGCCTCCTCCCAGCGAGCCGGGTTGCCGATCCGGATCGCCGAGGCGACCGTCTCGGGATTGGCGACCGGCTCGCCGTGAACGAGCGGCGCCGCGCCCTCGGCCTGAAAGCCGTAGAGGACCGGCGCCGTGCCCGCCTCCTGGAAGCCGCGCCAGTAGGCGGTGACGTTGCCGGCGTTGCCGACCGGGATCGCCAGGGCGCCGGGCGCCTCGCCGAGCTCCTCGATCACCTCGAAGGCAGCAGTCTTCTGGCCTTCGATCCGGTGCGGGTTGACCGAGTTGACCAGCTCGATCGGGTGTTTGTCGGCGAGCTCGCGGACGATCCGCAGGGCGTCGTCGAAGTTGCCCTGCAGGGCGATGACCCGCGCCCCGTGCATCAGCGCCTGGGCGAGCTTGCCGATCGCGATCTTGCCCTCCGGCACGATCACCGCTCCGCGCAGGCCGGCGCGGGCGGCGTAGGCGGCGGCGCTGGCCGCCGTGTTGCCGGTCGAGGCGCAGATCACCGCCTCTGCCCCTCTCCCCTTCGCCCGCGAGACGGCGACCGTCATCCCGCGGTCCTTGAAGCTGCCGGTCGGGTTGGCGCCCTCGAACTTGAGGTAGGCCCGCACCCCGAGCCGCTCGGAGAGCCGCGGCGCCTCGACCAGCGGGGTCGAGCCCTCGTTCAGCGTCACCACCGGGTCCCCGGGCTCCAGCGAGAGGCGCTCCCTGTATCTCTCGATCAGGGGAGCGGGGCTCAACCGAAATCCTCTTCGATCACCCGGATCGCCCGCGACGGCGCGCGCAGGACACCGAGCCCGTCGATCGCCTCCAAGGCTTCGGAGAAGCGCGACTCCAGGCACTCGTGGACGACCATCACCAGGCGGGCGTCGTCGCCGGCGCCGCTCTGCACGACGCTCTTCACCGAGACCTCCTTGTCGCCCAGCACCTGGGCGATCTGGGCGAGCACGCCGGGACGGTCCGCGACGGCAAGGTGCAGGTAGAAGGAGGAGGCGACGTCGGTGACGATCGGCAGCTGCTCGCGGGTCTCGTGCACGGGCGCGTCGCCGCTGAGGATCGAGACGACGTCGCCGAGCACGGCGGAAGCGGTCTGGATGCCGCCGGCGCCGGGACCCGACATCGTCACCTCGGTGATCTCGGGCGCCTCGACCATCACCGCGTTGAACGGGCCCTCGACCGGCGCCAGCGGGTGGCCGGGATAGAGGAAGCAGGGGAAGACGCGCACGCTGATGCCGCCCTCGCGACGCTCGGCGACCCCGAGCAGCTTCAGCGAGAGGCCGAGCTCCTTGGCGTAGGCGAGGTCGCCGGGCTCGATCTGCTCGATCCCCTCGTAGGAGACGCCGTCCAGCGTCACCGGGGTGTGGAAGGCGAGGCGGGCGAGGATCGCCATCTTCGCGGCGGCGTCGGCACCGTTGACGTCGTCGGTCGGGTCGGCCTCGGCGTAGCCCAGCTCCTGGGCGCGAGCCAGCACCTCCTCGTAGGGGGCGCCGCTGGCGGCCATCTCGGTGAGGATGAAGTTGGTCGTCCCGTTGACGATGCCGAAGACCTTGGTTATCTCGGTGACGCCGAAGCTCTCCTGGATCGCCCGCACGATCGGGATCACGCCGGCAACGGCGGCCTCGAATCGCAGCTGCACGCCGGCCTCGCGGGCGATGTCGAAGAGCTCCTCTCCGTGCTGGGCGAGCAGCTGCTTGTTAGCGGTGACGACTGGACGTTTGGCGCGCAGCGCCTCGAGCACGTAGTCGCGCGCCGGGTCGGTGCCGCCGATCAGCTCGACGATCAGGTCGGAGCCCGCGAGGATCGCGTCGAAGTCGCCCTCCTCGCGGGTGAGAACGCCGGAGATCTCGGGACGGCGCCCGGTCGCGGCCTCGACCGCGCCGGCGCGGGCGGCGATCAGCTCGGCGAAGGCGCCGCCGACCGTGCCGCGACCGAGCAGCCCGATGCGGACGACTTTGGAGGGGTCCTCAGACATCCCTGGAGGTCAGGTCCTCGTAGGACTCGCGCCGGACGACGACGCGGGCGTCGCCACCCTGGCAGAAGATCACCGGCGGGCGTGGCACGCCGTTGTAGTTGCTCGCCATCGCGTGGCCGTAGGCCCCCGTCGCCGGGGTCACCAGCACGTCGCCGACGGCGGGCGCGGCGAGCATCGTGTCGCGGACGAGGATGTCGCCGGACTCGCAGTGCATCCCGGCGATCGTCGCCAGGCTGCCGGGCGGCGCCGCGGCGCGGTCGGCGATCAGCGCTTCGTAGCGGGAGCCGTAGAGCATCGGCCGCATGTTGTCGGACATGCCACCGTCGACGGCGACGTAAGTGCGAATGCCGGGGATCTCCTTGACGGTGCCGACCCGGTAGGCGGTGACGCCGGCGTTGCCGACCAGCGAACGGCCCGGCTCGACCAGGATTCGCACGCCCTCGCCGAAGACCTCGGCGACGCCGCGGACCTTGACCTCGACGTAGGCGTCGATCGAGGGCGGCTCGTCCTCGGCGGTGTAGGCGATGCCGAGGCCGCCACCGACGTTGACGACACGGCACCACTCGCCGGCGAGCTCGCCGAGTGCGCGGATCGCCAGCGCGTAGGGCTCCAGCTCGAAGATCTGGGATCCGATGTGGGCGTGCAGCCCGGTCAGGTTGAGGTGGTCGGAGACCAGAACCCGCTCGATCGCCCTTGCCGCCAGGCCGTCCTCGAGCCCGAAGCCGAACTTGGAGTCGAGCTGGCCGGTCTGGACGTAATCGTGGGTGGAGGGCTTGATCCCCGGAGTGACCCGGATCAGCACGTCCTGGGGCTCCTCCAGGAGCCGCTCGCAACGCTCGACCTCGTCGAATGAGTCGAGGATCAGATGCCCAACGCCCGAGCGGGCGGCGAAGAGGATCTCCTCGTCGGTCTTGTTGTTGCCGTGCATGTGGATGCGGGCCGGATCGAAGCCGGCGCGCAGAGCCATGTGCAGCTCGCCGCCTGAAGCGACGTCGACCGAGAGGCCCTCCTCGGCGAAGAGCCGGTAGGCGGCGGTGCAGGGCAGCGACTTGCTGGCGAAGAGGACCTCGAAGTCGGCCGTGCGGCTCTGGAAGGCCTCGCGGTAGGCCCGCGCCCGGGCCCGCATGTCATCTTCGGCGTAAATGTAGGCGGGGGTGCCGAAGTCTTCGGCCAGCTCGACCACGTCGCAACCCGCGATCTCGAGGTGGCCGCGCTCGTTGACGCGGCTGCCCGCCGGGTAGACCAGGGACCCCGCGATGGGGTCGGCCACCGCACCTGCCTGTCCACGCTCCGCCATAGGCGGGCATTGTGACGGTTGAAGGGGAAGCGGCGGCTACCGGTGCGCTATTTGCCGCCGCCGAGCAGGCCGCCAACGGTTTCCACGACTTTGTCGACCGTTTTGCCGACCTGCGATTCGGGGCCCGCAACGCCGTTGACCGTTTCTTCGGTGACTTTGGTGACGCCGGTGCTCCCCAGCGTGCCTCCTGTTGCCTGGTCGACCCCCGAGACGGTTTCGTTGACCGTGCCGGTCACGGCACCTGAGGTGGACTGCCCGGAGCCGTCGCCGGTGCCGCCGCCTCCGCCCGAGCCGGAACCTGAGCCGCCGCCACCACCGGAGGTCGAGGACGGCGTGGAGCCGGCGCCACCGGCCGAGCTCGAAGACGGCGATTCACCGCCGGAGGGCGCGGGAGACGTTCCACCGCCCGCGGTCCCACCACGCTGCCCGCCGAGCGAATCGGCGCTTCCGGGCTGTCGACCGCCGTGTTGTCGACCGGCCCCGTTCGCGGCAGCGCCCGCCGCGCCTGCGGCTGCGCTCCCGCCGGTTTCCGCGTTCGCGGCGCTTCCGGTTCCGCTCGCCGGTCGCCCGGTCGAGACCGCCGCGCTCCCCCCACCGCCGATTCCCGCGAGAGGCCAATCCCTCAGGGCCTGCAGCGAAACGAGCATGACAAAGGTGACCACAGCCGCCCCGATCAGGGCCGTGCCGGACACCGCACCGGCGAGATATGTATGGGCCTGGCGAATCATCGACACCGCCTCCGTGGTCGCCTGCTACCCAGGGTGTCACGGCCTCAGACCAAGCGGCATACCTAATAATCGTATTTTCTAAAAATTCTTAGTATTGGGCTGTCTCGGAGACAGCCCTACAGGTAGGCCATCGGATCGGTCACTTCGCCGTTGATCCGGACCTCGAAGTGGACGTGCGGGCCAAAGCAGTAGCCCGTGCAGTCGCTGTAGCCGATCACCTGGCCCTGGGAGACGTGCTGGCCGGCGGAGACGGCGAAGGACTCCTGGTGCGCGTAACAGGTGGAGAGGCCGCCGCCGTGGTCGATGCAGGTGTAGTTGCCGTAGCCGCCGCTGCTGGACTCGGGCTCGGTGAAAATCACCGTGCCGGTGGCAGCGGCCCGGATCGGCGTGCCGCTGGGAACCGCGATGTCGATCCCCGGGTGGTACTCGTAGCTGCCGTTGATCGTGCGCGACCCGAAGCCGGAGACGACCGGTCCGTCGACCGGCCAGATCAAACCGCTGCCGCTTCCCCCCTGGATCGGGCCCGCCGGCAAGGGCGCCGAGCCGGTCGCTGCCAGCTCCGCGGCGATCTTGCCCTGGATCGCCGCCACCGAACCGTCCAGCTCTTCCTCGTGCTGGCGAATCTTCCGCAGTGCAGCCAACCTTTCCGCGCGCGCGGAAACAAGCGAAGCCTGGCGCTGCTGCACAGCCGAGCGCGCGCTGGCGAGGGCCTGCTCTTCGGCGGCGATCGCGTCGCGGGCGGTTTCGATCTGGACCTTGGCGGTGCGCAGGCGGGTGACCGTTCGCCTCACCTGGTCGCGCAGTTCCCGCACCCTGCTGACGACCGCTTCGTCCATGCCGTGGATGCGGTTGAGGTATTCGGTGCGATTCAGGAGTTCGTCGTAGCCGCTGGCGCCGACGATGAGGCTGAGCATGTCCGGAGTCCCACTCTCGTACATAGCGACCAGGCGATCGCGAAGCGCCACCAGGGCCCGTTTGAGGCGCGCCCGCATCACCGCCAGGTGCTTCTTGGCGACGTCGAGCTGTGCCACCGCGCGGTCGAGCTCGGCCTGCTTGACGTCGAGCCGGACCCGCACCGCCGCCTCGCGGCGGTGCAGCGCCGCCACCTCCGCGGTGAGCCGGTCGATGCGGTCGCCGTAATGCGAGATCGTCGTCGTCAGCACGCCGCGGCGTTCGCGCACCTTGGAGAGCTTGGCTTCCTTGGCTTCGAGCTTCGATTCGAGATCCTGGGCCGGCGCGGCAGAACTGGCTGCGAGCAGCACGAGCAGCGCCGCCGCGGCGGCCAGAAGAGCCACCAGGGCAGGGCGGGTCTTGAGCATCGCGAGCGAGGCTAGCGAAGCCCGGACCTGCCCCGTTGCAGGGATTTAGCCATGCAACCCCGCTTGCGATCAGGCCTGGCGCGGTGCGTTCTCGACGCTCAGCAGGGCGTCGGAAGCCTCCTCCTCCATCTGCAGGGTCGTGTGTTCGATGCCGAAGCGCTCGCGCAGCAGCAGCTCGATCCGGCGCCGGACGAGATCGCGGTCGCACTCGGCCGAGACGACGACGTGGGCGGCGAGGGCGCCGAAGCCCGAGGTCACGGTCCAGATGTGGAGGTCGTGGACCGAGCGCACCCCCTCCTCCTCGCAGATCGCGGCACCGGCCGCGTCGACGTCGAAGCCGAGGGGAGCCGCCTCCATCAACACCCCGACCGGCTCCCTGATCAGGCGCCACGAGGAGGCGAGGATCAGGGCGGCGATCGCGAGGCTGACGACCGGGTCGACGACCGAAGACCCACCGGCCAAAACGAAGACGCCGGCAAGAACGACCCCGAACGAACCGAGCGCGTCGGCGGCACTGTGACGCAGCACGCCCTCGAGGTTGACGTCCACCCGCTCCCCCCGCGCCAGAACCAGAGCCGCTCCGGCATTGCCAAGCAGGCCGAACAGACCAAGGACAAGCACGCCGAGCCCATCGATCGACGGCGGGTCGCCAAGCCGACCGAACGCCGCCACCGCCACCGCGATCGCCACAGCGACCAGCAGCAACCCATTGACCAACGCGGCAAGAATCTCCGAGCGCTGGTACCCAAAGGTCATCCGCCCGCCGGCGGGACGAGCCGCAAGCGAGGCGGCAAAGAGCGCCAGGGCAATCGAGCCGACATCGGAGAGCAAATGCCCGGCGTCGGCAAGCACCGCCAGCGACCCCGTAAGCACCCCCCCAACCGCCTCCACAACCAGCATCGCAACATTGATCCCAAGCGCAACCCACATCCGCCGCCGACTATCAGCCCGCCGGACATCAATCGCGTGCGAGTGGCCATGCAAATGCACGCTTCGAGACTAGGGCCTATCCCGGCAGGGGTGGAGCGTCTTGTACTTTTTTGCCAGCCGCGCCCTCGACAGGCTCCAGCCGACCACCAAAAAAGTTAAGCGGAACCCCTGCCGGGATAGGCCCCTTTACGCCGGAACAGGCTCTTTCTCAGCCGGCTCGGCCGCAACAGCCTGCTCGGCCACTTCGGCCGCGTACCCCAGCCGCTCGGAATATTCCCGAGCCTGCATCCGCGAGATGACCATGCGCTGGATCTCGGCCGTGCCCTCGAAGAGCTGGTAGATCTTCGCGTCGCGGAAGAACTTCTCCAGCGGGCAGTCCTTGCTCCAGGCGTAGGGGCCGACCAGGTCCATCAAGGTGGTCGTCGCCCACATCGTCACGTCGCCGCCCTTGAGCTTCGACATCGAGCCCTGGCCGCCACGCATCGGGATGCCGTTGCGACCCATCCAGGCGGCGCGCTGCACGAGCAGGCGCGCGGCTTCGATCTCGGTCGCGACGTCGGCCAGGGTCTGCTGGATCCGCTGCTCCTGCAGGACCGGCTTGCCGCCCTCGGTCTGGCCGTCGAGGTACTCGAGCGTCCACTCATAGGCAGCCTGGGCGATGCCGAGCGCCGAGGCGCCGACCAGCGGTCGGGTGATCTCGAAGGTCGCCAGGGCGTCGGCGCCGCCGCGCGATTTCTGTCCGGAGCGACCGCGCTCGAGCTTCTTCTCCAGCTTCTCCTCGCCGCCGAGCAGGTTCTCGACCGGGATGCGGCAGTCGTCGAGGACGATCTCGGCCGTGTGCGAGGCGCGGATGCCGAGCTTGGACTCCTTCTTGCCCTGGCTCAGGCCGGGAGTGCCCTTGCCGACGACGAAGGAGGCCTGGCCGCGGGTGCCGAGGGTCGGGTCGACGGTGGCGACGACGACGTGGACGTCGGCGATGCCGCCGTTGGTGATGAAGACCTTGGTCCCGTTGAGGACCCACTCGTCACCGTCGCGTTTCGCCGTCGTCTTCAGGCTCTTCACGTCGGAGCCGGCCTGCGGCTCGGTCACGGCGTAGGCGCCGAGCTTGATCTCCTCGCCGCTGCCGAAGCACTCCGGGACCCACTGGCCGATCTGCTCGGGCGTACCCGATGAGGCGATGCCCGCCGCGGCGAGCCCCGAGCCCGAGATCGCCAGGGCGATGCCGGCGCAGCCCCAGTGGAACTCTTCGGCCGAGATCACCTGCATCTGGCCCTCGGCGTCGCCGGCCGAGCGCTGGATGCTCTCGAGACCGCCGAAACCCTGCTTGCGGGCCTCCTTGATCACATCCCAGGGGATGCTCTCCTCTTCGTCGTGTTTGCGGGCGGCGGGCCGGATCACCTCGCGGGCGAAGGTCCGGCAGCGCTCCTTGAACTCCTGCTGCTCGTCGTTCAGTTCGAAATTCATCGGGTCCCCTCTTGGTATTCGCCTCTCTCGCTGTGCGACTGATTGACTGGTCAGTCAATCAGTCGAAAGAAGATTAGCTGACCAGCCAGCCATCGCCCCGCGTGTAGCGTTCCGACCGTGGCCGGGAAGCGCCCAATCAACGCGGACGTTGTGACCCCTGCGCCCAAGCCGCCCGCCGAGGCGGTACCGGCGCAGGCCGCTTCATCTCTCGCATCCGACATTGACCACACTCAGGTGGGGTCAATGTCGGATGCGAAGAGCGCCCGCGCAACGCGAAGCAAGAAGCGCCGACGGCGCAGGCCGATACCGGGGGCACTGAAGGCGATCGCGGGGCTGGTCATCGTCGCGATCGTCTTCCTCGTCGCCGCGATCCTTGGCGGTGGCGGCTCCAGCCAGAGCTCGAGCGAGCACGCGTCGGCGCCCGCGCCCACAGGAGAAAGCGCTCCACAGGTCGAAACCCCTGCCGCCGCGGCTGCCGAAGAGCTCGGCTATCCGTCCTTCGCGACCAACAACACGACCCGCGTCGGCGGATCCGATCCGGCGACCACGGCCGCGGGAGTGGCGCTGGCGGTCTTCCCGTCGACCACTCCGGCCCAGCGCCCCGCCGCCGTGACCCTCGTCGACGAAGCCGACTGGCAGGGGGCGATCGCGGCCTCGGTGCTGATGGCGACGCCGGTCAAGGCGCCGCTCCTCGTCAGCACGAACGGCGACCTGCCCGACCCCACCGCCCAAGCGCTGGAAGCGCTCGACCCGCAGGGCAGCAAAGCCACGGGAAAGGCCCAGGTCTTCCCGATCGGGGACGCGGCGGCGCCCGACGGCCTGAAGGCGACGACAGTCGAGCCGGGGGCTCCCGCGGCCGTCGCCGCCTCGATCGCGGAACTGCGAGACAAGCTCTTCGGCAGCCCGCCGCAGCACATCGTCCTCGCCCCCGAAAAGGACCCGGCCTTCGCGATGCCGGCGGCGGCATGGGCGGCGCGCTCGGGCGACCCCGTCCTCTTCACCGAGGCCGAAAAGCTGCCGGCGGCGACCGTGGCGGCGCTGAAGCGCCATCCAAAAGTCCCCGTCTACCTGCTGGGCCCCTCCTCGGCGATCTCCTCCGGCGTCTTCAGGGAAGTCGCCAAGATCGACAAGCAGGTGCGACGGGTCTCCGGCGAGGACCCGGTTGAAAACGCGATTGCCCTCGCCCGCTACGCCGGCGGCGGCTTCGGCTGGAACGTCAACGACCCGGGCCACGGCTTCGTCGTCGCCCGCAGCGACTCGCCGCTGGACGCCGCCCTCGCCGCGCCGCTCTCGGCCTCGGGTACCTGGGGACCGCTGCTGCTCACCGACGACGCCGATACGCTGCCGAAGGCGCTGCGCGAATACCTGCTCGACGTCAAGCCGGGCTACACCACCGATCCGACGCGCGCCTTCTACAACCACGTTTGGGTGATCGGAGACCAGGAGGCCATCGACGTGAACCAGCAAGCCGAGATCGACCAGCTGGCCGAACTGGTCAGGATCGGAGGGGAACCGTGAGCGAGGCGGAGAGCCCAGAGCTGCTCGGCGACGAACACCGGGTCAGCACCGAGGACATCCGCGCCCTCGCCGGCGCCTCCACCCCCCACTTCGCCCTGCAGGTGCGCAACCGCATTCGCAGGCTGATCGAGCCGCTGGCGCCCGATGACCCCGCCCGCGCCGAAGGGGAACGCAAGATCGCCGAGCTGGAGGAGCTCGCCGAGCACAGCGGCGACCCGCGCGGGACGATGGGGATCGGCCAGCATTGAAGCTCCTCGCGGACGGCGTCTGGCGCCTGAAGCAGTTCCCGGCCCCGAGCGTCAACGTCTACCTCGCCGGGGACGTGCTGATCGATGCCGGCACCCGCTGGGACCGGCGCCGCGTCTTCGCCGAGATCGAGGGTCGCGAGCTCTCGCTGCTTGCCCTCACCCACGTCCACCCCGACCACCAGGGCGTCGCCAAGGACGTCTGCGAAGCGCGCGACGTCCCGCTCGCCTGCCACGCCGACGACGTCGACGCGATGGAGGGCCGGCGCCCGATCCAGGAGGCCGCCCCCGACAACCCCTTCAACCGGCTGATCAAGCGCTTCTGGGAGGGGCCGCCCCACAAGGTCGGGCGGGTGTTGAACGAGGGCGACGAGGTGGCCGGATTCCGCGTCGTCCACGCACCCGGCCACGCCCGCGGCGAGGTAATCTTCTTCCGCGACTCCGATCGAGTGGCGATCTGCGGCGACGTGATCCGCAACATGAGCTACGCCACCGGGCGCCCGATGCTCGCCGAGCCGCCGGAGATCTTCACCTACGACCCGGCCGAGAACCGCCGCTCGATCCGCAAGCTCGCCGACCTCGAGCCGGCCCTGATCCTCCCCGGCCACGGCCCCGCCGTGACCGAGATGGACAAGTTCAGTCGTTTCGTCGCGGCGCTTCCGGGTTGACGCCCGCAGCTTCGGGGCAAACAACGTGTTACTCACTTTCGAGGACCGTCCTCGCAGACGTGCCTGAGCTCCACCACCGTTGGTAGAGCTGAGAATGCCCGTGATCCGCTGTCGAAAAGGAGTCCCGATGAACAAGCTGAACAGGCGCCCTTCGCCGGCGCTGGTCATCTCGATAATCGCCTTGGTCGTCGCCCTGGCCGGGACGGCGTACGCCGCACAGACGATCAACGGCGGCGCGATCAAAAAGCAGACGATCGGGGGCGGCAAGCTCAAGCAGAAGACGCTGACCGGCTTCCAGATCAACACGAACAAGCTCGGCACGGTGCCGGCGGCAACGCGCGCCACTCACACCTACTGGGCCGTGGTCAACAACCCGGGGGGCGCCGGGAACGCCACGCTCGCGCGGGCCAGCGACTCGGGGATAACCGCCACCGAGGGCGGCGGGGCGGTTTCGGTCGCCTTCCCCCAAAACGTCACCGGCTGCGCCGACGTCGCCGGCCGCAACAACGCGGGCACCTCGGTGCCGAATCCGGGCTACGCCCAGACGAACACCTCTGCCGCCAATCCGAACGCGATCGAAGTCCACACCCGCGACAAAGAAGGCGCCAACGAGGACGCCGACTTCCACCTAATCGTCGTCTGCCCGTAGGCAGTCGAGGGCTTCCGGCCGGTCCCGTCCCTGCGGGGCCGGCCGGGGGACGAACGGATAGGCTGGCCGGCATGAGCGAGGTCGACCACGGGTTCAAGGAGGGCGACAAGGTCTGGGTCGAGGATGGCGAAGGCCGCCATCACCCCGGCATCTTCGTCGCCGACAACGAGAGCTCGGGCTGGTTCGGCGGCGGCCCCAGCGCCTACGTCGTCCACCCCGAGGCCAAACAGGCCGAGGTCGTCTCCACCTTCCGCATCACCCCGCGCGACGAGTAACACCGGCGCAACTCAGCGAATCAGCTGAACCTCGACCCCGACGTCGACCTCGGCCCAGGCTCTGTCGGCCGTCATCACGGGCGCATCGCGGCTCGCCGCAAGCGCGAAGCAAATTCGATCGGCGAGCGAGAGACCCTTAGAGCGAGTCTGCTCTCGCAATACCGCAGCGTGCTCCGCGTGCGCAGCCTCTACAGGAACGACCCGAGCGCCAGTCGCCTCGAACTCGGCGCGCAGGGAATCGGTCCAGGCGCCCAGAGCTATCGAACGCTCATTGACCTCGGCCCAGTTGACGGCGGACACGACCGATCTGCCCAGCTCGGCCAGGACGGCCTCGCCCCCGGGCTCGTCGAAGAGATAGGCGAGAACCGCCGAGGCATCAAGAATGACGGCGCCGGAACTCATCGAGCTCTTTCTCTTCTCGGCGCGCTTCCGCCCGCCGCTCGGCGATCAATTCGGCAACCGGGTCGCGGCCTTTCGCTGCCTCTCGAAACCGACGCCGAAGGCGTTCAAGAGCAGCAAGACGTGTTTCCAGCAGCAGCCGGTCGTCCTCGACACGAGCGACGAGGGTGTCGCCCTCGCTGAGCCCGAGCTCTTCGCGCACCTGCGACGGAATCACGATGCGTCCTTGTTTACCGACTCGCACCTCTGCCATCAAGAGTTAAATGTGGCAGAAGCAAAATAAAATGGCAACAATTTTGCTATTGGCAGATATCTTGTGCCAGCCGTCAATCGCTACGCGACGATGAACTCCATGAGCAAACCGTCGTGCCAGCCGCCCTCGGCATCCCTCTCGTACCGGCGCATCACTCCGACCGGCTTGAAGCCCGCCTTTTCATAAGCGCGGATCGCGGCCACGTTGTCGGCGGCCGGATCGATCGTGATCCTGTGATGTCCCCGCTCCTCGATCAGCTGGGCGGTGACTCGGCGCACCGCCTCCTCGCCGAAGCCGCGGCCGTGAAGCATCGGGTCGAGGAAGAGATCGACGCTGGCATGCCGGTACCTGGGCTCGGTCTCCTCGCAGAACTGGATCAAACCGGCCACCGCGCCCTCGATCTCGATGACCATGCGCGTGGACTCGGGCTCGTCGGCCCAGGGAAACCCCGCCTCCGGCTCACCCCACCATCGCGCGACCTCGGGAGTCGCGTGGATGCGACGAAGCTCTTCCTCGTCACCCATTGCCAGGGACCGCAAGCTCATCCGCACCTGGCCATCCGCCACATCCCGATTGTATGGTCGCGAAATGCTCGCCTACGACGGAAGCCTGGCGTTTGCCATGTCGACGCGGTCGCCGTGGAACGGCACGCCCTCGGCCCTCAGGCGCTCGCGCTGGCGGTCGCCCTTCGCCAGCGAGCCGTCGGCGCGGACGACTCGCCACCAGGGGAGGTCGGGGTCGTCGCACTCGAAGAGGACCGAGCCGGCGAAGCGGGGAGAGCCGGGCGAGACGTCGCCGTAGGTGCGAACGAAGCCGGGTGGTATCTCGCGGACGCGGGCGAGGACTTCCAGCAGCCGGGATTCCGCGGGAGGCGTCAGCTCGCCGGCCCGAAGGCGTCGATGATGCGGTTCTGGAACTCGGAGAGCTCTTCCGGCGAGATGAAGTAGGTCGGCGGAGTGAGGAAGAGTCCGTCGGCGCGCTCGGCGGTCGCCTCGACCCGGGCGCGGACCTTGTCGAGGGGGCCGGCGGCGCAGTAGGCGTCGACCATCTCGTCGCTGATCGCGGCGGGAACGGCGGCGAGGTCGCCACGCCGGAACGCCTCTCCCGCAGCGACCGCGTTGTCGGCGAAGCCGTGCATCTCCCAGAGCGGCATGTAGGTCTTGACCGTGGCGTAGAAGGAGATCGTGCGCCGGGCCATGTCGATCGCGCGGGCTTCGTCGTCGTCGATCGCGCAGCAGACCGTCGGCAGGTAGTCGAAGTCCTTGCGCTCGCGGCCCGAGCGGCTCAGGCCCGTCTCGAAGGAGTCGACGACGACCTCGTCGATCCAGCGCAGGCTCTGGATCGGGTGGCCGATCAGCCCGTCGGCGACGTCGCCCGCCATCCGGCACATGCCGCTCTGGATGCCGGCGGTGTAGATCGGCACCGACTCTCGCGGGGCCGGGTGCGGGCGGATCCAGCCCTTGATGTCGATGTCGTAGTAGGAGCCCTCGTAGCGGATCGGCTCGCCCTTGCCGGCCTGCTGCATGATCAGGCGGGTCGCCTCGATCGCCTCGCGCAGGTGCGGGGCCGGCCTCCCGTACTCGGCGTTGTGCCAGGTCTCGTTCAGCCGTTTGACGCCGGAGCCGAGGCCGAGCCGGAAGCGCCCGCCGGACATCTCGTCGATGTCGAGGGCACTGACGGCGAGGATGAAGGGGCTGCGGGTGAAGGCCCAGGCGATCCCGGTGGCGACGTCGATCTTCTCGGTGCGACCGGCGAGGTAGGCGGCCTGCGTCACCGAGGAGCGGAAGAGCTCCGGCGCCCAGACGCACTCGATCCCGGCGGCCTCGGCACGCTTCGCCTCCGCCTCGAGGTCTGCGACCGTGACGCCGATCGCAGCGACCGAGATCCGCTCAAGCGCACTCACCGGCGCCGCATCTCGTTCCGGTGCGCCTTTACCCCGCTATTCCGGGCAAAGGCGCACCGGAACGAACGGGTTGGCTCTCTCATGCCGAGACCGGCTCGGCGGCCTCGGCCAGGACCGCGTCGGCGACGCGGTCGCGGTGCCACTTCGAGTCGCCGAACATCGCCGCGTTCGCCTTGCCGCGCTTGAGGAAGAAGTGGAGGTCGTGCTCCCAGGTGAAGCCGATCCCGCCGTGCACCTGAATCGAAGCATCGGGCACGCGCCAGCCGGCGTCGGAGGCGTAGGCCTTGGCCATCGAGGCGGCCAGCGGCAGCGACTCCGGCTCGGCGTCGGCGGCCCAGGCGGCGCCGTAGACGGCCGAGCGCGAGTTCTCGGTCTCGAGCAGCATCTGCGCGCAGCGGTGCGAGACGGCCTGGTAGGAGCCGATCGGGCGACCGAACTGCTGGCGGTCCTTGGCGTACTCCACCGCCATCTCCATCGTGCGCTGGGCGATCCCGGTCGACTCGGCGGCGAGGGCGACGCAGAGGCGGAAGAAGACCGGGAAGTAATCGGCGGCGGCAGCGGGCATGGTGTCCTCGGCCGCGACCTTGACGCCGTCGAAGCGGACCGCGTAGAGGCGCCGAGTGAGGTCGATCGAGGTGGCCGGCGTAACCGTTACCCCGGTGGCGTCGCGCTCGACCAGGTGCCGGCGCCCGTCCGCCGTGGCGACGACGAGGAAGTCGGCCGCCGCCGCGTCCATGACGAGGACCTTTTCGCCATCGAGGACGATGCTGTCGCCGTCGGCGCGCCCCTCCATCTCGAAGCCCCCGACGGTCGCGGGCGAGCCGGCGTCCCAGAGCGCCGGGGTGCCGCGCAGCTTGCCCTCGGCGAGCGGGCGCAGGAAACGCTCGCGCTGGTCGTCGGAGCCGCAGAGCGAGAGCGCCAGGCCGGCGATCGTGTTGGAGAAGAGCGGCGAGGGAGCGAGCGCGTAGCCCATCTCCTCGAAGAGGACGGCGAGCTCGACGATCCCCAACCCCTGCCCGCCCCACTCCTCGGGCAGGGCCAGGCCGGTCCAGCCCAGCTCCGCCATCTCGTCCCAGTCGGACTGCTCGAAGCCCTGCTCGCCCTCGGCCAGCTCGCGGATCCGCTCGGACTTGTAGCGGGCGGCGAGGAAGTCGTGGGCGGTCGACCTGATCGCCTGCTGCTCGTCTGTGAGGTCGAAGTACATGAGCCCGGGCTCCCCTCAGCGCATCTTCGGCAGGCCGAGCACGCGCTCGGCGATGATGTTCTTGAGGATGTCGGTGGTGCCGCCCTCGATCGAGTTGGCCCGGGAGCGCAGGAAGCTGTACTGCCAGGCTCCGCCCCCGAGCGCGTGCTCGTCGCCGCGCGAGAGCGGCGCGTAGGCGCCCTCGATGTCGAGCGCCAGCTCGGCCATGCGCTGGTTGATGTCGGCCCACTGCCACTTGCCCAGCGAACCCTCCGGGCCGGGGATCCCCGACTGCATCGTCTTGGTCAGGCCGCGGTAGGCGTTGAGCCGCATCGTCTCCGCCTCGATGTGGAGCTGGGCGAGGCGCTGGCGGAAGACCGGGTCCTCAGCCGCGGTGCCGCCGTTGACGCGGGTCTCGGCCGCCAGGGCGCCGAGCCGTTTGAGACTGTTGGCGATCTGGGCGATCGCGCCGAAGGCCAGCCCGGCGCGCTCGTTCATCAGCGTCGTGATCGCCACCGACCAGCCGCCACCGACCTCGCCGATCACGTTGGCCTCGGGGATCCGCGCCTCCTCGATGAAAACCTCGTTGAACTCGCCCTCGCCGGTGATCTGGACCAGCGGCTTGGCCTCGACGCCGGGCTGGTCCATGTCCATCAGGAAGTAGGTGAGCCCCTTGTGCTTGGGGGCGTCGGGGTCGGTGCGAGCGACGAGCATGCACCACTTGGCGTACTGGGCGAAGGTGGTCCAGACCTTCTGCCCGGTGACGACCCATTCGTCGCCGTCCTTGACCGCGCGGGTCTTCAACGAGGCGAGGTCGGAGCCCGACTCGGGCTCGGAGAAGCCCTGGCACCAGATCTCCTCGGCGGTGAGGATCGGCTCCAGGTAGCGCTGCTTCTGCGCGTCGGTGCCATGGGCGATCACGACCGGGCCGCCCATCGCCAGGCCGAGCACGTTGGCCGGGCTCGGCGCCTCCAGGCGCGCGGCCTCGCCGACGAAGATCGCCTGCTCGATCATCGTCGCGCCGCGGCCGCCGTACTCCTTCGGCCAGGAGATCCCGGCCCAGCCGGCGGCGTGCATCTTCTGCTGCCACTCGCGACGGAAGGCCATCACCTCCTCCAGGCCCGCTTCCGGCTCCGGTCCCGGATGGTTCTCTTCGATCCAGGCGCGGACCTCTTCGCGGAACTGCTGCTCGGACGGTGAGAGGGTCAGGTCCATCGGCCGCGCAGCATAGCGGGGGCCTGGCTGCCCGGCCAGCCGCGGGGCGCGCGACCCTCTCCCGCCCGGGCTTGATAGGAACCCGCCCATGACTTCGAGCAAGGGGTACGAGAGTCCGGGGATCGCGGGGAGCGGGGCAATCGCCACCGGCCTCGCCGCGGTTTCGACAACCACGGCCGACACGATCCTGCTGGCCCGCAGCGAGGCCTCGGCCTGGCGGGCGGAGGAGAAAGTCGTCGCTGCCTGCGCCAAGATCGAGGGCGCCGAGCCCTCGCGGCTGCGGGTCACGACCGACCCCGGCGACCTCTCCGACTGCGACGTGATCGTCGAGGCGATCATCGAGGAAGTCGAGCCCAAGGGCGAACTGCTGGCGACGATCGCCGAGGCATGCCCGAACGCCGACCTCGCCACCACCACCTCCTCGCTCAGCGTCGCCGAGATCGCGACCGCCGGGGGCATCGGCGGCCGGCTCTTCGGCCTGCACGTCTTCAATCCGGTGCCGCGGATGAAGCTGGTCGAGGTCTGCTTCCCCGAGGGCGCCGAGAGCGCCCGCGAGACCGCCCTCGCCTGGTGCGCCGCGCTCGGCAAGACCGCGGTCGAGGTCCCCGACCAGGCCGGCTTCGTCGTCAACCGCCTGCTCTTCCCCTACCTCTTCGACGCCGTCCGGATGATGGAGCGGACCGGCATGGAGGCCGGCGAGGTCGACACCTGCATGAAGCTGGGCGCCGGCCACCCGATGGGCCCCCTCGCCCTGCTCGACTTCGTCGGGCTCGATGTGGCCGAGGCAATCGGCGACGCCCTCTACGCCGACTCCAACGAGGCCGCCCACAAGCCCCCGGGCTTGATCGTCGAGATGGTCGGCGAAGAGAAGCTGGGCCGCAAGAGCGGCGCGGGGTTCTACAGCTACGACTAGAACTGCGCTGGGGTAGGGGGAGCCTGGCCGCCCTTCTGTCGAATTGACACCCCAAGAGCTTTGCTCTTGGGTTGAATGAGGAGCGCGGCCTACGGCCGCGCGGAACCGGATTGCATTTCCGCCGCTTCGCGACATTCGACAGAAGGGCGACCAGGCTCCCTCTCCACACGCCCCGATATACCGGAAGCTTCTGAACCGGCTCCGAGCTTTTAAAGCTTGGAGAACCCCGGGGCGAAGAAGAAACTTCGGGGCTAGTGGTTCGAAAGCTGGGTGCGCTTCGTGGCGATGCGG
>DASSMU010000059.1:0-10062 GCA_035701465.1 Solirubrobacterales bacterium
CCCTGGCTCATCGTCAGGTTCCCCTGCGGATCGAGGTCGACGCAGAGCACCCGATACCCGGACTCGGCAAAGGCGACGGCCAAGTTCAAAGTAGTAGTCGTCTTCGCGACCCCACCCTTCTGGTTGGCGAAGGCAATTACCTCAGCATGCTTAACAGGCGCCTCAGCCACCGGCTCCTCCACGACAACCTCGCGCCGCGAAGGCGCAAGCAGGTCCCGAGGCATGAACCGCTCAGGCTTCTCAGCTTCGGCCGGTCCCGCAGAAGCTTCAACAATCTGGGTGGCCGGGGCCACAGCCTCAGGCGCCTCATCCGCGGGTGGCACGGATGATGGGGGGGTCGAGGACGGACCGTGGCCCGCCCGCAGCGCCCCCCCATCATCCGGGACAGGACCCGCGGTCGACCCCTCTGAAATCTTCTCGTCAACCGACCCCTCCGGAACAGCTTCCTCCATCCGCTCCAGCTCCTCCACAATCGGATGCGGCTCGTCCTCGACGGGGGTTGACACGAACTTGCTCTTGCGGCTCAGGAATCCCATTGCGCGGGTATTCGCATGAGCACCCGCTTTTCCTGCTTGGACGGGTGAGTCGAATTACCGCACCCACGGATGACACGCCTGGCGCGGCGCCGGGCGGCACCCACGGTCCTCGCGCGTAGCGCCGCTACGCGCTGCGGCCGCGTTTGCCGCCCGGCTTGACCAGTCGCGTCCCCGCAGGCACGCTAATTCGACTCACCCGTCTTACCGAGAAATTGCTAGGAATCACCCGGTAACCGATCTTCTCGACAAGCGACTGGTCTTCGTCACCGGCAAGGGGGGCGTCGGCAAGACCACGGTCGCGGTCGCGCTGGGGCTGCGCGCCGCCGCCGAAGGCAAGCGGACGATCGTCTGCGAGGTCTCCTCGCAGGAGAACGCCTCGCGCATCTTCGACCACACCGAGGTCGGCTTCCACGAGGTCGAGATGGCCGAGAACCTCTGGTCGATCTCGATCGACCCCGACGAGTCGATGCGCGAGTACGTCCTGCTCCAGCTCAAGGTGCGGGCGATGCGAGACATGCTCTTCCGCAGTCGCATCTTCAACTACCTCGCCGCCGCCACGCCCGGGCTCAAGGAGCTGGTCACGATCGGCAAGATCTGGGAGCTGGCCCAGCCCAACCGCAAGGTGAAGCAGGGCCGCGAGTACGACCTGGTGATCGTCGACGCCCCGGCCACCGGGCACGGGATCGGCTTCCTGCAGACGCCGCGCACCTTCGCCGCGATCGCCCGGGTCGGCCCGATCCACTCTCAGGCCCAGCAGCTCGACCGCTTGATCACCAACCAGAAGAACACCGGGGTGGCGATCGTCGCCCTGCCGGAGGAGATGCCGGTCAACGAGTCGGCGGCGCTGGAGCACGACCTGCGCACCGACGTCGGTGTCGCCGTCGATCGCGTCTACATGAACGGCCTCTACCCCGAGCGCTTCTCCAACGAGGAGGCCGAACGGCTCGTGAGGCTGGCCGAGGGCGAGAACGGGTCGGTGCGGGCCGCGGCACGGGCGGCCCTCTCCGAGCACAATCGGGCCCGTTCGCAGCGCGCCCAGCTGGCTCGCCTGCGGCGTCGAGTCGAGGCCCCGGTGAAGACGCTGCCCTTCCTCTTCGAGCCCGAGCTCGGCGCTGAGGCTGCGCGACAGCTGGCCAAGAGGCTGGGCTGATGGCCAACGTCGGCGACATCCTCGAGGGCAAGGGCATCTGCATCTGCGCCGGCTCGGGCGGGGTGGGCAAGACGACGACCTCGGCGGCGATCGCGGTCGGGATGGCGGCACGTGGGCTGAAGGTCTGCGTGCTGACGATCGACCCGGCGAAGCGCCTCGCCGACTCGCTCGGCCTGAAGGAGCTCGGCAACGAGGCGCGCCAGGTCGACCCGGCCCTGTTCGCCACCCAGAGCGTCGAGATCGAGGGCGAGCTGTGGGCGATGATGCTCGACGCCAAGGCAACCTTCGACGAGCTCGTCGCCCGCCAGGCGCCCGACGAGGAGTCGCGCGACCGCGTCCTCGGCAACCGCATCTACCAGCAGATCTCCAACGCCCTGGCCGGCTCGCAGGAGTACATGGCGATGGAGAAGCTGTTCGAGCTGCATACCGAGGGCCGCTTCGATTTGCTCGTGCTCGACACGCCACCCACCCGCAACGCGCTCGACTTCCTCGACGCGCCGCGGCGCCTGATGCAGTTCATCGAAGGTCGCTCGCTGCGCGTCTTCATGCGCCCGACCGGGCTCGCCGCCAAGGTGGCGGGGCGCGGCGCCTCGGTCGCGCTCAGCGTCTTCAAGCGGATCGTCGGCTTCGACCTGCTGGCCGACCTGGCCGAGTTCTTCAACGCCTTCAGCGGCATGGTCGACGGCTTCCAGGCCCGCGCCAAACGGGTCAACAGCCTGCTTGCCGACCGCCGCACCTGCTTCCTGGTCGTCTGCGGGCCGCAGGGCGAGCCGGTCGACGAGGCGGTCTACTTCCACCGCAAGCTGGTCGAGGCGAAGCTGCCCTTCGGCGGCGTCATCGTCAACAAGGTCCACTACCCGGCCGAGCGCCTGCGCGGGGACGGCGGCGACCTCGGCAAAACCCTCGTGGAGAAGCTGGGCGATGAGGACCTGGCCGGGCGGGTGGCCGAGAACTTCGCCGACTACCAGGCACTGGCCGAGCGCGACGCCACCAACATCGAGCGCCTGGCAAGGGAGCTGCGCACCAGCGGGGTGATCCGCGTCCCCTACCTCGACGAGGACGTCCACGACCTCGCCGGCCTGGCCGAGATCAACCGCTACCTATTCGCGAGCAACGAGCAGCGCGAGGCAATCGCGGCCGGCCGCGCCTAGCCCCCGGGGGGGCCGACGGGCCGATACGTCACGGTGAACTTGACGTATCTGCCCGTCGGCGGACAAAGGTCAGCCCGCGTGGCCGTAGTGGTCGTATTTGAGCTCGCGTACTTGCCAGTCGGCGTCCTCGGGGACCGGGAAGAGGTGGCGCACGCGGGGGGTGTCGATTTTCTCACGGTGCTGAACGTCTCCTTCGACCGCCGGGAAGTCGAGCGTGCTCTCCGGCACTCCGACTTCGTCCAGCCAGGGGGTCGCGGTGATGCGGATCTCGCCCTCTGCCGGGACCGGCTCGAGGATGCGGGTCGCCTGCTCGTCGCGCTCGTCTCGCGGCTCGCGATGCTGCTGGTGATGTGACGTCACTGTCTCCTCCACCTCTCCCGTGTCGGGTGTCTCCCACTCTGAAGTCGTGCCCACGATCGCTCCGTCGCCGGCCTCGAGGCCGGTCGCGATCAGGGTCTCCTCGGCGGCGGTGCCGAGGTCGGAGCCGAGCTCGCCGAGAGCGGCCTCGCGCAGGATGCGGCGCACCCCCTCCTCCAGCCAGCCCGCCAGGGCGAGCCCGGGCAGCGACGGGGTGCCGTTCATCAGCGAGCGCTCCAGCTCCATCGCCTGCTCGATCCGCTCGCGCGCCTCGAACCTGTCGAGCTCCTCGCAGGCGATCAGCGCCGAGGCCCGCATCGGCAGCGAGGCTCCGACCGGGCCCTGACCGTCGAGCACCGCACGCAGAGCCAAAAGGTGGTCGCTCAGGCCCTCCAGCGCCGAGCCGCGGCCACAGCCCATCTCGAACCGGCCGACAGCCCAGGCGAGGGCGGCGTCGGGATCGGGGCGGGCCTCCAGCAAATCGGCAAGCTCGGCCAGCTGAACCGCCTCGGACTCGTTCAACTCGTAGGCGCCGGGACGGGTCGCCGCTGCGCCGGTGGCGAGACGGGCCCAGCGGCCCTCGCCGGTCGGCGCGAAGGCGTAAGGACCGAGCCCGACGCTGCCCGCCTTGAAGAGGTGCATGACGCTGATCAGCTCGTGCAGCTGGCAGATCGCCGCCTCGGCGCTCTCGGGGCCCTCGTCCTGCTCGGCCAGGGCCAGGAACTGCGGCTCCCAGGCGGCGCGGCCCATGCCCTCGCTGCGCATCGCCTCGATCGGCGCCTCGATCGCGTCGGCGCGGACGATCTGCACCCCGTGCGGCAGCTGCAGCCGTGGCAGCGGCATCCGCAGCCCGACCAGCGGCGCGATCAAGACGTCGGCCTCCTCGATCCCACGGGTCTCGGCCTCCAGCACCGCAAGGGCGTTCTGGAGCCGTTCGTGGTCGAGGGCAAGTTCGGTGCAGCCATCCCAGAGCGAGGCGAGGAAGACGGTCAGCATCCGCGCCGCGCGCTCGCCGGGGTCGCCCGGGACCGGCTCGCCGCGCGCTTCCAGGTAGGCGGCGGCGATCCCGGTGACAGCGACCGCGTCACGCGCCGGCCCGAACGCGTCCAGGCTGCGCAGCTGGCTCTCCCGCTCGCGCACGTAGCGCGAGGTCAACGGCCGGTAGCTAAAGAAAGCGGCGTCCTCGCCGCTCTCGGCGTCGACGTCGAAGGGGATCTGATCACCGCCGGCAACGAGCGCGCTGAGCCGCACGGCCGCCTCGGCGGCAAGCATGGACAACGAGTCGTTGAGCAGGCGATCACGCACGCCCCTCGCTTCCCGCCCATGCCTAGCGCTCCTGCGCCTGCACGACGCCTTGCAGTCAGGCGACGGCGGGGGTGCGCTCTGTGTCGGTCGCCGGGGCGTCTTCGAAGAGCCAACGCTTGCCGTAGGCGCGCATGTCTTCGACCAGGGGAACGAGGGCCTCGCCCTTCTCGGTCAGCGCGTACTCGACCCGAGGCGGAACCTCGGGGAAGGTGTGGCGCTCGACGATGCCCTCCTCTTCGAGGGCGCGCAGACGCAACGAGAGGGTGCGGGGACTGATCCCCTCCAGCGAGCGCTCCAGCTCGCAGAAGCGGCTCGAGCCCTCGGCCAGATCGCGAATGACGAGGAGGGTCCACTTGCCGCAGACCACTTCGGCCGTGCGGCAGACGGGACATCGGGAGTTGGAGGCTGCACTCATCGGAAAGGCGAGGAGGTTGTGTCGATTGCCTCGCTCAAACGAGTGTACCGATCTCGCTTCACTTACTGAAGTTTTGGGCTGCTATGGGAGTTCGGCGTGCGCGACCGCGACCGGCCGGGGGTTGAGCACGACGATCTTGTAGCGGGTGGAGTTGGGTCCGAAGACGAAGGTCTCGGGCATGCCAGGTTCGACTTCGAGCAACTGGCAGGTCTGCGCCCCCAGGAGGCACCGGCCTTCGCCGAAGATCGCGGTGACCCCGTCGGAGATCAGCAGCCCCGGCTGCTCGGTCTTCGGGCTGAGTCCCATATAGACGACTGCCTGCGTCTTGTCGCTGGGCAGCGCCGCGGACGGGAGCACCCGCCGGCGAACGGTCGGCTTGCTCTTTTCCTTGCTGCCGTCGGGGAGGGTCCTGGTGACCGTGATCTTGACGTCGACCGCGGTGGCGTACCGCGTCAGCTGGGTCGGTCCCCCCGGCGATCCGGTCGTCGTGCCGGTTGAAGTAGTCGTGCTCTTCGAGGTCGTCGTGGTGCTGGTCGACGTCGATTCGCCTTCTTCTTCTTCGCCGTTGCCCAGCTTCGTGCCCGCCAGAACGGGTGACGTGTAGCGCTGCTTGAAGGGGTCGGTGGGGCTGCGATCCCGCAGCCGCTTGCGGTAGTCGCGCAGGCCGGGCTTGGCCTCGACCACGGTCAGCTTCGCCGCGTTCGATGCATGCGACTCGAGTCCCCGCACCGGGGCGACCGGCGGGGGCGCCTGCTTCTTCGAGTCGCCGCCGAGCAGGAAGGGGACGGCGACGATCGCGACGACGCCGAGTGCGACCAGGGGCAACAGGCGACGGTCGCGCAGGTCCCAGTAGAGGTCGACGAGGAACGGTGGCATTTTAAGCTCGGGCATCTTCAGCTCCGGCCCCTTTTTCAGCCCTTTCACGGTGCGCCTCCCGTCGTGGTCGAAGCGGGAACGGACGTCGCCCCTTCGGGCCCTTCCGGCGAAGCGCCCGCGGTTAGGCCCTGGCTGGGCGGGGTCAGGTAGGTGGTGACGACGAAGGTCGCTTCCAGGTCAGGGAAGCCGGCTTCCGCTTCTTCCAGAACGAAGCCATCGACCGTGATCAGGCGACCGTCGACGGCGACTTTTTCGTTCGTCGTCTTGACCAGCGCGTCGAGGCCCTTGATGAAGTCGGCCATCTTGAAGAAGTCACCCTGGAAGGTGAGTTTGTAGGGCATCACCGCGAGGCCCGCCGACCCGACCGTCGCACCGAGCGGCAGCAGCGAGGCCGACGCCTCGGTCGGCGAGACCGGTTCGCCGTTGGCGCTCGACGGCACGCCGGCTTCGTCTTCGGAGCCGGAGCCGGAGCCGGGTTCCAGTTGCAGGGTTTCGAATCTGACGTGTGCCTTCTCGGAGATCCGGTTGAGCTGAACCAGGAGCGAGGCGGTTTCGTCGTCGCCGGGCACAGCCTTGCCGAGCACAACCAGCCGTTGGTAGGCGACGGGGAATTCCTTGCGCGCTTCTTCGGCAACCTCGACTTCGGCCTGGTGCTGGGCGAGCGAGGTTTCGAGCTGCTTCACCTGGGCGCCGAGCTTGGCGGCTTCGTCGCGCTTCGGGCTCAACATCATGGTCCAGAAGGCGAAGGCGACGACAACCAGGAGGAGCATCGCACCGATCACGGCGTTCTTGGTCTTGCCCTCGAGCTTCATCAGCCTTCCGACCCTTCGCCTGAGCTTTCTTCGGAGCTTTCGGAGGTTTCGCTGGAGGTCGTTTCCGCCGTTTCGGTGGCCGAGGTGGCGCCCGCTTCGTCTTCTTCGGGCGGCACCGGCGCCGCGTCGAAGGCAACCACGAGGCTGAACTGGGCGATGAATTCACGGGTGCGGCAGTCGCTACCGCCGCCGCCGCCACTGCCGGCGCCTTCCTTTTCGCTGGCAAGTTCGGAGGACGCGACGCCCACACGGGTGACGCCGTCGATGTCCTTCAGCGCCGTGACGAAGCCGGCGACCGCGTCCTGGCCTGTCGCGCAGCCGTTCAATTCCAAGGCGGGTCCCGGAACCGCACCGCGAAGACCCGCGCCTGAGGAGCCGCCCCCTCCGCCGCTAAGGCTGACGCTGGGTGTGGCGGTCGCTTCGAGTTCGCTGAGCCAGACGTCGCTCGGCAGGACGAGGGCGAGTTCGCGCATCACCCGTTCCCAGTCGAAGCGGCTGTCGGCGAGACTGGTGACGGTGGCGACCCGCTGTTCGCTGAGGGCGCGGAACTGCGCGTAGGCGGCGAGCCGTTTGGCCTGGGCCTGGGCCGCCGCATCTTCGCGCTTCAGGGTGACGACTTCGCCCTTGCGATCGGAGATCTGGTTTTCGGTCAGGACCACGGCGGTCACCCCCGCGAGGGCGAGGACGAGGGCGCCGAGCAGCATGTAGGCCAACGGGCCGGTGCGGAGCGCCGCCTGCTCGCCGCGACGCTGCTCGGCTGGGATCAGATTGACCGGGCGCATCGCTCAGGCCTCCAGGGCGAGGCCGTAGGACAGGGTGAGGCGGGCCGCGGCGCCGTCGTCGAGTCCGGCGAGCGCCTGGGGACGGGCCACGCCGACCTCAGCCGCGAGGCCATCCTGCATTCGCTGGAGCAGTCCGGGAATCGCACTTCCGGGACCGGCGAGGACGATCCGCCCGACCGGGATCGCACCCTCTTGGGCACCGT
Organism: Solirubrobacterales bacterium; assembly: GCA_035701465.1. Taxonomy (GTDB): domain Bacteria; phylum Actinomycetota; class Thermoleophilia; order Solirubrobacterales; family 70-9; genus VRUE01. The sequence continues at coordinate 7,588 of DASSMU010000059.1, forward strand.
AGTAGTCGAGCGAGAGCCGCATCTCGTCGAGCAAGGTGGAGACCCCCTCCTCGAGCGCGCCGCGCGCGTCGGCCACCGTGGCTCCATCCCCCTCGATCTCCTCGAGCGGGCGCTCGAGGCCGACGTGCGAAAGCCACTGGGCGGCGTGTTCGACACTGAGGCCGCGGGCCGTGGACAACCGCTCGCAGATCGCCTCGAGGCCGGCGTGGGAGACGCGGGTGAAGAGGCACGACCTGCCCCGTGCCACGGCGAGGTTGGTGACGTCGCCGATGTTGCAGAAGAGGATGGCCTCGCCGGGGCGCTGACCCGGCTCCATCGCCGCGTCGGCGGCGGGTCCGGCATCGGCCAGGGCCCGGATCATCGCGAAGGCGGAGAGGTCGATGCCGACCGGCTCGAGCCCCGCCCGCCGGATCGGCTCGACGAAGGAGGAGACCATGTCGCGGCGAGCGGCGACCACGACCACGTCGAGCAGCGGCGTGGAGCCTTCCTCGGCAGGGACGCCGCCGACGACCTGGTGCTCGAGCACCGCCTGGTCCAGCGGCATCGGGATCTGCTCCTGCGCCTGAAAGCGGACCGCGGCCTCCAGCTGCTTCGGGTCCTCGATCGCCGGCAGACGCACCGTGCGGACGACGACGCGCTGGTTGCCGATACCGAGGCGAACTCGCTTGGAGAGCTTGTGGGAGCCGAAGAGCGACTTCAGCGCAGAGGCGAGGCCGTCGGGGTCGACCACCTCGCCCTCGTGGAAGACGCCAGGAGACAGGGTCTCGATCGCCGAGGCCTTCACCTGAGTCGAGCCGTTCGTGCCCTGCACCTCGGTCACGGCGATGCTGCCCGCCTCGATCTCGAGGCCGGCGATCCCGCCCGGGTTCTTCTTCCTGGTCAGTTGCAGTCGCATGGTTGGAGTAGCGGCGTGCCCACGGGACGCTCGCCCTCCTTCAATCGACAGAAAGGCCATAGACCTTTCGCCCTGCAACTACTTATTTCTAGGAGAACCTGGACGGCCGTTCTAGAACGTGCTCAGGTACCAGTCGACCATCTGGTCTCCCAGGAGCAGGCCGACGACCCCGCCCAGGGCCAGGAACGGGCCGAACGGGATCGCCTGCTTGCGGGCCGAGGCGCCGTGCCGGGCGATCATCGCCAAGCCCGCCAGCGAGCCGGCCAGCAGGGCGACGAGGATCGCCGGGCCGACGTTGCGGCCGAGGAAGAGGCCCATCGTCGCCGCCAGCTTCACGTCTCCCAGCCCCATCCCACGTGGGTATGCCAGCGCCGCGGCGAAGAGCAGGCCGCCCGCGGCCGCCGCGGCGATCGCCCGTTCCGGCAAGCTGCCGGGGTCGGCGATCGCGGCGATCGCGGCGCCCAGCACCGCGGCGACGACGAGGATCTTGTTGGGGATGATCCGCCGCTCGAGGTCGGTCAGCGTCACCGCTGTCAGCGTCGTGACGAAGACGAGGCCCAAGGCGACCTCGCCGGGATCGTCCCAGAGCACGAGCACGGTCGCCGCGTAGAGGGCACCCAGCGCCAGCTCGGTCAGCGGGTAGCGCACCGAGATCCGCTCGCCGCAGCAGCGCGCCTTGCCCCGCAGCAGCAGCCAGGAGAAGACCGGCACGTTGTCGTAGGCGGCGATCTGAGCGCCGCAGCCGGGACAGCGCGAGCGCGGTCCGACGATCGACTCGCCGCGCGGCACCCGGTGCGCGACCACGGTCACGAAGCTGCCGGCGATCAGCCCTCCGAGGAAGGCGAGCACCGCGGCGGCGGCCACCGCTAGCCCCCTTCGCCGCCGTCAATCGGCGTGGTGGTGTCGACCTCGATCCGGGTCGGGTAGTTCGGGTGGTCGTACATGATCGGGATCGCTTCAGCGTCGGTGTTGCCGGGGTCGACGCTGAGCGCCACCCCGAGCCTGTCACCGGCCGGGATCGTGTACGGGGCACCTTCGAATTCCATCGTCAGCCGCACCTTGGTCCAGGCATTTCGCGGCCAGAACCCATTTCCCTGCGGTTCGTATTTCCAGTAGGCGGCACTGCCCGATTTGTTTTTGAGCATCGAGTCGGTCGCGATCGTTTTTGTCCCGGTTCCCGTTTCGTGGCGGCTGTAGAGGTAGACGCATAGCGTGCCGTGGTAAAGGGCGTCGTTGAGGGTCCGTGTGTAGAACTCGAGCGTGACCTTGCCGTTCATTTTGAAGCCGGCGGTGAACGGGTCGCTGACCCAGCGGTGTGCCTTCGACTCGGGGTTGACCGTGCCGGTAGGCGTGTAGTGGCAGCCGCTGGTGTCGTCGCGCTTGATCTGCACGCCCTTGTCGGTGTCCGGCGTCGGCTCCAGGTAGCCGTCGTTGGAGTAATCGTAGAGCGCCGGGTCGCTGGGGTCTTCGGGCGCCGGGTCGGGTGGGCCGCCAAGCAGCAGCGCGTCGGGAGCGCCGATCGTCGAACCGGTCTGGGGACCGCTGGCACAGGTACCGAGCGTGTTGTGCAGCAGGTGGTC
>DASSMU010000060.1:0-15478 GCA_035701465.1 Solirubrobacterales bacterium
CGGCGCCGCGCCGTCCGCCGGCGATCTCGGCGAGGAGGTCGCGCAGCTGCTGGAAGGAGTCCATGAAGGAGGCCCAGTGGTCGAAGTCGACCGCGCGGCGCAGCTTCTCGCCGGCCCTGGCCGCCACGGGTCCAAAGGCCCCGTCGCACACCCGCTCGTTCCAGGCCTCGAGATGGTGAAACCCCGGCGAGAGCAGGAAGGGAACCGTGGTGGCGATCAGCAGGTGGTCGAAATCACCCTCGGTCCGCGCTGCGATCCAGTCCCACTCGTCCTCGTCGAGGATCGCGCGCCGGTTCTCCTCGAGCACCCGGCCCGCCCTGGAGTCGATGAAGATCGCCCGGGTGCGGCCGAAGTCGCGGCAGAAGCTCCAGCGGGTGCCCGACCCGGTCGAGTCGATCTCACGCGCCCACTCGAACAGCTCCTTGCCGGCGTGCTGGTTGCCGCGAACGCGGGCGTAGAGGTCGCTTTCTGCGAGCTCACGCGGGGAGAGGTTGCCGAGGTGCTGGTAGATCCAGTAGCTGGCGATGCAGCCGACCGCGCGCCGGTGCCACCACGAGCGCTGCCTCATCTCCTGCAGCCACGAGCGCGAGATGTTCCAGTCGTCGCTCATGTCGTGGTCGTCCCAGAGCATCGAGACGGAGACGTTGGCGAACAGCCAGCGGATCGGCGGCTCGCTCCAGCTCTCCTCGTAGAGCCAGGTGTACTCCTCGAAGTCGGTCACCTCGTCGCCGGGCGGCGTCGCGGTGCCGCGCCGGTCCCGGATCCGCTCCCGGGTCCGGGGCGAGCCCTCGTCCACGTAGACCTGGTCGCCGAGCAGGAAGAGCTGGTCGGGCCAGCTCTCGCGATCGCCCTCGGCCATCTGCCTGGCAAGCGCCCAGAGGGCATCGATCTCGAAACCGTCCTTGTCCTCGTCCTGTGTGCGGGTGTATGGCGGCACGTGGGGGACGGCGACCCGGCAGGAGCCGAAGCGGATCTCGAGCGGTCCCGCGCCGGCGACGGTGCGGAGCACGCTCGCCGGCAGATCCGAGGATGGCTCCGGCCATCGTGCCTTGCCGTCGAGCGCCACCTCGTACCGATAGCTGGACCCTGGCTCGAGGCCCTCGAGTTGGACCAGCGCGTAGTGATGGCCCTCGACCCTGAAGGTCGGCTCGCGCCGTCCCAGGATCTCCACCTCGCAGGCCTCGCTGGTCTCGACGAAGACCGTGGCCTCGGTTCCCGAGGTGTAGCGGAGCAGCGGCCCGAGGACCAGCTCACTCACCGCGGCCCCTAGCTGTTGCTCTCGAGCTCTTGCTCGCGCTCGCTGGCCTTGCGCTCGTTCAGCTCCGCTTCGGCGGACGCTCGCTTGGCGCGTTCCCGCGCCAGCTCGGCCTCGCCACGGGCCTCACGGGCCCGATCGCGGTGATGGGAAAGGTCGTCGTGTTGGGCCTCGACCTGGGCCTCGCCGATCTCTCGGGTGTGGGCGTGTCGAGAGACCGCCAAGATCAGGAGCCCCAGAACGATGACGACGGCTACGACGATGATCACAATCAGCACAGGGGACATGGTGGTTCCTCTCTCTAGTAAGGCGGTTGCCTGGGGTCTCTAAGGTCCTCGACCGCGACATCGCGCCTCACCCGTCTCGACCATACCGTCTCGACCATATTCCCTGCTGGACGAGACCCAAACCCAAAGTGAGTTAGTGAGTTCCCGGTGTGCGGGCTTGACTTTGAAACGTCGCCCGCCGTGCTTTGTCAGGGCCTATCTCGGATATTTGTCTGTAGGCACTGACGGCAGGGCGACGTTGCCGTTTAGGGATTGAGCGAGTCGGTCCCTAACCTTGGACGAATGGCATCCCATGCAGGCAGCAGAACGTGAGCGAGGCGGTCACCACGACCCCACGGGCCTCCGGCCCCGGGGTGATGCGCGTGCTCTCCGACGACCGGCTGACAAGGCGGGCAGCCGGGGGCGACGAGCGCGCCTTCGCGGCGATCTTCGATCGATACCACCAGGACCTGTACCGCTACTGCCTGGCGATCGTCGGCGACCCTCAGGACGCCCAGGACGCGCTGCAGAACACGATGGTCAAGGTGCTGCGGGCGCTGCCCGGGGAGGAGCGCAAGCTCGAGTTGAAGCCGTGGCTCTACCGGATCACCCACAACGAGTCGATCGAGTTGCTTCGCCGCCGCCGCGAGACGCGGCCCCTCGACACGGAGCTGGCCTCTCCCGGCGCCGGCCTAGCCGAGGAGGCGATTACGAGAGATCGTCTGCGGCGGCTGATCTCCGACCTCGACCAGCTTCCCGAGCGTCAGCGGGGCGCTCTGGTCATGCGCGAGCTCGCGGGCCTCGACTTCGCCGAGATCGGCGCCGCCTTCGGCACCTCCGCCGCGGTGGCCCGCCAGACCCTCTACGAGGCGCGGCTGAGCCTGCGGCAGATGGATGAGGGACGGGCGATGAGCTGCGCGACGGTGACCAAGGTGCTCTCCGACGGCGACGGCCGCGTCGGCCGCCGCCGCGACGTCCGCGCCCACCTGCGGACCTGTACGAGCTGTCGCCGCTTCCGTGAGGAAATCGGCGGTCGCGAGCGGGACCTGGCAGCGCTGGCGCCACTGCCTGCGGTCGCCGCCGCCGGCCTTCTGCAGAGCCTGTTGGGCGGTCACGGAGCCGGGAGCGGCGGCCTCGCCGGCGCGCTCGGCGGCGGCGCGGCCAAGACGCTTGGTACCTCGGCGGCACTGAAGGGCGCCGCGACCGTCGCGGTTGTGGCGGCGATCGGCGTCGGCGCCGCGGACCGGGGCGGACTGGTCGACGTCGTGCCGGGTGGCGGTTCACAGGCGCCCCGGTCGGGACAGTCGGAACAGGCCGGGGTCGCAAGCCCATCCGCAGTGGGGGCCGGCCAGACTTCGGGAACGCCTGCGGCCGCTGACGCGGGCGGATCGGCGACGAAGACCAAAGCCTCGCCCGCCCACGCCGCCAAGCCCGGGGGGACATCGGATACCGCTGGCGGCCGGAACCAGTCGGAAGCTCCCAGCCCTCTTTCCCACCCGCATGGCAGGGGGCACGAAAAGCAACATCCGAGTGCCTCCACGCACGGACAGCAGACTGCCGCCGCCCATAAATCCGGCGGTCACGGGCACGCTCCCAAGGCGCACCCCGCGCATCCGGCACACCCGGCCAAGCCGGCGCACCCTGCGCATCCATCGAATCCCAGCCCCGAAAAAGAAACCCAATCGCCGCCTCCTTCCGCCCAGAAACCCGCCCCCGAAGCCGAGCCGCAGGGGAGCGCGGGCAAACCGGCCGCTTCAGGCAAAGAAGCCTCCTCCGAATAGGACATCCGGCCAGAGCAGGCGAACTCTCCCGAGGATGGGCCTGACGGGTGCCGCCGGCCCCCGTTTCAGCAGCACGGAAAACAAGGCGCCCCGAGGCGGGGGTGCATGACACGAAGGAGACGCGATGAAGCTCCAGACGAAGTTTGCCGTGGTCCTCGGCGCGCTCGCCCTCGCGACGGCGCCCGCGATGGCCATCGCCAGCCAGCCCACCAATCCCGGCCAGGGCAACGGCAACAGCAACGGCCCGAAATACACCCCGGCCCCGCAGAGCGAAAAAACGCCGGGACCGGGAGCGAGCACGCAGGAAAAGGCGAAAGCCTACGGCGTCCACTGCAAAGGGGAGAGCAAAAAACACGTCGCCGGTGAAAAAGGCACCCCGTTCAGCCAGTGCGTGACGGCGATGGCGAAGGTCGCCAACAGCAAAAAGATCACTCCCGCCAAAGCCTGCAGGGAAATGAGCAGGAAACACGTCAAAGGCGAGAAAGGCACCCCGTTCTCGCGCTGCGTGAGCGGCGCCGCAAAGCTGAGGAAAGAACAGCAGGAAGAACAGGCCTGAGCGCGCCGGTTTCCGCCCCGCCGCAGAACCCGGCGGGGCGGAGCCGCCGCGGTCGCACTCAGGGCGGGGTGGGTGCGCCCTCCGCGTGCTCGATCTGGTCGGCGTCTACGACCGCCCAGCCGACCCGCTCGACCAGCTGACCTGAGAAGTGGTCGGACTCGAGGTCGGTGGTGCTGATCCGCTCGCGATACACGACTGTGCTCGCGTCCCGCTCAGGGGGGTCGGTCACTACGAGTATCTGTGGCATGAGGATGCCTCCTTGTCGGGTATCCCGAGGGTGGCTACCCTGTCTTGGCGGCAGGTGAACATCGGGTAAAGACTTCGTCAAGCTGCCGGCCGGTGCTCTCTGGCCCGAGTCAGTACCCCGTGCCGGTCTTCACCTTCTTGCGCTCTGAAGGATGGGCGCCACCCTTCTTCTCCAGCGTCGCGCAGGCCGTCGCGATGTCTTCGGCGAGCCGGTCGACCTGCTCGCGGCTGAGCGTCTGCTTGACCAGGGCGCGCAGGACTTTGACGTCTTCGGCGTTGGGCGGCAGCGTGTAGGCGGGGAGCATCCAGCCGCGCTCGGCTGAGAGCTGCCAGGAGACGTCGAACTCGTCGTAATTCTTGTCGCCGGCGAGCTTGAAGGCGACCAGCGGCAGCTGCTCCTTGCCGTCGCCGATCAGCTCGAATTCACCCATGGCCTTGAGTCTGTCTGCCAGGGCGCGGGCGTTCTGCTGCATCGCTTCCATGATGTAGGCGTACCCCTCGCGGCCGAGGCGGACGAAGTTGTAGTACTGGGCGAGCACCATCGAGGCGCCGGTGGAGAAGTTGAGGGTGAAGGTCGCGTCGGTTTTCCCCAGGTAGTTCTCGTAGAAGACGAGGTCCTCGGCCAGGTCGCTCTTCTCACGGAAGACGAGCCAGCCGATGCCCGGGTAGACGAGCCCGAACTTGTGCCCAGAGACGTTGATCGAGCGCACCTGCTCGAGCCGGAAGTCCCACTCCGAGTCGGGGTAGAGGAAGGGCCAGACGAAGCCGCCGCTGGCGGCGTCGACGTGGAGCGGCACGTCGAGGCCTTTGTCGCCCTTGAGGTCGACCAGGAGCTTGTCGATGCCGACGATGTCGTCCATGTGGCCGGTGAAGGTGGTGCCGAGCACGGCGGCGACGCCGATCGTGTTCTCGTCGACGTGGGGCTCCACGTCCTCGGGGCCGATCGTGTACTTGCCGTCCTGCAGCGGCACGATTCGCGGCTCGACGTCGAAGTAGCGGCAGAACTTCTCCCAGACCACGTGCACGTCGCCGCCGAAGACCAGGTTCGGCTTGTTGACCGGCTTCGACTCGGCTTCGCGGCGCTCCTTCCACTTCCACTTCAGCGAGAGCGCGCCGAGCATGATCGCCTCCGAGGAGCCTTGGGTGCGGGCGCCGGTCGTCTCGCCGGGGGCGTGGTAGAGGTCGGCGAGCATGCGGATGCAGCGCTGCTCGACCTCGGCCGAGATCGGGTACTCGGCGTGGTCGATGAAGTTGCGGTAGAGGTTGTCGCCGATCAGCCGCTGCGCCTCGGGCTCCATCCAGGTGGTGACGAAGGTCGCGAGGTTGCGGTTCGGGTCGCCCTCCAGCGCCAGTTCCTCGTCGACGAGGCGCATCGCGTCGAGGGCCGACATGCCGCTCTCCGGGAAGGGGCCGTCGGGCGCGTCCTCGGTGAGGAAGCGGTTGCCGTAGAGCATTGCTGCCTGGTCGGGGGTGAGGGGCTTTTTCATGCGAGCCTTCGATCTGTCGGGAGTGACGGGGTGCGGGGCGAGCCTAACCCAGGCTGGGACGGAGGATGACTTTGGGCCTATCCTGACCGGCATGCAGCCCGACCACGAGGTGGCGGTCATAGGCGCCGGGTTCTCCGGCATCGGCACCGCGATCAAGCTTGACGAGGCCGGGATCCGGGACTGGGTCATGCTCGAGGAGGGGGACGGCGTCGGCGGGGCCTGGCACTGGAACACCTACCCCGGCATCGGCGTCGACATTCCCCTCGTTCAGCTACCAGTTCTCCTTTGAGCAGCGCTCCGACTGGTCACGGGTGTACGCGCCGGGCGAGGAGCTGAAGGACTACGCCGAGCACTGCGTCGACGCCTACGGGTTGCGCTCGCGGATCCGGCTCAATACGAAGGTCACCGGTGCGGAGTTCGACGATGAGAACCACTTCTGGCGCCTGTCGACCGCCGACGGAAGGACGGTCACCGCAAGGTTCATGGTCGGCGCGACCGGCGTCTTCACCCAGCCCAAGCCGCCCGACATCCCCGGGCTGGACTCCTTCGCCGGCACGGTGATGCACACAGCACGTTGGGACCATGACGAGGACCTGCGCGGCCGCCGGGTGGCGATCGTCGGCACCGGTGCCTCCGCCGTCCAGGTCATCCCTTCGATCGCCCCCGAAGTCGAGCGGCTGACCGTGCTGCAGCGCACCCCGATCTGGTGCCTGCCCAAGCCCGACGCCCGGATCGGCCCGGGCCTGCGCCGGCTGCTCGGCCGGGTCTCCGGCGCGCAGGCCGCGGCGCGGGCGCTGAGCCAGCTCTACGTCGAGCTCAACTTCCCGCTGCCGGCCCATTTCCACGGCATCCTGCCCGTCGCCAAGGCGGGGGAGCGTGCCGGGCTCCGGCACCTGCGCCAGGTGCGCGACCCGGTGGTGCGGGAGAAGCTGACGCCCCGATACGGGCTCGGCTGCAAGCGGCCCAGCTTCTCGAACGAGTACCTGCCGGCCTTCAACCGGCCCAACGTCCACCTGGAGACGAGCCCGATCGAGGAGATCGTGGTAGCCGAGGTGCGCACCGAGGCCGCCGAGCACGAGGCCGACGTGCTGATCCTGGCCACCGGGTTCCGGGTCTTCGACAAGGGCAACATGCCGCCCTACCCGGTGCGCGGCAGCGACGGGGTCGAGCTCGGGCGGTGGTGGGACGCAAACCGCTTCCAGGCATACGAGGGCGTCAGCGTCCCCGGCTTCCCCAACATGTTCATGATCCTCGGCCCCTACGGCTTCAACGGCGCCAGCTACTTCACCCTGATCGAGAACCAGGCCCGCCACATAGTCCGCTGCCTGCGCCGCGCCAGAAGCACCGGCTCCACGGCGGTCGAGGTCCGCCCCGAGGCCAACCGACGCTACTTCGAGAAGATGCTCGGCCGCCGCGACCGCCAGGTCTTCTTCTCGGGCACCTGCGCGACGGCGAACAGCTACTACTTCGACTCCCACGGCGACGCCCCGTTCCGCGCCTCACCGACGCTGGAGGTGGCCTGGCGCAGCGCCCACTTCGACCTCGATGACTATCGGTTCACCGCGGCCGAGGCCGCGGATCGGCCGTCGTGCATCGCGACCACGTAGACCCTGTCAGACGATTCCTCGTAGCGGTAGAGGAGGATCATCCATGACCAAGGCCCCAGCACGAACCGGGTCGGCGCCCACCGGTCGGCCAGCTCGGGACCGGCAAGCGGAAACGTCTCCAGAGCCCTGAGCGAACGGGCGATCCGAGCCCAGGCGTCGTCCGGAAGGCTGAGGGTGGAGATCGCCTGGTCGACATCCCGCCGCGCTCGCGGGGTGATAATTACCTGTGCCAACTCAGGTTAGCTGGTCGAGCGGCGTTCCTTCGCCGCGAGCGGCCTGGGCCAGACCCTCCTGGGTCCTCTCCCATGCGCCGGGGATCGCGTCGAGGATCTCCGTGATGCGGGTGGCGTCCGGGTCGGCGTCGTCGAGCGCCGTGGAAAGAAGCGACCGGGCGAGCGTTCCCTCCTGCATGTGCGTGCGCTCCGCCAGCTTCGCAAGCTTGCCGGCATGCTCATCGTCAAGAGTGACGTTGATTCGTCTGGCGGGGGCAGCCACCAGGTCAATCTACACGATTAAACACGGCTCGTTCACTTCCTAACGTGAGCGCGGCGCATCCCTTGGCACCGCTGGATTACTCGCCTGTCGGCCCCTGCTCGAACAGCTCCACCAACCTCGCTCGGCAGAACTCCCACTGTTTGCGGTTGCGGTCGTCGCCGGGATGGAGGGTGTCGAGGAGGGCGAGGCCTCGAGCGGCCGCTGCCGCCATCTCGACCAGGCGCTCGAAGTCGGGGCGCTCGGCCTGCTCGGGAAAGAGGCGGCGGGCCAGTTCCAGGGTCTGGCGGTCGAGCTCGCGTTCGACGCCGACCAGGGCTTCGCGCAGCTCGGGGTCGGTGCGGGCGTCGGTCCAGAGGTCTAGCGCCGCCTGGTAGAGCGGGCTGGCGTAGTTGGACCAGATGAAGTCGAGGCCGGCGGCGACGCGCTCGCGACCGGCCGGGAGGGTGTCGGCCGCGGCCAGCTGCTCGGCCGAGCGCCGACGGGCCAGCCGCTCGATCGCCGCTGCGACCAGGGCCTGGCGGGTCTGGAAGTGGTGCAGGTGGGCGCCGCGGGAGAGGCCGGCGCGCTCTGCGACTCCGGCCGTGGTCACGTTCGCGTAGCCGTCCTCGACCAGGGAGGCGATCGTGGCGTCGAGCAGGGCTTCGCGGGTGGCGGAGCTGCGCTCGGCCTGGCTGCGGCGGGCGGGAGTCTCAGCGGCGGGCACTGCGAGCCATCGTAGTAAAGTTTGCGTTCACGACTGAATGTTATGCTGCCGCGCCGCAGCCGAACCCCCGATTCGAACCAGAGGAGCTTGAAATGGCCGGTACCGACGCATTGGTATTTGACGCGATCCGCACGCCGCGAGGCAAGGGCAAGGTCAACGGATCCCTCCACAGCACGAAGCCGGTCGACCTCGTCGTCGGGCTGATGCACGAGATGCTCGTCCGCAACGAGAAGCTCGACCCCAACCGGGTCGACGACGTCGTCCTCGGCTGCGTCTCGCCGGTCGGCGACCAGGGCGCCGACATCGCCAAGACCGCGGCGATCAAGGCCGGGCTGCCGTACACGGTCGCCGGCGTCCAGCTCAACCGCTTCTGCGCCTCCGGCCTCGAGGCGGTCAACATCGCCGCCCAGAAGGTCGCCTCCGGCTGGGAGGACATGGTCTTCGCCGGCGGCGTCGAGTCGATGTCGCGGGTGCCGATGGGCTCCGACGGCGGGCCCTGGGCGATGGACCCCGAGACCAACTACGACACCTACTTCATCCCGCAGGGCGTCGGCGCCGACCTGATCGCGACGATCGAGGAGTTCAGCCGCGAGGACGTCGACACCTACGCCGCCCGCTCGCAGGAACGCGCCGCGAAAGCGCGCGAGGAGGGCCGCTTCGACAACGGCGTGATCCCGGTCAAGGACCTGAACGAAAACGTCGTTCTCGAGCAGGACGAGTTCATCCGGCCGGGGACGACGGTGGAAACGCTGGCCAAACTCAACCCCTCCTTCCAGATGATGGGCGACATGGGCGGCTTCGACGCCGTGGCGCTGCAGAAGTACCACTGGGTCGAGCAGATCGACCACGTCCACACGCCGGGAAACTCCTCCGGCATCGTCGACGGCGCCTCGCTGGTCGCGATCGGCAACGAGCAGACCGGCAACGACCTGGGGATGACGCCGAAGGCGCGCATTCTCGCCACCGCCGTCTCGGGCGCTGACCCGACGATCATGTTGACCGGCCCCGCGCCCGCCTCGCGCAAGGCGCTGGAGAAGGCCGGGATCGCGGTCGACCAGCTCGACCTGGTCGAGATCAACGAGGCCTTCGCCGCCGTCGTCCTGCGCTTCGTCCGCGATATGGGCCTCGACATGGAGAAGGTCAACGTCAACGGCGGCGCGATCGCGATGGGCCACCCGCTCGGCGCGACCGGGGGGATGATCCTCGGCACGCTGGTCGACGAGCTGCACCGCACCGGTGGCAAGTACGGGCTGGCGACGCTCTGCGTCGGCGGCGGCATGGGAATCGCGACCGTCGTGGAGGCGATCTAGATGGCAGAGAGCACGACCATTCGCTACGAGCGCGGCGACGACGGCATCGTCGTCCTCACCCTCGACGACCCGAACCAGTCGGCGAACACGATGAACGCCGCCTACGTCGCCTCGATGGGGGCGACGGTGGACCGGCTCGAGGCCGAGAAGGACGAGATCAAGGGCGTCGTCCTCACCTCCGCTAAGAAGACCTTCTTCGCTGGCGGCGACCTCAACGACCTCAAACAGGTGCGGCCCGAGCACGCGGCCGAACTGGCCGAGGGCCTGCGCGTGGTCAAGGGTCAGCTGCGCCGCCTGGAGACGCTCGGCGTCCCGGTTGTCGCCGCGATCAACGGCGCCGCCCTCGGCGGCGGCCTCGAGATAGCGCTTGCCACCCACCACCGGATCGCCGTCGACGACTCCAAGGTCAAGCTCGGCTTCCCCGAGGTCAAGCTCGGCCTGCTGCCGGGCGGCGGCGGCGTCGTCCGCTCCGTCCGCATGTTCGGCATCGCCGACGCGCTGATGAAGCTGCTGCTGCAGGGCAAAGAACTGCGGCCGGACAAGGCGCTGGAGATGGGCCTGGTCGGCGAGGTCGTCGCCACGCAGGATGACCTGGTCCCGGCCGCCAAGGCCTGGATCGAGGCCAACCCCGAGGCGGTCCAGCCCTGGGACGCGCAGGGCTACAAGATGCCCGGCGGCACCCCCTCCAACCCGAAGCTGGCACAGAACCTGCCGGCCTTCCCCTCCAACCTGCGCAAGCAGCTGAAGGGCGCCAACTACCCGGCCCCGCACCACATCATGGCGGCGGCGGTCGAGGGCGCCCAGGTCGACTTCGACAACGCGATCGAGATCGAGGGCCGCTACTTCGTCGACCTGGCGACCGGCCAGGTGGCGAAGAACATGATCCAGGCCTTCTTCTTCGACCTGCAGGAGGTCAACGGCGCCCGCAACCGGCCCGAGGAGATCGAGCCGTTCGAGCCGAAGAAGATGGTCGTCCTCGGCGCCGGGATGATGGGCGCCGCGATCGCCTACGTCAGCGCCAAGGCCGGGATCGAGGTCGTGCTCAAGGACGTCGACCTCGATGCCGCCGAACGCGGCAAGGGCTACTCGCAGGGGTTGGTCGAGAAGGCCGTCTCACGCGGCCGCATGAGCGAGGAGAAGGGCGCCGAGCTGCTGGCTCGGATCACCCCGACGGCCGACGCGGCCGCTGCCGCCGGCGCCGAGCTGGTGATCGAGGCGGTCTTCGAGGACCCGGCGGTGAAGGCCCAGGTCTTCGCCGAGATCGAGCCGCACCTCGCCGAGGGCGCGCTGCTCGGCTCGAATACCTCGACCCTGCCGATCACCGACCTCGCCGAGGGCGTCAGCCGGCCGGCCGACTTCATCGGGCTGCACTTCTTCAGCCCGGTGGACAAGATGCCGCTGCTGGAGATCATCAAGGGCGAGCAGACCAGCGAGGAAACGCTCTACCGCGCCCTCGACGTCGCCAAGGCGATCCGCAAGACCCCGATCGTGGTCAACGATTCGCGCGGCTTCTTCACCTCGCGCGTGATCGGCACCTTCATCAACGAGGGCATCGCGATGCTGACCGAGGGGATCCCGGCGCCGACGATCGAGCAGGCCTCCTCACAGGCCGGCTACCCGGCCCCGGTGCTGCAGCTCTCCGACGAGCTCAACCTCAACCTGATGCGCAAGATCCGCGTCCAGTACGCGGCGGCGGCAGAGGCTGAGGGCATCGACATCGGCAACCACCCCTCGACGATCGTGATCGACCGCATGCTCGACGAGTTCGACCGCGGCGGCCGCCTCGCCGGCAAGGGGTTCTACGAGTACGACGAGGAGGGCAAGCGGGCCGGGCTGTGGAAGGGCCTGAGCGAGGCCTTCCCGCCGGTCGCAGACCCCTCGACGATCTCGCTCAAGGACCTCGAGGAGCGGATGATGTTCGCCGAGGCGCTGGAGACGGTGAAGTGCGTCGACGAGGGTGTGATCGAGTCCGTCGCCGACGCCAACATCGGCTCGATCTTCGGGATCGGCTTCCCGGCCTGGAGCGGTGGCGTGCTGCAGTTCATCGACGGCTACGAGGGCGCCGCCGCCGGCTTCGTCGCCCGGGCACGCGAGCTGGCGGAGAAATACGGCGAGCGCTTCGAGCCGCCCGCGTCCCTGGTCGAGAAGGCCGAGCGCGGCGAGACCTACGCCGACGGGGCCGCCCTCGTCGCGAGCGCCTAGGGGAGGGGCTGAGATGCCGGTCACGTTCACGCCCGAGCAGGAGGCCTTCGTCGCTGCGATCCGCGACCTCGCGGCCCGCGAGTGCGGCACCCGCGAGCAGCGCCACGCGCTGACCGACGGCGGCAAGGAGCCGCACAACGTCGACCTCTACGCCAAGGTCGCCGAGTTGGGTTGGTTCGGCGTCGCCGTCCCCGAGGCCTACGGCGGCACCGGCGGCGGCATGGTCGACCTCTGCCTCCTGCTCGAGGAGATGGCCTACGGCCAGATCCCGATCGCCGGCTTCTCGGTCACCGCGATCACCGCCGGGGCCTACGAGCGCTTCGGCACCGACGCCCAGAAGGCGGAGATCCTCGGCGGGATCGCCAAGGGCGCGGTCGAGGCGATCGCGATGTCGGAGCCCGAAGCCGGTTCCGACGTCGGCGCGCTGCGCTGCAAGGCGGTGCGCGAGAACGGCGGCTACACGATCAACGGCCAGAAGACCTGGATCTCCGAGGCCCACGTCGCCGACCACATCCTGCTCGTCTGCCGCACCGATGACAGCGGCTCCAAGCACGAGGGGCTGAGCATGATCAGCATCCCCAAAGGCACGGAGGGGGTCGAGATCCGCGGCATCGACACGATGGGCGGACGCGTCGTCAACGACGTCTTCTTCGACGACGTCCACATCCCGGCGGAGAACCTGCTCGGCACCGAAGGCAAGGCCTGGATGCAGCTGATGGCGGGCCTCAACGTCGAGCGGCTGATCATCGCCGCGCAGTCGCTGGGCCTGGCGCGGCGGGCGATGGACGACACGCTCGCCTACGTCAAGGAGCGCAAACAGTTTGGCCGTCCGATCGGCAGCTTCCAGACGATCTCCCACCGCCTCGCCGATCTTGCGACGGAGCTCGAGTGCAGCCGCCTGCTCACCTACGACGTCGCGGCCCGCGTCGACGCCAACCCAGACGAGCTCTTCCCCCGCGAGGCCTCGATGGCAAAGCTCAAGGTGACCGAAACCGCGAAGAAGATCTCCCTGGAAGGGATGCAGATGATGGGCGGCTACGGCTACGCGACCGAGTACGACATGGAGCGCCACGTCCGCACCACCCTCGTCTCCACGATCTACGGCGGCACCAGCGAGATCCAGCGAGAAATCATCGCCAAGACGATGGGGCTGTAGGTAGTACCGGACCTGTCGACGAATCGCGCGCATCCGACATTGACCACAGTGGGGTGGGGTCAAAGTCGGATGCGGTCCGACTCTGCTTCGTCCTCAGACGACCGGCGGCGGCGTTCCTTCCGCGCTCGCGGCGAGCGCCTCGTCCCAGTCACATACGAGGCAAGCGTGCCGGAACGCCGAGCGGGCGAACTCGAGCGCGAACGCGTGTGGGTCGTCGCTGGCGCAGACGTCTTCCCAGTCGAGGATGTACTCGCCCAGCGCGCCGTCCCAGCGGGCGGGCGCGGGGGAGAGCGTGCCGCCCTCGAAGCCGGCCGGCGCCGGGTGGGCGTACGCGTAGAACGCCGCTTTCCCGTAGCGGGAGTCGCCGGGCCACCATCCCACCGCGACCTCTTGGGAGTCCATTGAGTTGCGCATGATGAAGTCCTCCGACGGGGGGTCGGCGGGCAGTCCGGAGAACAGGCTCACGGCGAGGTCGAACGACCCCCACCAGGCGTTGACCGGGGTGGACCGACCACGAAAAGGCGCTCTGAAATCAGCCAGGACGAGGGCCGCCTGAGTGGCGGCGGCGAAGTAGGACGCGACCCGGTCGGAGTCGTAGCTCGCGTGTTCGTCGTCCTCGTCGAGCGGCACGGTCCAGGTCACCTCCTGCGGCGTCGGGTCGATCTCGACGGCGCCGACCAGTTCGCCGATCGCTCCCAGCAGCTCGCGGGTGACGGTCCCGACCGCCCGGTTCGGCGTCAGCGGGACGTTCCCGGTCCGGCCATCGCTGTGCTCGACCACGACCTCGTGCGTGCGCAGGTCGAGCGCGACGACGAACGCGCCCGAGCCGTCGGGCGCCGGCAGCGGCCCCGTCTCCCAGCCCCGAGCGGTCAAGCGCAGCGCAGCGTGCTGGAGCTGCGGCTCGGGCGGCGCCAGCTCCGCGGCGAGCTTGCCCAGGACCTGCGTATGGGCATGGAGCGTGTCGCAGGTCTCCTGCCAGTCCGCGTAGGAGACAGAAGGCCATGGGTTGGGAACGGTCATCGATCCAACGGTAGCGGGATGGGAGCCGTACCTGTAAGGGGGAGAGATTCAGGCCCTCGCGCCCTTATTAAGGGCGATGCCAGGCGGAGGAAAGATCGTGGCTCCGCGGACACCGTCCGCTTGGCTGGTCAGATGGCATCCACAGGCGATTGTGGAGAGAAACGCGATCGAGGACAGCAGGGAGCGCGTTGCGATCGCCCATGCGATCGAGAAGCTCAAGGTTGACGGGCCCGCGCTTGCCCATCCACACCAGAGCGCAGTCCTTGGGGAGGAGGGATCGGGCCTTCGGGAGTTGCGTCCCCGGCGAGGACGAAGCCGCTCGCGTCCGATCTACAGCAGGGTCGAAGGGAAGGCGTTCGCGATCCTGGCCGTGGGTCCAGAGGCGGAAATCGACAAGGCAGGCTTCGAGCGCGCGGTGCGAGCCGCCAGGCTGCGACTTAATCGCTTGAGGAAGGCAAGGGAAGAAGAATGAGGGGCTGTGGCAATTACAAGTTTGTTATGCTCGCTCAAGGGCACTGAAGATGAGCTCAGATCGACTCATATCCCATGACGTGGTTCTCGCCGAGGATCTTCGCGACCCTGCATTTCGGGCGGAGTGGGAGAGGACCGCGGTCGCCCGCTGGCTGGCCGTAGAGGTCGCGCACTACCGGGCGCAGCACAAGCTTTCCCAGCGTCAGCTTGCCAACCGCCTCGGGGTCCATCAGTCAGACGTCGCCCGCATGGAGATCGGCGAGCACAATCCCAGTGTGGAGCGGTTGATCCGGGTCGCCAGTGGCCTTGGGATCGAGTTGATGATCGATATCCGGCCCAAAGGGAAACAGGCAAAGCTGCCAAAGAAGCGAGCGCTCGCAGCACCTTCCTTCGCAGTCGCCGACTGCGAGATCGTCATGGCGACGGCTTAGCGACCGGCGGGCTTCCGACGTCGCCGTACACGCAATGCATGAGGACGGAGCCGAGCCTTCGCCCCTCTCTTTCGCGCCGAGCGGTAGTTCCTGACGATTACGGACGGCTAGGGCTGTGCGTCCAGAGCAGCAGCCGTTTACAAGCAGCGGTTCTGTGTTTACGCTCAGCCAATCCATATGTATCCGGACCCCTCGACCAGTCGCGATGATTACCAGAATCGGTGGCGGATTCGGGTGCGTGGACACCCAGCGCGCGTCAAGGACATCCGCTGGAGGGAGGCCATACGCGACGAGGTGAAGGCGACCTATCCGCAGGCCCCTTTCACTGCGCCGCCCTTGAAAACCAAGTTCGACGTCGAGGTGATCTTCCGAATGACTCCAGAGGATTTGGATAGACCGGCCTTCGATCTCGACAACTTCGCCAAGCCTGTCCTCGACACACTCTTCACCTCGCAGAACGTCTCGCCGAGAGTCACCGGTGTGCTTCTCCCG
>DASSMU010000061.1:0-2782 GCA_035701465.1 Solirubrobacterales bacterium
TGGATACGGCCCAGGACACGGCGCGGATTCGGCCCCGTCGCGAATCCCACATGGCGCTGCCATGCGGAATCCGCGCCGTGACCGCCCCGCTTGGTCCTGGACCGTCCCAGTGGCACGTCCCCTAACGGAATAGGTCCTTAGACTCGCGGCCATGCCAGCCTCTCGCAGCTACGACCGGGCGCCGGCCGATATCCGGCCGGTCTCGATCGATCCCGGTTTCGTCGAGACCGCCGACGGTTCGGCGCTGATCACGCTCGGCCGCACGAGGGTGATCTGCACCGCGTCGGTCGACCGCTCGGTGCCGCGCTGGATGCAGGGCCGTGGCAAAGGTTGGGTCACCGCCGAGTACGCGATGCTGCCGGCCTCGACCGGCGACCGCAAGACACGGGATGTGGCCAAGGGCAAGCAGGACGGTCGGGGGGTCGAGATCCAGCGCCTGATCGGGCGTTCGCTTCGCGTTGTTGTCGACTTCAAAGCGCTCGGCGAACGCAGCGTCTACGTCGACTGCGACGTGTTGCAGGCCGATGGCGGCACCCGTTGCGCGGCGATCACCGGCGGCTACGTTGCCCTGCGCCTCGCTCTACAGAAACTGCTCGACGCGGGCGCGATCGAGGCGATGCCGCTGACCGGCTCGGTCGCCGCGGTCAGCGTCGGCATGGTCGCCGGCAGAGCTCTCTGCGACCTCGACTACTCCGAGGACTCGACTGCCGAGGTCGACGCCAACGTGGTGATGACCAGCGACGGCGGCCTGGTCGAGGTGCAGGCTACGGCCGAGCGCACGCCGCTCTCGCGGGCCTCGTTGGACGAGCTTCTCGGCCTCGCCGAGATGGGCATCTCCCGCCTGCGCCAGGTGCAGGAGCGAGTTGCCGGCGGGGGGTAGTCACGATGGGTGGTGCCGATTGATCTTCGCGACCGCCAACAAGCACAAGCTGCGAGAGATGCGCGAACTGCTTCCGGGCATCGATCTGGAGCCGTTGCCGAACGGGCTTGAGTTGCCTCCCGAGGAGGGCGAGTCCTACGCCGCGATTGCGCTGGACAAGGCACGTACGGCCCATGCCGCCACCGGGATGGCGGCGATCGGCGACGACTCCGGCATCGAGGCCGCCGGTCTCGGTGGGCGGCCGGGAATCCACTCGGCTCGCTACGGCGGCTCCGGGGCGAGCGACGAGGAGAACCTGGAGAAGCTGCTGCGCGAGGTCGCGGAGGCCGGCGACGATCGCCGCGCCGCCTACCACTGCGCCCTGGCGCTGGTCGAAGTGGACGGATCCGAGCATGTCTTCGAGGCCCGCTGCGAGGGCCGCCTGATCGAGACTCGCCGCGGCGACGGCGGCTTCGGCTACGACCCCGCCTTCGTGCCCGATGCGACCGGCTCCGACGACGAGCGCACGATGTCGGAGCTGAGTCAGGCGGAGAAGAACGAGATCAGCCACCGAGGCGCCGCCGCGAGGCTGCTGGCCGCTCATCTCAGCCCCGGCAAGGTGGCGCCGGGCGGGCGATGATCCGCACCAAGAGCGGCGCGGCGGCGCTCTCGATCGCCTCCAACGCGCTGCTGATCGCGATCAAGCTCGCGGCCGGGGCGATCACCGGCTCGATCGCGATCGTCACCGAGGCGGTCCACTCGCTGATCGACCTGGTTGCCTCGGTCGTCGCCTTCGTCTCGGTGCGCAAGGCCGACGAGCCCGCCGACGCCGAGCACCCCTACGGCCACGAGAAGGTCGAGAGCCTGGCGGCGACGATCGAGGGTCTGCTGATCCTCGTCGGCGCCGGGATCATCGTCTACGAGGCGACCCGCAGGCTCGTCGTCGGGGCCGATGTCGAATCGCTCGGTGTCGGGATCGCGGTGATGGGCTTCTCCGTGTTGGCCAACCTCGTCGTCTCCACTGTCCTCTCGCGACAGGCCAAGACCCACGAATCCCCCGCCCTCGAGGGCGACGCCGCGCACCTGCGAACCGACGCGATGACCTCTGCCGGCGTCCTGTTGGGCCTGGGCCTGGTCCAGGTCACGGGCAACGCGGCCTTCGATTCGATCACCGCGCTTTTCGTGGCGGGCGCGATCGTCATAGCCGGCATCCGGATCGTCAGGCGCTCCTCCGGGGTGCTCGTCGACGAAGCGCTGCCGGGAGAGGAGATGGACAGGATCGAGGCGGCGATCGGTGCTGCGCGGACCCCCGAGGTGGCCGGCTACCACAAGCTGCGCGCCCGCCGCGCCGGCAGCCGCCGCTACATCGACCTCCACGTCCAGTACCGCTCCGGCACCAGCCTCGAGCGCGCCCACGAGCTGGCCCACGCGATGCGCGACGAGATCGAGTCCGACATCCCCCGGGCCGAGGTGATGATCCATGTTGAGCCGGAGACTTCCCTGCGCGACCTCGAGCGGGCCCGCCAGGGCCCCTTCCGCGCCGGGTAGGAGGCCCCTGGCGCTTTGATCGGAATATGTCCGACTTTCGCGCCATGGCTCATGGCAGCGAGCGGCTCGCAATCGCGACCCGGATCGCCGATGCGGTTTCCGCCGGTCTGTCGACCACCTGTCGATAGGTGAGGCGTATGACGTCATAGCCGAGCGCCCGCAGCTCAAGGTCGCGCTCGCGGTCGGCCTCGAAGGCTGCGCGTCCGCGGTGATATCTGTAGCCGTCGGTTTCGACGATCAGTCGCTCTGCCTGCCAAACGAAATCGGCAATGAAGGGGCCGATTCGGACATTGACGCCAGGCGCCGGAAGGCCAATGTGCTCGCAGAGCTGGAGAAAACGGAACTCGAGCTCGCTGCGGGTGCCGTCATGCGTCA
>DASSMU010000062.1:0-3443 GCA_035701465.1 Solirubrobacterales bacterium
CTGGCAGCGGGATCGGGCGCGGTACGATTTCGCCAAGAGCTGGTGAGTCGGGGCGCTGACGTCCCCGACGACGCCGACCCTGTGCACCGGATCGCCGCCCGGCACGTCTGTGCCCTGGCGGAGGCCGGGACGAATGGGGACGGCGGCCGCCTCGACCCGATCTACCTGAGGCCTCCCGATGCGCAGCGATGGCGTGAACGAGACAATCTCCAGACAGCCGAGTGAGGTGGCCGGGGCGCCCGCGATCAGGCGGCTCGCCTACAGCGACCTGCCCCGGGTGGTCTCGATCGAGCGCCGCTCCTTCCCGGCGCCGTGGTCGCTGGCGATGTTCGTGCTGGAGATCTCCAAGCCGTCGGGGATCTGCCTGGCGGCGACCGAGGGCGACGAGCTGCTCGGCTACCTGGTCTGTTCGCGCTACGAGCAGGTCTGGCACCTGATGAACGTCGCCGTGGCCCCGGAGCGCCGCCGCTCCGGGGTCGCGCGAGGGCTGATCTCGAAGCTGGTCGAGGAGGGAGGCGGCAGGCTGCCGTTCACGCTCGAGGTGCGGGTCTCCAACCGGCCGGCGATCGCGATGTACGAACGGCTCGGCTTCCGCTCCTCGGGAGTGCGCCCTCGCTATTACCAGGACAACGGCGAGGACGCGCTGATCATGTGGCTGGACTGACGCTCGCCATAGAGACGTCCTGCGACGACACCTGCGCCGCGGTGCTGGAGGGGTCGCGCGTGCTTGCCAACACGATCTCTTCCCAGGCCGCCGCACATGCGCAGTTCGGCGGCGTCGTGCCCGAGGTCGCCTCGCGTCACCATCTCGAGCTGACCGCACCGGTGGTCGGGGCGGCGCTCGGTGAGGCGGGGGCGACGCTCGACGACATCGGGGCGGTTGCGGTGACCGCCGGCCCAGGTCTGATCGGCGCCCTTCTGGTCGGCATCAGCACGGCGAAGGCGATCGCCGCCCCGCGCCGGCTGCCGCTGGTCCCGGTCGACCACCTGCAGGGCCACGTCGCCGCCAACTTTCTCGAGCCCGAGCCGCTGGAGCCGCCGTTCCTCTGTCTGGTCGCCAGCGGCGGCCACACCTTGCTCGCCGGGGTGCGCGACCACGCTGGCTACGAGATGCTCGGCCAGACCCTCGACGACGCGGCCGGGGAGGCCTTCGACAAGGTCGCGCGCCTGCTCGGGCTCGGCTATCCCGGGGGACCAGCGCTGGAGAAGCTGGCGCGCGACGGCGATCCCGCGGCGTTCGAGATGCCGGTGGCGATGAGCCGCGACCCCGGCCTCGATTTCAGCTTCAGCGGCCTGAAGACGGCGCTGGTCTATCTCTGCCGCGACCTCGGCCAGGAGGGAGTGAAGGAGCACCGCGCGGACCTGGCCGCCAGCTTCCAGGCCGCCGCCGTCGGTCAGCTGACCGCCAAGCTGGAGCGGGCGCTGAAGCGGGGGGAGTGGAGGGCGGTCGCGCTCGGCGGCGGCGTCGCCGCCAACGGCACCCTGCGCGAGGCCGTGGCGGGGCTCTGCGAGCGCCGAAGCGTTCAGCTCAAGCTTGTCTCCCGCGAGCTCTGCACCGACAACGCCGCGATGATCGGCTCCGCCGCCCGCTTCGCAACCCAGATTCCCTACCCGGCATATCTCGATTACGACGCCTTTCCCACGAGATGACGGTCGTCACCGTTTACTTGCGGCCGGAGTGTCATCTCTGCGCGGAAGCCGTCGAGGCGCTGATCGACCTGCATGGGGAGGGTTACCGATTTTCCCTACACGAGGTCGATATCGAGAGCGAGGAACTGCTGCTCAGGCGCATGCTGGAGAAGATCCCGGTGGTCGAGATAGACGGTGTGGTTGTCTCCGAGCTGCTCCTCGACGAGGCGGCCGTGCGGGCGAGGCTCGATACTGTGGGGGCGTGAGCGCCACAATCGAAGAGCAGGACGTGCCCGGCGGGCTGATCGTCGACGGCGAGCGCCTCTCGCTCGGCGTCGCGGCGCGCCTCTCGCGCTACCTCCAGGTGCTGACTCAGGCGCGCAAGATGGGCCGCGAGACGATCTCCTCGCAGGAACTCTCCGAGTACACGCACATCAACCCGACCCAGATCCGCCGCGATCTCTCCGGCTTCGGCAAGTTCGGCAAGCGCGGCGTCGGCTACAACGTCGACTCGCTGGTCGCGGAGATCCGCAAGATCCTGCGCACCTCGGGCCAGCACAACATCGCCCTCTTCGGTGCCGGCAACCTCGGCCAGGCGATCGCCAGTTCCGACATCTTCGCCGACCACGGCTTTCAGATCGTCGCTATGTTCGACGTCGACAGCGAGGTGGTCGGGACAGAGGTCGGCGACCTGCGCGTGCGCGATTTCGGTGATCTGGGTGCGATCGTCGCCGAGCAGGAGATCGTCGTCGGGGTGCTCGCCGTCCCGGCAGCCGCTGCCCAGGCCGTCGCCGACCGCCTGGTCGAGGCCGGGGTGAAGATCATCTTCAACTACTCCGAGCAGCTGCTCCAGGTGCCGCCGGAGGTGACGGTGCACACCTCCAGCCCGGCCGTCGACCTGCTCTACGCGCTCTACTTCTACCTGACCTGAGGGTTGGCTTTGTCCCTGGACCTCGACCTCGCTCGGGAGACGTTCGAGTCCTCGACCGACTTCACAATCGGCCTCGAGGAGGAGTTCGCGATCCTCGATCCGGCGACCTTGGAGCTGGAGCACCGCTTCGAGGAGGTCTACGCGGCCTGCCGGCAAGACGAGCTGCTCGCGGAATCCGCGGCCGGCGAGTTGATTGCCTCCGAGATCGAGATCCGCTCGGGACGCGCCGCGACCTTTTCCGAGGCGATGGCGCTGCAGCGCGAGCGCCGCGGCCGCCTCTTTGCGCTGGTCGAGGGCATGGGTCTGGCACTGGGGGCGATGGGCACCCATCCCTGGGCCAACTACCTGGACCAGCGGATCATCGACACGCCCCACTACAACCGGCTGCGACACGAACTCGGCTACGTCGCCCAGCGCAACAACACCTGGAGCATGCACGTGCACATGGGCGTGCGCGGCGCCGACCGGGCGATCGCGGTTTGCGACCGCTTGCGGGAGCTGCTGCCGACTCTGCTCGCCGTCTCGGCCAACTCGCCGTTCCTCGACCGCCGCGACAGCGGCCTGCACACGGTTCGCACCGAGATCTTCACTCGCACATTCCCCCGCTGCGGCGTGCCCAGCCCCTTCGTCGACTGGGCCAGCTACGCCGATTTCATCGGCATGCTCGAGCGCACCGGCTCAGTGGTCGAGTCGACCCAGCTCTGGTGGAGCGTGCGCCCGCACCACTCCTTCGGCACGGTCGAGGTGCGGATCTGCGATGCCCAGACCCGCGGCGATGAGTCCTTCGCCCTCGCCGGACTGATCGCCGCCTGCATCGCGCAGACGGCGATGGACTACGACGAGCACGGCTACGACGGCGCCGGCAGCCCGCTCGCCGACCGCG
>DASSMU010000063.1:0-5093 GCA_035701465.1 Solirubrobacterales bacterium
TCTGCTGGAATGTCGCCGAAGGCGGCGGCAATGCAATCCGATGCCTGCGCGGGCGTAGCCCGCGCACCTCATCTCGTCGCTACGCGCCATAGGCGCGGGCGACGTCAATTCACGGAGAGGGGCACCCGCATCGCCCACCCACAGCCACAGCTAGTTCTTTTTAGCCAGATCCCAGATCACGTCGGCCGGGGAGATCCCCTGCCTCCGGGCGCTTGCCTCTACCTCGTCCCAGGGGAGCTCGGCCTCGGGCAGGTCGTCCCAGCGGGCGAGTTCGAGGGCCTCGACCGCCCCTTTGAGCGCCGGGCCTAGATGATCCTCGGAGCGGAGCAGGGCTCTCAGGACCTCGAGTTGCCTGTCGCTCAAGCGCACAACCCACATGCGATGCCTCCGTGGTTCGGGGAAATGCGGATTGCTTGGAAAAACTAGGAGCGCTGGCGGACGGAACCGGACTCGCCGCTGATCCGGACCGCCTCGATCCGGTTCTCGCGCACCGACTCGACCCGGATCGTGTAGCCGTTGGCGACGATCGTGTCGCCGCGCTTGGGCAGCCGGCCGAGCTCGCCGAAGACGTAGCCGCCGACCGAGTTGTAGGCGTCGGTGTCGACCGGCAGCTCGATCCCGGCGTCGGAGAGGTCGCCGAGCGAGACATGCCCGCGGACGAACCACTCGCCGCTGGCCAGCTGGCGCAAGGCGGCCGCGCGGGGGTCGGTCTCGTCCTCGATCTCCCCCACCACCTCCTCGAGGATGTCCTCGACGGTGACGATCCCGACCGTCCGCCCGTACTCGTCGACGACGACCGAGAGCGAGGTGCGCTGGACCTGGAGGTCGTGGAGGAGGTCGTCGAGCGGCCGGGTCTCGGGGACGATCACGGCGTCGCGGATCGCCGCCGCGATCTCGCCCTCAGGCCCGTCGCTCATGAAGAGGCGGGCGAGGCTGTTGTTGTGGACGATTCCCTTGACCTTGTCGGGGTTCTCGTCCTCGATCACGACCAGGCGGGTGTGGCCGGATGTGACGCAGCGCCGCAGCGCCGTCTCCACCGTCTCGGAGGCATCGACCGTGACTACGGCCGGAATCGGCGTCATCACCTCGCGCGCCTCCTGCTCGTGCAGGTGGAAGACACCGCCGAGCATCCCGGCCTCACCCGGGTCGAGCGTCCCCCCCACCCGCGAACGATCGATGATCTGCTTCAGGTCCTCGGCGGTGTGGTGCTCCTCGATGTCGGTCGGGTCGACGCCGAAGAGGCGGACGATCGCGTTGGAGATCGCACTCAGCGCCATGATCACCGGCGCGGTCGCTGCGCGGAACCAGTTGAGCGGGCGCGATACGCGGCGGGCGGTGCGCTCGGCGTGGCTGATCGCCAGCATCTTCGGCACCTGCTCGCCGATGCTGATGTGGATCGCGGTGACCAGGGCGAAGGCGATCGCCACCGAGAGCCCGACGGCGGCCCCGTGCGAGAGGCCGCCGAAGATCGGTTCGAGCAGCTTCGCCAGCGAGGGCTCGCCGAGGAAGCCGATCCCGATCGAGGCCATCGTGATCCCGATCTGGCAGGCCGAAAGCGACTCGTCGATCTTGTCGAGCTGCTCGACCACGGCCTCGGCGCCGCTCTCGCCTTCCTCCGCAAGCTGCTCGATCTTGCCGCGGCGGCTGCGCACGAGCGCGAACTCGGCCGCGACGAAGAAGCCGTTGACGGCGACCAGCAGGAGAAGGAGGACGAGCAGGAGTGCGCTCATCGTTTATTTGACCCGGTACTTCGGGGAAGGTCGTCGTCGGCCATTCGGCGAAGGCAATATAGCTTTCCACTCCGCCGTTTCATCGATAAGTGCCATATTGCGCGGGATATGCGGATCGCAAGCCTCGTTCCGTCCGCGACCGAGATGCTCTTCGCCCTCGGCCTCGGCGACAGTGTCGTCGCGGTCACCCATGAGTGCGACTACCCGGCCGAGGCGCGTTCACTCCCCCACCTGACCCGAACCGTGCTGCCGCCGAATCTCGACGCGGCAGAGATCGACCGAGCGGTGAAGACGCGGGTAGCCGAGGGGCTGGCGCTGTACGAGCTCGACGAGGAGCTGCTGGCGGCGCTGGAGCCCGACCTGATTGTCACCCAGGCCGTCTGCGCCGTGTGCGCGGTCTCCTTCGAGGACGTGGTCGAGGTCGCCGCCCGCCTTCCCAGCAAGCCCCAGGTCGTCCAGCAGGACCCCAGCACGCTCGCCGAGATGCTCGACGACGTGGTCCACCTCGGCGAGGCGACGGGGACTCCGCGACTCGGACACGAGCTTCGCGGGGAGCTCGAGGGGAGGCTGGCGACCGTGCGCGCCGGCGTCGCGGGAACCACCCGGCCCCGCGTAATCGCGCTCGAGTGGCTCGACCCGCCGTACGTGGGCGGCCACTGGATGCCCGAGATGATCTCGATTGCCGGCGGCGAGGACGTCGCCGGGCCGCCGGGCTTGAAGTCACCCGAGGTCTCCTGGGGTGAGCTGTCCGGCCTGACCCCCGACGTGGTCGTCGCGATGCCCTGCGGCTGGTACGTCGACGGCGCCCGCTCCCAGGCGCTGGAACACTGGTTTCACATCGAGGAGCTCGGCGCCCGGCAGGTGTTCGCGGTCGACGCCGCATCGACCTTCTCGCGCCCCGGGCCACGGCTCGTCGACGGGGTCGAGCTGCTCGGCCACCTCCTGCACCCTGACTTAATCGAAGCCCCGGGGAACATCGGCTTTGCCGAACTGCGCTCGTCGCAGGTGCGGCCGGGCAGGACCGCCTGAACGTCAGGCGACGGCCAGAGCGCCGAGGATCGAGATAGCGGTCACCGCCGCCATCACGGCGAGCTCCGCCGGGAAATGGCGACGTCCGAGCATGCCGCGCTCGCCGGCGAGAATTGCGAACGCGCAGATGACCCCGGCTACCAGCCCACCGAGGTGCCCGCCGAGGCTGATGTCTGGGCTGCCGAGGCTGATCGCCAGGTTGAGGACCAGGATCACTCCGATCGACGAGGCAACAGCATCGATCCCCCGCCCACGGGCGATCACAAACGTGGCGCCGAAGATGCCGAAGATCGCCCCCGATGCACCGACCGTAAGCGCATCGGGGCTCAACAGAAGAGCCCCGAACGCACCGCCGAACAAAGCGGCGATGTACACGGCGACGAAGCGGGGGGTGCCGATCCCCGGCTCGAGCAACCTGCCGAGGAAGTAGAGCGCGAACATGTTGAAGCCGATGTGGAAGAGACTGGCGTGGAGGAAGCCGCCCCCGACGAGCCGGTACCACTCACCTTCCGCGACCGAGGGCCCGAAGAGGCCGAAGTTCGCCACCGCCGAGCTCCCTCCAACCGAGGTGCCGCCGCTGCCGCTGGCGATCTCGGCGAGAAACACGATGACGTTGAGCCCGATCAGGATGAAGGTCGCCGGCGCCCGCGAGAACAGATTCGCCTCGCCGACGCCCCTGACCACCCGGGTCGGCTGACGCATGCACTCCGGGCAGCGCATCCCGACCGGCGACGGCGTCATGCAATCGGGGCAGATCGGCCGCCCGCAGGAGGAGCAGGAGACGGCGGTCTCGCGGTTGGGATGCCGGTAACAGGTCTGTGCCACGGGGATGAGCAGCCTACAATCGCCGCCGATGGACGCCCCGAGCCCCGCCCGCCTGTACGCAACCGTCCTCGGCGCGGCGCTCGTCGTCGCCGGCATCGTCGGCTTCTTCTACGGCGCCTCTTTCGGCTCTCCTGGCGAGGTTGACGACGCCTTGGGCATCTTCGCCGTCAACGGCTGGGCCAACGTCCTGCACATCCTCACCGGCGCGCTGGGGCTGCTAATGGCGGGGTACGCCTCGCGCCAGTACTCCCTCTGGATGGGGGCCCTCTATCTCGCCCTCGCCCTCTGGGGATTCGCCCTGGGGAGCGGCGAGGCGATCCTCGGCTGCCTGCCGGTCGACACCGCCGACAACCTCCTCCACCTGGCGATCGGCGCACTGGGCGTCGCCGCCGCGCGTTCGACGCCGGTCGCGAAGAAGGGCGAACCCGCTAGTCCTTCCTAGGGCCTGACCCGGCCGGCGAGGGAGCGCAAGCCGCCCTTGGCCTGCTGGCGGCCGCGACGGCGGACCTCGAGCAGCACCAGCGCGCTGGCCGCCGCTCCGCCGGCGCCGACCGCGAACACCGGGCGCACCCAGTTGCGCGGGTCGCGCAGCGCCCGCAGCTCGCTCTCGGAGAGCTCCTCGGCCCAGTCGGAGAGCTCCTCGGCGGCGGCCTGGGTGACAGCCGAGAGCGTGTCCTCGAGCCGGCCCGAGAGGCGCTCCGGCGGCTCGATCGGCCGCAGCGCGTCGGAGAGCAGGTGCTCGACGTCCCAGGTGCTGCCGGTCAGGCGCTGGGCCTCACTCATCGCTCATCTCCTCCTGCAGCTGCTTGATCGCGCGGTGGATCAGCACCTTGGTGGCGCCGTCGGTGCGCCCCAGCGCCCGGGCGATCTCGCGGTTGTCCATGCCGAGCGCGAAGCGCATGATCAGCGCGTCGCGACGGTCGTCGGGCAGGTGGTCGAGGTTGGCCATCACCTGGCGCAGCTGCTCGCGCCCCTCGGCGATCGCCTCGGTTCCGTGCCGCGCCTCGATCGGGTCGGCGTTCTCCAGCGAGGTCTGCGGCCGCCGCGAGCGGTCGCGGTAGTAGTTGGAGGCGAGGTTGTGGGCGATGCGGATCAGCCAGGGGCGCAGCGGGCGCCCGTCGGACTCGCGCCGGGCGCGGTCGAAGTGACGGTAGGCCTGCAGGAAGGCCTGCTCGGTGAGGTCCTCGGCATCGTGCGGGTTGCCGACCCGGTAGTAGGCGTAGGAGTAGACGTCCCGCAGGTGGGCCCGGTAGAGGTCCTCGAAGGCGCGGTCGAGCTCCGCCTTCGCCTCGGGGTCGAGGCTCGCCGGCTCGACGTTCTGCTTGGCAGCGCTCACGTGACAGCAAGACTATTCCCATCAGGCGGCCTGCCTGGATCGCTCGACCCGCCGCAGCCCGGCGACCCAGGCCTCGGCGTCGATCTCACCGCGGATCAGGGCGGCGAGGCCGGTCAACGCCTCGGCGGAGCCGCCCTCGGCGGAGATCGCCGAAGCCAGTAGGGGCACGGCAT
>DASSMU010000064.1:0-28751 GCA_035701465.1 Solirubrobacterales bacterium
GGGCGGTGGGTGGGGGAGCCTGGCCGCCCTTCTGGCGAATGTCGCGAAGCGGCGGAAATGCAATCCGGTTATTGCGCGGGCGTAGCCCGCGCTCCTCATTCACCCCAAGAGCGAAGCTCTTGGGGTGTCAATTCGACAGAAGGGCGGCCAGGCTCCCCCACCCACCGCCCTAAACGACGAACTTGCCGTCTTCCTGCATCACGGTCCCGTCGACTTCGATCTTGCCGCCCTTGCGAAGATCGCAAACCAGGTCGGTGTGCACGGCGGACTCGTTGACCCCGCCGGACTCGGGATAGCTGCGGCCGACCGCCATGTGGACGGTGCCGCCGATCTTCTCGTCAAGCAGGACCTCGAGGGTGCCGCGGTCGATCGCGTAGTTGGTGCCGATGCCGAGCTCGCCGAGGCGGCGGGCGCCCTCGTCGGTGTCGAGCAGCTGGATCAGGAACTCCTCGCCGCGCTCGGCACTCGCGTCGACCACCTTGCCGGCCTCGAAGCGCAGGCGCACGCCGGATACCTCGCGGCCGGCGATAACCGCCGGCAGGTGGAAGGAGACCTCGCCCTCGACCGAATCCTCGACCGGGCCGGTGAAGAACTCGCCGTCGGGCATGTTGCGATCGCCGACGCAGGGAATGAGCTTGCGGCCGGCGATGCCGAGCTTGATGTCGGTTCCCGGCGCGGTGATCCGAACCTCCTCATGCCCTTCGATCCACTCGGCCAGGCGTTCGCACTCGGCGGAGGCGCGCTTCCAAGCGGTCAGCGGGTCGGGGTCGTCGGCAAGGCAAGCGCCGAAGTAGAAATCCTCGTAGTCGGCGAGACTCATCTCCGCCTCCGAGGCGTAAGCGTTGGTCGGGAAGATGGTGTAGCACCAGCGGAACTCGCCCACGGCGCTGCGCTCCATCATCCGGGAAAGCACCGGGCCGACCGCCGTCTGACGGATGGTCTGGCGCTCGGGTGGCACGGCGGAGAGTTCTCGGGTGTTGGCGCTCGCCCCGACCCCGATGCGCACGTCCGCGTTCTCGACCATCCACTGCGTCACCGGCGAGATCCACTCGAGCTGCTCGTCGCTGGCGTGGTTGTAATAGATCGCCGCGAGGCCATCGAGGGCGACGTTGAGGATCGGATTTGCGCCGGCTTTAAGGACCTCCTCGTAGATCGCGCGCAGCAGGGGCTCGGCGCCGACCTCGCCGTCGATCGCGACCACCTCCCCCGCCTTCACCTCGGTCGAGTAGCCGACCAGGATCTTCGCCAAGTTCTCCGCTCTAGGGTCTCTCACGCCTCGGCCTCCTCCAGCGCTCTGTTGCGCGCGCTCGTCGTCATCGCCATGAAATATGCATGCAGGCGCGGGTCGTCGGTCAGCTCCGGGTGGAAGGCGCAGGCCAGCACCCTTCCCTCGCGGATCGCCACCGGATGACCCTCGCAGGAGGCGAGCACCTCGACCCCGGGCCCGTGTCGCTCAACCCAGGGCGCGCGGATGAACACCGCTCGCAGCGGCTCGCCACCGATCCCCTCCACGTCGAGGTCCGCCTCGAAGCTCTGCAGCTGCCGTCCGAACGCGTTGCGTGCAGCCGTCGAGTCGATTAGGCCCAGATGCGAGTCGTCGCAGACGATCATCCCCGCGCAGGTCCCGAAGACCGTCCCTCCCGCCTCGTGATGCTCCCGGATCGGCTTCGTCAGGCCGGCCGACGCGATTCCCTTGGAAATCGTCGTGCTCTCGCCCCCGGGGATCACCAGCCCATCCAAATCGTCCAGATCGGCCGGTGACCTCACCTCCCGAACCTCGGCTCCGAGACGCCGGAGCACTCGTGCGTGCGCTTCGAATCCTCCCTGGATGGCGAGGACTCCGAGGCGAAGCTCAGGCACCGCGGTCCTGCAGGAGCGCGTCCGCCGCCGCCAGCTCGGCGATCTCGAGCCCCGGCATGGCCTCCCCGAGTCCGATCGACGCCGCCGCAACCCGCTCCGGGTCGCCGAAGTGCGTCGTCGCCTCGACGATCGCCTTGGCACGGCGCTCCGGGTCGCCACTCTTGAAGATGCCGGAGCCGACGAAGTTGCCCTCGGCGCCCAGCTGCATCATCAGCGCCGCGTCTGCCGGGGTCGCGATGCCGCCTGCGCAGAAGAGCGGCACCGGCAGGCGACCCCGCTCAGCTACCTCGTGGACGACTTCCAGCGGCGCCTGGTGCTCCTTGGCCGCAGCCGCCAGCTCCTCGGGGCCAAGCTGTGCGAGCCGTTTGATGCCGGAGACGATTTCGCGCATGTGCCGCACCGCCTCGACCACGTTGCCGGTGCCGGCCTCGCCCTTCGAGCGGATCATCGCCGCCCCCTCGCCGATCCGGCGCAGGGCCTCGCCGAGATTGGTGGCACCGCAGACGAAGGGGACCTCGAAGGCGAGCTTGTCGATGTGGTTGCGCTCGTCGGCCGGGGTCAGCACCTCGGACTCGTCGATGTAGTCGACCTCGAGCGCCTGCAGGACCTGGGCCTCGGCGAAGTGCCCGATCCTGGCCTTCGCCATCACCGGGATCGTCACCGCCTCCTGAATCCCCTTGATCATCGCCGGGTCGGACATGCGGGCCACCCCGCCGTCTCTGCGAATATCGGCCGGAACCCGCTCGAGCGCCATTACCGCACAGGCACCGGCCTCCTCGGCGATCCGGGCCTGCTCAGGCGTGACCACGTCCATAATCACCCCACCCTTGAGCATCTCGGCCAGACCAGTCTTAACCCGAAAGGTAGCTCTCTCTGCAGCCATAATCCGCATATTACGTGCCCGGGCTGGGCGACCTTGGCGCGGCGGCTTCGGCCCGCGGGTCCTGTCGCTGCAGGGGACCCACCACCCCCTGCGGTCGCTAAAGCGTCCTCGGGGGCGGTTCCCCCTACGGCGCCACCCGCGGGAGATGCGCTCCTGGTCCCCGCTTCTCGCGGGGGGTGGCGCGGATTTGGGGGACCAGCCCGAGGAAGCTTTAGCTACCGCAGGGCTGGTGGCACCAAATCCGTGACAGGACCCGCCGCGCCAAACGCTCGTGGGGCGCCCTCGCTACTTGAGCTTGTAGGCACGGATGCGGTCTTTGTGCGTGTCTTCGTCACGCGCGTAGAGACCGTGTGCCAGAGCCTGGACCAGAGCCATCAGCGCCGTGTTCGAGCGGGCGAACGAAGGGCTGTTGGAGGAGAAGTAGAGGGTCAACTCGGCGTGCTCGCCGACCTCCGACATCGAGGCGTCGGAGATGGCAAGGGTGCGGGCGTTGCGGTGCAGCGCCAGCTTCATCGCCCTCAGCAGAAGAGGATGTGCGCGACCGGAGGAGAGCACGATGACGAGCGTCTCGTCGTCGATCCGCCCCAACCTCTGGAGCGACTCGCCGCCGGTGCTGGCGACGATCTCCGCCCGGATGTCGAGCAGGCTCAGCATGTGACGCAGGTAGCTTGCGAAGAAGGCCATCTGGTCGACGCCGACGATCACCACGCGCTGGGACTCGGCAAGGGCGGCAACCGCCCCGTCGACCTGCTCGCGGGTGAGGTTGCGAGCGGTTTCCTCGAGGTTGGAGTAGTCGGCCCCAAGCGATCCCTCCAGCTCGGAGTGGTCGAAGGAGAAGAGGGAGCCGGCTTTGGAGCCGCCATTGACGGCCTGCCCGGCCGTGCGGTACTCCTCGATCGCGGCCTGCTGGAGCTCCGGGTAACCCTCGAAGCCGAGGGCCTGGGAGAAGCGCACCACCGTCGATGACGAGGTGCTCGCTCTCCGGGCCAGCTCCTCGGCGGTGAGGAAGGCTGCCTCGTCGAGATGGTCGACGATGTAGCGGGCGACGTCTTTCTGGGAGCGGGAGAACTCGTCGAAGCGCTCCTGGATGTAGTCGGAAAGGCTCTTAAGCTCTGGGGATGTTTTAGTCGCAGTCTTGGTCACGGCGTCAGATTCGCCGGACCCCACCCTTTCCCTTCCGCGACCGGTGTTCGTCACACCGCCTGGCCGATCTGGTTGGATGGGCGTTGCGATGACGCTCGAACAGGCGCTGCGCCTAACCAACCGCAACATGATCGCCTTCGACCTGGTTCTGGGCAGCGCCGCGATCGCCGCTCCGGCGGCCACGCTGAAGGTGCTCGGGCACGATCACCCCTCCCCCGACGCGGAACACCTCTTTCGTCGCTGCGGCCCGATCTGGCTCACCTTCGCCGCCGCCCACGCGCTGGCAGCGCGCCGCGGCTCGCAGCGCGACTGGTGGGCCCTGGCCTGGCTGCGCGGCACCGAGATCGCCACCGATGCCCTCTGGGCCGAGTCCCCCGCGGTCACCCGTCCCGGCGCCAAGCTGGGGCTGCGGCTTGCGGGCGTCAGCAACATGGCGATGGCCGCCGGCTTCGCCTGGCTCTCGAGGCGCTAGCCCGATGGGGGGCGACCTCGCCGGCCTGCCCGACAAGCGCTGGAGCCTGCGGGGCCTGACCGAAGAGGGCGACGAGGCATGGCTGATCCGCGGCATCTCGCGCAAGCTCTACCGCTGTCCCGCCTGTCACGGCGAGATCGAGATCGGCAGCGATCACGTCGTCGTCCAGTACGTCTTCCGCCTCGGCGGCACCGAACACCACCACTGGCACCGGCGCTGCTCCGAAGAGATCCTGGTCGGGGACCTGAGCGACGTGCGGCGAGTGCCGACCTCGGAGTCGGCGCAATCCAGGCTCGAGCGGCGCGGTCGCCAGCCCTCGGGCCGCCGTCGCCGCCGCTGACGTGAGCCTTCCCGCCCAGCTGATCTCCACCTACGCCCGGATCGGCCGCACCTGGTGTCGCTGGGCGCCCTCGCTGTCGCTGCTCGCCGTCGCCGTCTTCGTCCCAGTTGGCCTCCTGCACGCATTGACCATCAACGCCGAAATCGGCTCGATCGGCTTCGGCGCCGGCTTCAAGCTGCTGGCGGCGATGGCCGCGGTGCTGGCGATCGCCGCCACCGGGCTGATCGGCGAGGTCTTCTACGCCGGGGCCGTGGCGATCTCGCTGACCCACCCCCGCGACGGCCGTCCTCCCTCGCTGCGCGAAATCGCCGGCATGGTCAACTACGGGCCATTGATTGCGGTCGACTTGATCTACGGCGCCCTGGTCGCAATCGGGTTCGTCTTCATCGTTCCGGGGGCGCTCGCCTTCGTCTGGCTCGGCCTCGCGGCGCCGGTGATCGAGATAGAGCACCGCGGCATCCGTGCCGCCTTCGCCCGCAGTGTCCACCTCGTCCGCGGCAGGTTCTGGCTCGTCGCCCTCGTCCTGATCCCGATCGAGCTGCTCGGCGACGGCTTGACCGACTGGATCACCGCCCTCACCCACCACCTCTTCGCCTCGGAGCTGCTCAGCGAGTGGCTTGCCGACATCGTCTCCAACGTCGCCTTCACCCCCTTCTACGCGGTCGCCGCCGTGCTGCTCACAGTCGACCTGATCCGCGAGAAGGGCGGGGGGGCCGAACTACACTCGAAGCCGTCGCCGTGATCGCCGCCTCGATCTTCACCGACTTCTGGAACAGCCTCGTCGAACAGGACGAGCAGGGGATCTTCCTCGTCCTGGCCGGCTTCGTCCTCTCCTTCGCCTTCATCCGGATGAGCACCCGTCTGATGCGCAGCCCCAGGGTGACCTGGTGGCCGGGCAGCGTCGTCAGCGACAGCGGCGTCCACCTCCACCACCTCGTCTTCGGGATCGTCACGATGATGATCGCCGGCACGCTCGGCTTCGCCGCGCTGGGGCACAGCCCCTACGCCGAGATCTGCGCCTTCGCTTTCGGTGTCGGCGCAGGGCTGACGATTGACGAGTTCGCGCTCTGGGTCTACCTCGACGACGTCTACTGGGCCGAGGAGGGCCGCAGCTCGATCGACGCCACCGTGATCGCCGCCGCCGGCATGTTTCTGATCCTGATCGGCTCCACCCCGTTCAGCTTCGACACCAGCTCTCCCGCTCAGGTCGTCGGCAGCATCCTCGGTGCGTTGCTCGTATTCCTCATGGTTGCGATCTGCTTTGCCAAGCAGCGCCTGATGCACGGGGCGATCGGCTTCTTCGTCCTACCGATCGCGATCTACGGCGCGACCCGTCTCGGAAAGCCCGGCTCGGCCTGGGCGCGCCGCCGCTACGGGGAGCGCAACCCGGTCAAGCAGCAACGGGCCGAAGAGCGCTTCCCGCCGGACCGCCGGACCGAGCGCTTCAAGAATGCCTTCCGCGACATCGTCGGCGGCAAGCCCAGCGAGGGTGTGGCCGCCGTACAGCAGGAGGCCTTCGCCGCAACCAGGGAGGCGGCGGACGAAGTCCGTCATCGGGCCGAAAAGATCACTCATCCCGGCGGGGATTGAGCCAGGTCTCTCGAAAGCCTCGGAGGTAGCTTCCGGTGCGCTTTATGTGGTTATAGACCACATAAAGCGCACCGGAAGGCCAGCGACTTACTCGGCGCCGGCCTCCGCCGGACGGTGGGTGCGGGTCCGCTCCAGCACCCGCTCGACCCGCTTCGGCAAGTACCAGTTCCAATCCCCGAGCAGCTTCATCAGTGCCGGGACGAGGATCGCGCGGACTATCGTCGCGTCGAGCAGGATCGCCGCCGAAAGGCCGACGCCGAACTCCTGCAGGCCGACGAAGGAGCCGGCGGTGAAGCCGGAGAAGGCGGCGATCATGATCAGCGCCGCGGCGGTGATGATGCGGCCGGTGTGCTCAAGGCCGTAGGCGACCGCCTCCTCGTTGTCATGCCGCTTGTCCCACTCCTCGCGGATGCGGGAGAGCAGGAAGACCTCGTAGTCCATCGAGAGCCCGAAGAGCATGGCGAAGAGGAAGATCGGGATCCAGCCTTCGATCTGGGGCGTTCCTTCGAGGCCGAGGCCGGAGTGCAGGCCCTCCTGGAAAATGAGGACGAGCACCCCGTAGGTGGCACTCACCGATAGGAGGTTGAGCAGGACCGCCTTCAGCGGCAGGACAACGGAGCGGAAGGCGCGCAACAGCAGAAGGTAGGAGAGGATCAACACGGCGAGCACGAGCCACGGGAAGGCCCCATAGGCCGTTTCGATGAAGTCGACGCCGAAGGCGGGCGCTCCGGAGAGGACGACTTCGGCCTCGCCGAAGCGCGCCCTTGGGATGTATGTGTCGCGGATCCGGTGGACCAGGTCCTGCGCTTCGGAGGTACCCGAATCGCCATGGCCCGCAACACGGATCTGGGCGATCTGACCGCTGCTGTCGACGAGGCTGTTGCGTTCTGCGACCTTTCGGCCGACCGGCCCCGGCGGCAGTTCCGACGGCGAGAGGATCGTCGAGGGCTTCACCTCCGGGTCGCGGCGGAGCTGGGCGACGAGCCGGCGCTCGGCGGCGATGACGGACGGCGAGTAGGCGCCTCCGGGTCGGCCGGTTTCGATCACGATCTGGTTCGGAGCCAGGGCTCCGGGGCCGAGCGTGTTGCGCAGCAGCTCGAAGCCTTCCGTCGACTCCTTGGTCAGCGGCACGCCGCGGTTGTCGCCACTGGTCACGTGCAGGCCGAGCGCGGGCAGCGCCAGACCGATCATCAGCCCGCCGGCGATCACCAGGTAGAGGACGGGGCGGCGCATGATCGAGCGCGCAAGGCGCGTCCAGGCTCCGGTGCGTCCCTGGGCACGGTGCTCGAGGATGCCGCGCGGGATCACCCGCAGCCGGTTGACCTTCGTCCCCATCACCGCCAGCAGCGCCGGCAGGAAGGTGGCCGAGGCGGCGATCGAGAAGAGCGGGACCAGCAGGCCGCCGACGCCCATCGAGCGCATGAAGGGCACCGGCATGAAGACCAGCAGCGCCAGCCCGACCGCCACCACCGCCCCGGAGAAGAGGGTCGCCCGCCCCGCGGTCTTCATCGCTTCCACGAGCGCCTCGTGGGGCGAGTCCTTTTTCTCCAGCTCTTCGCGATAGCGGAAGACGACGAGCATCGAGTAGTCGATCGCGATCGCCAGGCCGATCAGGGTGACGATGTTGGTGACGTAGATCGCCATGTCCATGAAGTGGGCGACGACCCAGATCGCTCCGAGGGTGGAGGGGATCGTTACCGCGGCGAAGGCAAACGGGACCGCGATCCCGCCCAGCGTGCCGAACATGAAGGCCATCACGATCAGGGCGATCGGGATCGCGATCGTCTCGCCTTTGGCGAGGTCTTCGTTGTAGATCTTCTGCGTGTCGTGGTTGATCGCGGGGAAGCCGGAGAGGTACGTGGTAACCCCTGCGATCGCGGGGGTGGCGTCGCGGATCTCCGGTGTCTTCTTCGCCGCGTCCTGGTTTTCGAGCGGCGTGTTGATCTGTGCGTAGGCGACGTGCGGCGAGGCGTAGAGCACCGGGCCCGGCCGCGCTCCCTGCACCGCCGTGGCGGCCTCCGAGGTGGCCCTGCTCGCTTCGCGGCGGAAGGCCGGGCGCAGCAGGCGCGGTCGTCCTCCGGCCGTCGCCTCGGCCGGCGCGATCACGATCGGGCGGCGGCTCTGGAAGACCAGCGTGAAGGCGCCGTCGCCGCGCTCATTGAAGTTTTCCTTGAGCAGGTTCAGCCCCCGTTCGGCGTCGGAGCCGGGGACCTTGAAGCGGTTGGTCAGCAGGTCGCCGAGGTGAGAAGCGCCGTAACCGCCCAGGACGAAAAGGACGAGCCAAGCGGCGATTACCTTCTTACGGTTGGCGATGACGGCGCGCGTCCAGCGCTCCACGGGCAGCCTTTCGCTTCGGCTTGGGACGGACGTGCGCGATTCTACGAAAGTCGCATCGCGGGCCGCCGGATTGAGTGCCCCTCGCGGGTCGGCCTCTCGACGAGGTCGCCGAAAGCCTGCGGCTTCGGCGGACTGGAGACGGCGTTCTCCCTGCGTATGCTCGCCGGCGAGCCGGCCAAGATCACCCTCGTCTCCGATCAGCGGAACTTCCTCTTCAAGCCAAACTCGATCTACGTGCCGTTCGGCCTCGACCCCGAGAAGCTGAGGGTGCCCCTGGCCAAGCCGGCCGCCCGCAAGGGCATCGAGTTGATCCAGGCAAGGGCGCACGAGATCGACCCCAACGCCCGCAGGGTCGCGATCGACGACCGTTCTCTGGACTATGACTTCCTCGTCGTCGCCACCGGCGCCGGAATGCGGTCGACTGAGGTGCCGGGGCTGACCGAGTACGCGAACAGCACCTGGACCCCGGTCGACATGCTGGGCCTGCAAGCCGCCTTCCACGGGCTGACCGAGGCCGCCGAGAACCGCGAACCACGTCGCGTCCTCTTCGTTGTCCCGCCCAACAACAAGTGCGCCGGGCCGCTGTACGCTGTATGAGATCGTCCTGATGCTCGACTCCTGGCTGCGCCGCAAAGGAGTCCGGGACGCGGTCGAGATCGTCTGGTCCACCTACGAGGAGACCTACATCCAGGCCTTCGGGCCGCGCCTGCACGAGGTTGCCGCCGCCGAGTTCGAGCGCCGCGGCATCGAGGGACATCCCGGCTGGGCGGTGGATCGGGTCAAGCGTGACACGGTCTCCTACGCCAACGGCGAGCAGCTCGGGTACGACCTGCTGGTCGCCTTCCCCCCGTACGTCGCCTCGACTCCGTTCCCCGGGCTGCCGGCCGACGAGCGGGGCTTCCTCTCGACCGAACTGGAGAGCCGCCGCCTGGTCGGCCACCCGGAGATCTTCGTCGTCGGCGATGCCGGCGACTTCCCGGTCAAGCAGGCCTTCCTCGCCTTCCTGCAGGCCGACGCCGCTGCCTCTCACCTGGCCGCCGAGTTGCTCGGCGAGCAGCCGCAGCTGGACTTCGACCCGGTCAGTATGTGCGTGATGGAGCAGTTCGACAAGGCGACCTTCGCCCAGGTGCCGCTGCGGCTGACCGGCGATCCCGAACAGCCGATCGAGGTCCGTCCCGACGCGAACGGCGACTACCGCGTCGGCACCTCCAAGTCCTGGCGGGCAGGCAAGAAGATGCTCGGCCTCTCCGTCCCCTGGCGCTTCAGCCGGGGCGAGCCGTTCCACGCCGGGAATTTCTGGCGAGGAATGGACGTCGGCCTCAAGGCCGTGTCGGGCGTTCTGGCTAAATAAATAGAGCCTCTCCGGGAAAACGCAGGGTTAATCCGGGGCCAACCTGCACAGACCTAAACTTGAGGGTGAGCCATGCGCCGCCTTCTCATCGCAGCTATTATCGCCGCCGCTGTCCTCGGCATCGTCGTGGCGGCCCAGGGCGAGGTGTACCAGCGCGGCAACCTGCGCGTGAC
The DNA here is from genome assembly GCA_035701465.1 of Solirubrobacterales bacterium. Lineage (GTDB taxonomy): Bacteria > Actinomycetota > Thermoleophilia > Solirubrobacterales > 70-9 > VRUE01. Next base: position 10,150 of record DASSMU010000064.1, read on the forward strand.
CTTCGACGGTCGCCTCCGACCTCACGACCTCCCCCGCGAACGCCTGGCGCCGGTGACCGTCAGCCTCGACGGCACGGTGGGTACGGTGGACGGCAGCCCGCCGCCGCAGCTGCGTGAAATCACCGTCGCGATGAACCGCGCCGGCAAGGTCTTCGCCACCGGCCTCCCCACCTGCGAGGCCCCGCGGCTGCACCAGACAAGTACCGAAGCCGCGCTCAGGATCTGCCGTCCGGCGCTGGTCGGCCACGGGACCTTCGCTGCGAAGGTCGACTCCTCGGACGCGCCGCTGATCCCGGCGAGGGGAAAGGTGCTCGTCTTCAACTCCCGCATCGACGGCAGGCAGGGGATGCTGCTGCACCTCTACGGGTCGGTGCCGGTACGGGCGGCCTTCGTCCTGCCCTTCAAGATCGAACGTCTCAGCAAGGGCGAGTTCGGCACGGTGTTCTCGACCAGGATCCCCACCCTCGCCGCCGACCTCGGCTACGTCACCGAAATCAACTTGACGATCGGGCGCAGGTACCGCTACGCCGGCAAGCCCCGCAGCTTCCTCAGCGCCAGCTGCGCCGCGCCGGCCGGCTTTTCCGGCGCGCCCTATCAGCTCGCCAAGACCACCTTTGCCTTCTCCGACGGAACGAGCCTGATCAGCCGGCTTACCCGCGACTGCACGGTCCGCTAGGTCCCGGGTTCAGAGCCCGAGCTCGCCGACGCCCCGCTCGCCCCAACCGAGATGGTGGGCGAGCTCGTGACGCAGGGTGCGCTCCACCTGCCTGGCGAGCAACTCGCGGTCGTGGCCGAAGTCGCGTTCGAGCGTGTCCCGGTAGATCACGATCCGATCCTCATAGCGCTCGCGGGCGACCCCGTCACCGAAGTAGTGGCCGTAGGCGTGAGCCTCGGCGCCGCGATCGGAGATGACCACGGCGACCTTTTCCAGGACCCTCTGAAATTCATCGGGAAGGGCGTCGATCGCGTCGACGACCAGGGCTTCGAACTCGTCCACTTCGCCACTGCCGGACATCGGACCGTTAAGGATGGCCTACCGGCGCGATCGTCCGCCCATCCCGGCCCGGCGGCATTCGCGGGCCGCCGGGCTGAGGGCTGAATCAGTAGCCGTACTTGTTTGCCTGCTTTTCGGCTTCTTCGATCCCGCGTTCGGCTTCCGCCTTGCCTTTTTCGATCCCCTGCTGGGCTTCTTTCTTGGCTTCTTCGATCGCTTTCTGCGCCTGTGCCTTGCCCTTTTCGACCCCGCCCTGAGCTTCGTTCTTGCCCTTTTCGACGCCTTCCTTGGCCGCTTCTTCGGCTTCCTTGAAGCCTTTCTTGATTTCTTCTTTGGCGGTTTCGATGCCCTTTTTGGCTTCTTGGGCGCCCTTTTCGATCGCCGAGGAAACACTGTTTTCGTTGCTGTTTCCGCCGCAGCCTCCCGCGACCAGGGCCGCGATGCCGATCGCCAGGACCAGCGGCAACTTCCAGGCCCCGCCGGCCTTGCGCAACCTCGAGTCTCTTGCTGACACGTTTGCTCCTATCTCTCGTAACCGACCGTTGGAGAGCGATCTTCGCATTGCCGGCGGCTGTCGGCTAGTGACAGTGGACGAGCCGTGGAGTGTTCGCGGCAAAGCCGCCGGCGACGACGGCCCGATTGGCTAGGTTGCTGCCGTGGATTCCGACGCCGCGGCCGCCGGAAGCGGGCACGGCCAGACCCTTTCCCATCGCCTCGCGCGCATCGTGGCCTGGCTCGGCGGGGTCGTGGCCCTGCTCGGGGTGCTCGAGCTTCTCGGCGTTCCGGCCCTGGACTGGATCCGCGACCTCTTCGACAAGGTCGGCCAGGTCCCGGTCTGGGCGATCGTCTCCGGGGTGCTCCTGGAGAGCGCCCAGACCAGCCTTGCCGCACTCGCCTGGTTCGGGATCCTGCGTGCCGCCCTGCCCCGGGCTCCACTTCCCTTCCGCCTGGTCCTCGCCTCCTATGCGGCGGCGGTTGCGATGAACGGCTTCCTGCCGGCCAACCTCGGCACCTTCGTGATGCTGGTGATGTTCACGACGCTGATCGCCGGGGCGACCTTCCCCCTCGTCTTCTCCGGCCTGTTGGTGGAGAAGATCCCCTTCTCGATCCTCAACGTCGCCCTTTACCTGTACCTGTTCGTCACGGTCAGCGGATCGTTCTCGATCAAGCTCGGCTTCCTCGCCGACCACACGGGGCTCGTCGTGCTGCTTGTCCTGGGCGCGATCGCCCTCCTCGTCCTGCTGGCCCGGATCTTCTGGGAGCGGCTGGTGAAAATCAGGGCACAGTTCATCGCCGGCGGCGCGATCCTGCGCGAGCCCCGGCGCGCCCTCGTTCGCCTCGGCCTGCCCGTGCTCGGCAGCTACCTGGCCCGGCTCGCGATCGTCGCCGTCTTCCTCGGCGCCTACGGGATCCCGGTCAGCTTCCACAACGTCGCCACCGTCACCGCCTCCAACTCGATCTCCAACAGCGTCTCGGCCACCCCCGGCGGCGTCGGCGTCACCCAGGCGATGAACTCAGCCGCCCTCTCCGGCGAGGCCTCGGCCAAGGACGCGACCGCGTACTCAATCGGCCAACAGCTGATCGTCTCCGCCTGGGACGTCGTCTTCGCGATCGTCCTCGTCTGCTGGGTCTTCGGCTGGTCCGGGGGCAAGCAGCTGGTCGAGTCCTCCTACACGGAGGCGAAGGCGAAGAGTCGTGAGATGCGCTCGAGGGAGAAGAGCCGGGCTTAGCGTGAACTGGCCAGTCAGCCAGTAACATGCGCGGACCCGGCGGGACCGAACCGATGACGGAAACCACAGACAGACTCGAGGATGCGCTCGTCATCGAGCGCGAGCACTGGATCGACGGCCCTCCCCACGCCTTGTTCAAGGAACTGCGCGGTGGTTGTCCTGTCCACTGGACCTCTCGCGTCACCGAGTTCCCCGACACAGCCGGCTTCTGGTCGGTGACCACGGCCGATGACGTCTACGAGGTGAGCCGCGACTGGCAGACCTACTCCTCCGAACTCGGCGGCGTCACGGCGATCAGCGAGGTCTTCCCGATCGAGCTCTCGCGGGCGATGTTCATCGGCATGGACCCGCCCAAGCACGACCGGATCAAGGCTCTGTTTCAGGCCGGCTTCACGCCGAAGCGAATTGCCGCGCACGAGGGTGCGATCCGCGAGATCGTCACCGGAGTGCTGGACCGGCTCGAAGGCCGCGAGACCTGCGACCTCGTCACCGACGTCGCCCAGCCCGCCGTCTCCCGCGTGATCGGCAGCTTTATGGGCATCCCCGAGGAGGACGACGAGGCCTGGGCGACGCTGATGAACTCGACCCTGGGGGCCGGCGACCCCGATCTCAGCCCCGGGGGCGTCGAGGATGCCCTCGAAAAGGCGATCCCGGAAATCTTTGGCCGCTGCAACACGATGATCGCGGCGCGGCGCGACAACCCCACCGACGACCTGACCAGCGTCCTCGTCCACGCCGACGTCGAAGGCCAGATGCTGGAGGAGCACGAGATCGTGATGGGCTTCTTCCTCCTCGTCGCCGCCGGCAACGACAGCACCAGGTCGACCTATGCCAGCGGCATGCGGGCCCTGATGGAAGATCGCGAGCAGCTGCAGATGGTCCTCGATGACCCGGGCCTGATCCCCGGCGTGGTCGAGGAGTCGCTGCGCATGTTCCCCGCCTTCGCCCACTTCCGCCGCACGGCGACCTGCGACACCGAGCTGAACGGCAAGCAGATCAAAAAGGGCGACAAGGTGGTGATGTGGTACTCGTCGTCGAACCGCGACGAGACGCGCTACGAGGATCCGGAGCGCTTCGACGTCCACCGCAACCCCGAGCACCAGGCCTTCGGCGCCGGCGGCCGCCACTTCTGCCTCGGCACCGCCCTCGCCCGGTTGGAGCTGAAGATCCTCTTCGAGGAGACCCTCGCCCGCTACCCGGACATCGCCATTGACGGCAGGCCCAGGTTCGTCGAGTCGGCCTTCCTCAACCAGCTGAAGACGCTGCCGGTGCGACTCGGGTCGTAGGACTGCCCCGCCCGTCAGCGGGCGGAGGCGCTCAGGAGCCGAGCAGCTTGGCCTTCTGGGCTGCGAACTCCTCCTCAGTGAGGATCCCCTGGGCCTTCAGCTCGCCGAGCTCCTTGAGCTGATCGATCGTCGACTGGGCCCCGGATTCCGGAGCCGGAGCGGGCGCCGCCGCCGGAGCCTGGGCAACTTCCTGTTCGGCCCAGCGCTCGCCCTGGCGCTTGGAGACGCGGTTGCTCACCGCGGTGGCGGTTCCGGCGATCACCGCCGTCCGTGCAACTCCTCGCAGTAGTCCCGGCATGGTTCTTCCTCCTCAGGATTCCGCCTCGACCGCGTCGAGCGCGGCGAGCACGTCTTGGATTGGGATGCGTCCGCTGGCGACCAGCTGGCCGCCGGTGCGGCGCATGGCGGCGGCGAAGGGCGCGGCCCAGCGGTTCTCGTAGACCAACAGCGCCGCCGAGGTCCCCGGCTCCAGCGCCTCGCCGGCCGCGGCCGTGTCCTCCTCGGAGAGCAGCCCCGAAGAGGCGCCCTCGAAGGCCGCAAAGGCCTCCACCTGATCGCCCAGGTCGGCGATCTCGAGCACGGCGACCGAGCCGTCCTCGGCCTTGGCGATGAAGGTGAGGTCGAAGATGCGAATCAGCCCCCGATCGACCAGATCGATCAGGTGCGGAGCGGCCTCACCGGTCGGCTGGCGATCCGGCCACTCGACGATCAGGTAGTCGATCGGCCCCATCTCGTTGAGCTCCTCACTGTTCAACGTCGTTCCTTTCGTCGTGGGGTGCGAATGCGCCGAAACACCGATACCAAAGGACCCTAGCGGGTGAGGCGCCTGCTTCGACCCGAGTTTGGCTTACGTGGCAGCGTCCATGGGATGAAGCTCACCCTTGATCAGCGCCTCGCTGCGAAGGTGTTCGATCGCCCGGTACTCCTCCGAACCGACCATGTCGAGGAAGGCCTGGCGCGTCGGGTATTCGACGAGGACGACCAGGTCCCAGGACCCGTCTCCCAGCAGCGGTGCTGCGGGAGCCCCAAACCAGACGATCTTTCCGCCGGCCTTCTCGAGCAGCGGCGAGACCGCAGCTCCATACTCTTCATACCGCTCCCGTCCGCCCTCGGACCTGAAGGCGAGCAGGTTCAGCATCACCACCGGCGTGCCGTCTCCGGCCCGAGTTGCGAATGCCTCAAGCCCCTCTTGATTGGGCCGCTCAGGTTGTGTCGATGTGTCCAAGTTTGCTCCCTCGTATAGCGGTTCAGCATTTGCCGTCTGCACATCCTAAGGCCCATTCGCGACCGGATTCTCGTGATCCGCTGGATAACCTCTAGTTGATTATGGCCTTTTTTCTTCACATCACTCAAAACATGACCGCTGGAGAGATCCTCGTCGGTACCGGCACCCTTGCGCTTGCTGGGTTTACGGGATGGCTGGCAAGACGAACCAGCGCAGAGGTTGAAATCAGCGAAGAACAAATGTGCCTTTCGCGAGAGAGCATTGAGGCTCTCGACCGGCCATTTGTCATCCCCAAGCGTCACTCCGGCACTAGTCGTATTCCGATTGGAGAAGGCTTCTTCGTCTTTCGGATTGAGAATCTCGGTAAGGGGCCGGCGCTGGTGGAAGACATCCAGCTCATCGGTGACTCCTGGCACGAGTATCTTGATGATGCGCTTGGAGGCAGGGTCTTCGCGATCAGCCCCGGTGACGGCACTAACCTGCGCCTACCCCTTACCGGGGATGAGCCTCCAGAAGGAACTGTGCTGGGACTGCGGATCTTTTATCGGTCCGCCGGAAGCCATCTATAGAGTCAAGCCCGAATGGTCCTGATCACAGCACCCACTGTCAAGGGCAGTGCCAGGCCCAGGCCCGTCACTGCGATTCCGTTTATAAACAGGGAGTTGGTGTGGTTCCAGACAAGGACCAAAGCGAGAGTCGCCGCGACCAAGGTCATGAGTAGGCCCGTCAGGATGGCGGCCCGCAAGCGGAGGCGCCGCTCTTCAGCCGGAAGGCGCTCGAATGCCACCGAAAAGGCGGTGTTGAACGAGGGCTTGTCGATCACGATCTCGGACACGCTCCCGGAGCCATGTAGCGCCAAGAGGGCCCAGGCGGTCTGCCTAGGGTCCTTGTACCAGGCGCGTTTGCGACTGTACGCCGCGAGTATTGCCCCCGCCTTCTCGTTGACCAAGGGCCGGTAGTCGCCGAGGTCACTCAGGGCAAGGACCGCTGGCGCAAAGTTGCGCAGGTCTCCCTCCGAAGGCCGGCCGACACCGCGGAGGTAGCCCGCGATGTCGCTAACCTCTTGCTCGATACCCTCTGGCTCGGTGGTGCCGGAGTCAATCAGGGCGTGGATCGCCTGGCTACAGACATAAATGCCGTGCTTGCTATCAAGGTGCTTTTGAATGCAGCGACTCCACTCGTGAAGTTCGCTTGAGCTAGACCCTGCGATCGAGAGCGTTCGAAGGATCTGGGATGCGTGATGGACGTGCTGGCCCCAGAGTTGCTCGTTTTCCAGGTCGAGCCCGCGCAGATATCCGACACCATTCCTCACCGCTGGGTGACCGTGAAGATCGGTTGCATAGAGAACCTGCAAGGCCACCGCTGTGTCCCAGTAGGATTCCCAAGCCCCGTGGGAAGCCTGATCTATAAGCCAGCGCGCGCTGAGCTCGAGGTACTGGGGCGCACTGTCGGGCCTCCAAGCGGCTATCGCTAGTGAACACAACGACGTGACCGCCACGTCTTCCACGCCCCAGTAGCCGTCTTCTGAGCGGCACCTCTCTAGCCACTGCAGAGCCGCTTTGACGGGCCCAAGCTCCGCGGCAGCAACCACCCTTTCCTTAGTGGCAAGCGCGTCCCTGAGATCACCCAGAGTCTCCAATGAAGTACTACTACTCAAGGATCATGTTATCCGTCCCCAGCTCCGTTTGGGGGAATATCGCAGCGGCCTCATCCAGAAGTGCTTGCTCATTCCCGGCGGGATTGATGTGGATCAAAATCAGGCGCTGGACACCGGCCGCATCCGCGAGTTCGGCTGCCTGTGCTCCGCTGGTGTGACTGCCTTCATCTCGTGGAGCGTCTTGTGTGAACCAGGCGTCATGCAAAAGGACCTTGCTACCCGAGGCGAAGCCCACGGTGCCGGGATCCTGCGCGGTATCCGTGCAGTAGGAAAGTATGTCGTCAACCCTGATACCCGCCGTCGGGTTGCTGTGGAGGGGTTGCTCCCGCACCGTGATTTGAAAAGGGCCAAAAGTCCCTCCTTCTGGGCCCAACTCTCGCACCGTGTCGGTAATGCTTTCGAGCCCCGCAGGGAAAAGCGGTGGCTCACAGAGTCGGGACAGAAGACGCTCAGTCGCGGTTGCATATAGCCAATCCCCTGGGCCGTGGATGCGCGGAGCAACGGGCAGATTTAGGCCGGGAACGTATCCCAGCCCTACCACGTGATCTAGATGGAAGTGGGTGAGGACAAGGTCTATCTCTTCGACACCCGCGAGCAGGTCCGGCATTGCGCCGATGCGGGCGAGGCCCGTTCCGGCGTCGATAATCAGAGCGTAGTCGTCTTGTCTCACCACAGCACAGCACGTGGCTCGGGCCGAAGTCGGGATCCAGCCACCGCTGCCAAGAATCGTCAAACGGGTCATCCTCGCGCCTCCGCAGCGAAGTCGGGCACAGGCCAGGCACCTTCTGGGTCGGCGAGGATAGCGCGAAAGCCGGTTTGCGCGGCGGCGGCGCAGTTAGCATCATCGTCGTCAACGAAGTAGGCGTGCGGGTCCGCTACCTGACACAGGAGCGCCTCAAAAAACTCGGGAGCGGGCTTTCTGAACCCAAGGTCCGAAGAGCAGCAGACGACATCGATACTTTCCATCCAAGCATGGCGGCTGCGCCAGTACCCGAGCCATGCCGCCACGTTGTTGGTGGCAAGCGCGACCTCCCAGCCCGCGGCCTTGGCCTCGAGTAGGGCTTCGATGCCGTGGGGGATCTCCACGTAGCCTTCGAGAAAGGCGCCACGTATGTCTTGGGTGGACACCCCCGGCTCGAGGCGCTGCAGTTCGGCCCAGATTGCCTCCTCCGGAATGTCGCCAAGGTCCGCTCGCTGTTGCAGTGTTGTCTCCCAAAGCCGGGCAGAGAGGTCGGCTGGAATACCGAGCTCGCGGTCAAGTCGCTTCCATGCCGTCTTGGAACCGTCGGTCAGGAGCACGCCGCCCAGATCAAAGGCAATCGTCGACATCGCCTCTGCACTCTATTTGAATTCGCTCGAGTCACCCGATGCCCACATTGCGCAGGTCGGAAGCCGTCCAAGGAGCGGAGCCCAGTCGCGTCGGCCTCGATCCCGGTGCTGAACGGCTCTAATCTATTTGGCTCTGTAAAAGGCTTTTCTTAGTGGGCCGGGAAGGACTCGAACCTTCGACCGACGGATTATGAGTCCGCTGCTCTAACCAACTGAGCTACCGGCCCGCTGGCTGGGGAGGGTAGCGCTATGCGCTGAAGAGCTGGGCCAGGGAGCGGCCCACGTCGGGGGGCTCCTCCTCGCCCTTGGAGGCGGCGGCTGCGCCGTCGGCTATGGCCTTGGCGGCATCGGCGATCTGGTGAGTGCGGCCGCCGCGGATGGTGCCAGTTTTCTTTGCTTCGGCGAGGTCGGATTCCATCAGGCCGGCCAGCTCGGCGAGGCGGCGCAGGCCGACCACGCCGGCGGCGCCCTTGAGGGCGTGGGCTTCCATCCTCATCGTCTCGAAGTCGGTGGTCTCCGTCGCCAGGCCGGCGGCGATCACGTCGCAGCGGCGGCGGGCCTCCTCGGCGAAGGAGGCAAGCAGCTCTTCGTCGGATTTCGTCTTCTCGCTCATTCTCCGGTCAGTCCCTTCACTACGCGGGTCAGTTCATCGACGCCGAACGCACCCTCGATTACGGCCTTGATCCTTCCATCTCGGCCGATCGCGAACAACCACGGCTCGCTGGGCAGGTGGAAGGCACGGACCTGCGGTCGCACGTGCTTGCTCGGGTCGTTGTCGTTGTAGATCTCCATGTGGATGAAGGCGACTTTGTCCCCGTAGAGCTGCTTGAGCTGCTCGGCCACGTCGACGACCGGCCCGCAGACGCGACTCTGGCAGAACTGGGGGGTCGCGAACAACAGGACGATCGGCTCCTTGCCCAGAACGTCCGCATAGTCAACCCTGTTCTGCGTGTCCGGCGGGATGCGGGTCGTGATCTTGGAGAGGTCGCCGCCCACGTCCGCCGGCGTCGGCGTGTGGATCAGGGGCGCCTTCTGGCCCACCCGCGGCACCTTCGAGAAGGCGCCGACCACGGCGCTGGGCAACGGGGTGGCGGTGAATTCGTCACCTTCCTTAATCAGGGCGGCGATGCGCCACTCGCCTTCGCTGGGGAAGTCGACCTGGGTCGAGTAGACGGCCGTGGCCGCGTCGGGGTCGCTGCTCGTAGTTTGCGCGCGGAAGGCGGGCTTGGTCTGCATCGATTCGATCGAGGCGGGGAACGGACCCTTGGCGGGCTGATTGAGAGCGCGTTCCTCGGCTTCCTTGGTGCTGAGCTTCCCGGCCGCTGCGCCCGGTTTCGCGGCCGAGCCCTTGCCTTTGACCGCCGGCACCTTGGCGAAGTAGAGCGCCACTTCGGCGTCGGGGACCTGGGTCCGGTCGCGTTCGAAGACGCCGAACGGGTAGCGGTTCTCCCCTGTGTTGAAGACCTGGCCGGCGGGCGAGACCACGAGTTCCGACGGGGTGGCTCCTTCGGCTTCGAGCACCTGGGCCAGCGTCTTGCCCTTGGCGCTTGGGAAGGCGCTCTTGGGCGGGGCGGGGCGGCTTTGCGCAGAGCCCGACGTCGAGCCGGTCGAGGAATCCGAGCCGCCGCAGCCGGCCAGCAGGGAAGCGCCCGTGACGAGGCAGGCGAGGGCGGCGAGGGCTCGGCTCAAACGCATCCGGCGGCATGTTATTGACGGCGGGGCGAACACAGGTGCGCCATCGGGCACGCCGCGCGGGCGCGAGATAGGGTCCGGGGCGAACGGGAGCGAGCGGAAGGAGACGGGCTTGGCGGATCGAGCGGCACTCATCACCGGAGGATCGAGCGGCATCGGGCTGGCGATCGCGAGGGTGCTCGGCGAAGAAGGCTACGCGCTGACCGTCTCCGCGCGGCGCCCGGACAAGCTCGAGGCCGCCGCCGAGGGCCTGCGCGCGGACGGCATCGAGGTGCTGAGCGTCGCCGCCAACATGACCGACGAGGAGGACCTGGTCGGCGTCTTCGCCAAGCATCGCGAGGCCTACGGCCGTCTCGACGTGCTGATGAACAACGCCGGGGTCGGGATCGGCGCGCCGATGGAGGAGATCCAGACCAAGCACCTCGACATGCAGCTCGGGGTCAACCTGCGGGCGCTGATCATTGGCACCCGCGAGGGCCTGCCGCTGCTGCGGGAGGCGGGCGCCGAGCACGGCAAGGCGCTGATCGTCAACACGGCCTCGATCGCGGGCAAGGGCGGGCAGGCCTGGCTCTCCATCTACGCGGCCACCAAGGCGGCGGTGATCAACTTCACCCAGTCCACGCATCGCGAGGTCGGCAGCGCCGGGATCCAGTGCACCGCACTGGCACCGGGCTTCGTCGAGACGCCGATGACCGAGTTCGTCCAGGGGCAGATACCGGCCGAGGAGATGATCCGACCCGAGGACCTGGGCGAGGCGGTCCGTTTCCTCCTGCGCACGTCCAAGAACTGCCACGTGCCCGAGATAGTCTTCACCCGACCAGGCGAGGGACTAGATACGCCTTGACGGCCTCTGGCGCCGCCATGCGGCGTCCTCGGTCCTTGCCTGGCAGCCCCAGAGCCTCGTCAACATGCGATTTCTAGTCGCCGCATTCGGGGATCCGGGTCACGTCTTTCCGGCGATAGCGCTCGGGCGGGCACTGCGGGGTCGCGGCCATGAGGTGACGATCGAGACTTGGGAGGAGCGGCGCGAGGCGGTCGAGGGCGCCGGGCTCGGCTTCGCCGCGGCCGAGGAATACCGGATGTTCCCGCCGCCGGACCCCGATTCTCCCGAGGGCGCCCACGCGGCGGAGGCGGCCAAGGCGCTGCTGCCGCTGCTGGAGGAGATGCGACCGCACGCCGTCGTCAGCGACATCCTCACCCTGGCGCCGTCGCTGGCCGCCGAGAAGGCCGGGGTGCCGCTGGCGACCCTGATCCCCCACATCTACCCGGTCGTCGAGCCGGGGCTGCCGTTCTTCGCGGTTGGCCTGCAGCCACCGCGGACGCCGGTCGGGCGGGCCGTGTGGCGAACGGGACAGCGAGCGCTGAACATCGGCCTCGAGCACGGCCGTCGCGACCTCAACCGGCAGCGGGCGCGGCTCGAGTTGCCACCGGTCGAGCGCTTCCACGGCGGCATCAGCCCCGACCTGGCGCTGGTCGGGACCTTCCCCCAACTCGAGTACCCGCGCCGCTGGCCGACCGGGGTCGAGGTCACCGGCCCGATGACCTTCGAGATCCCCCATCCAGAGATAGAGCTGCCTCCCGGCGACGAGCCGCTGGTCCTGATCGCGCCGAGCACCGCGCACGACTCGGGCAACCATCTCGTCCGCACGGCCCTGGCGGCGCTCGCCGACGAGCCGGTGCGTGTCGTCGCGACGACCAACCGGGTGGTCCCGCAGAGCCCGATCGAGGTCCCCGCCAACGCGATCCTGGTCGACTGGCTCAGCTACAGCCAGTTGATGCCTGCCGCCTCACTGGTCATCTCCCACGGTGGCCACGGCACCGTCGCCCGCGCCCTTGGCGCCGGCACGCCACTCCTGATCTGTCCGATCATCGGCGACATGAGCGAGACCGCGATGCGCGTCTCCTGGGCCCGCTGCGGCCTCTCCCTCCCCTGGCGCCTCTGCAAACCGGCGCCTCTGCGCTGGGCCGCCCGGCAACTCCTCGACGACCGTTCCTTCGCCCGGAAGGCAGAGGAGCTTGCCGCCTGGGCCGCCGCAAACGACGGCGCCGAATGCGGCGCCGAACTGGTCGAGCGGCTCGCTCGCCGCCGCATGCCAGTTTGAAATAGCTCCGGGGGTGGGACTCGAACCCACAACCTCTCGGTTAACAGCCGAGCGCGTCTTCCAATTGAGCTACCCCGGACCGTGCTAATCCGAATGAGCTACTTCGGACTAAAGCTTGTCACAGAATTTACCGGCAACGAGGTCATTCCTGCCTCGACCTCCGCATGGCAGTTCGCGCAAAGCAGCGTGCACTTCTGAGCCTCCGCCCTAGATCGTGCGAGAGATCGGGCATGGCCCTGGTGGCCCAAATGGAACTTCTTCGTGGTCGAATCGAGGTGATGGAAATGGAGGGCCTGGAGGCATCGCCTATATCCGCAAACCACACAACGGCCTCCGGCCTCTTCAACAAGTTTTCGCTTGACCGTCCGCCGACGTCTCGATACCGCCTCGGAACGGCACTTCACGCAGCGGTAGTACCCACGCCCCTCAAGCACGAATTCGGTGCATCCATGACGCCTGCAGGGCATCTCGGCTCTAGCCGGATCTCCGGCGATTCTTGAGCGCCTTCGCCTGACGGTCTTCAGGCCATACCGAGTCATCCAGTATCGAACCGTGGCAACGCTCCGATCTAGCCTCTCGGCAATCTCCCGGAGCGTCAAGCCCTCACCTACGAGTGCTTCAAGCAATTCCCTATCGATGCCCCCTCTTGGCGCATGCCGATTCGCATTGCTCGCCGACAGGCCGTGCTTTTTAAGCCAATAGCCAACTGTGGATGGATGCTTGCTGACTAGTTCGCCGATCGCCTCCAGCGACATCCCCTGCGCCAGGCAATCCTCTAGGAACCCCTTGTCCATGCGGAAAATATCGCATTTACCTCAGACAGAAAGCTTCGCTCGGATTATCCCCCGACCCGCTCGGTGTGGGCTATGCGCTCGACCAGGGCGGCGCGGTCGCGGCTGAGGGCGGCGCGGCGGTCGTAGTCGTTCTGCTCGCCAGCGGCGGCGATCTCGGCCTCTATGCGGCGCTGCTCCAGCAACAGGTAGTTGAGCTCCATCGCTTCCGGGGAGGCGGGTTCGTCGTGGGCGAGGATGACCAGCTCGGCGATCAGGCCGGAGAGCTCGGCGTCGTCGCGAGGGAGGTCGGATGCCGGGTCCTCGGGGTGCTCGCGCAGCCACTCCGCGGCGCGGAGGCCCCCGGGCGAGAGGTGCTCTGCGGTGAGGCGTGCCAGGTACTCCCTGCCCTCTGCCGGCAACGCGATGCACATCGCCAGCAGGGCGCGCTCGCGGCGCTCGCGCGAGGTCAGCTCGGCCGTGCGGCGCGGTGCAGGCGCCGGGCCGTTGTGTGCCGTGTCTGCGGACGGGCCGCCGCTCAGCGGACGGGCGGCGACCACCTTGCCCATCACCATCGCCGGCTCCATGTCGAACTTCTCGGCGACCTGGCGGATCAGGTCGTCGCGACTGGCCCCCTCGCCCATCCCGGCCAGGATCGGGGCGATCTCTGCGTCCAGGGCACGGTCGCGCTCCGCTGGGCTGGAGGCATCCGTCCTGGCGATCACCAGGCCGACCTGGAAGGCGGTCAGCTCCAAGGCCTGGCCGACCAAGGCCCGGAAGCGCTCGGCGCCCCCCTCCGTCGCGATCATCTCCGCGGGGTCCTCACCCGCCGGCATCGCCGCCACGCGCAGACGCATCTTGCGCCCGGCCGCGACCCGCTGCGCCCGCAGCATCGCCTCCTGTCCCGCCGCGTCGGCGTCGAGCGCCAGCACGACCTCGTCGACCATGCCCGAGAGGGCCGCCACCTGCTCCTCGGTGATCGCGGTGCCCATCACCCCGACCGCCTCCTCGATGCCCGCCTGGTGCAGGGCGAGGACGTCGGTGTAGCCCTCGACCACGACCGCTCGGCCGGCCTTGGCGATCGCCGCCTTGGCCAGGTCGATCCCGTAGAGCATCTGGCTCTTGTGGAAGAAATCGGTCTCGGCCGTGTTGACGTACTTCGCCCCCTGGTCGGAGCGCATCGCCCGGCCGCCGAAGCCGAGGGTGCGGCCGCGGCGGTCGCGGATCGGGAACATGATCCGTGAGCGGAAGCGGTCGTACTCACCTCCCCCCCGGCCGCGCTGGGCCAATCCCACCCCGCGCAGCTCCTCGACCTTGAACCCGGCTCGCTGCCCGCGCAGCAGCACCGTGTCCCAGGCGCTTGGCGCATAGCCGACGGCGAACGCCCGCAGCACCTCCTCGCTGAGGCCTCGCTGTGCCAGGTACTCGCGCGCCTTCCCCGCCTCCTCGGAGTCCCAGAGGTAGGAGGCGTAGAAGGACGCGGTTCGGTCGAGCAGCTCGCCGAGGCGGCGGCGCTGCTGGCGCTTGGCCTCCGCCCGCGGATCCTCCTTCTCCCGCTCGAGCTCGACTCCGTAGCGCTCGGCGAGCAGCTCGACCGCCTCGGCGAAGCCCAGTCCCTCCTTCTCCTCGACGAACTTGATCGTGTCGCCGCCAACCCCACAGCCGAAGCAGTGGTAGAGCTTTTCCTGCGCGTCGACTGAGAACGAGGGAGTGCGCTCCTCGTGGAAGGGACAGAGACCGACCCAGCGCGTGCCCTGGCGGCGCAGGTCGGTGTGGGCCGAGATCACCTCGACGATGTCGATCGCCTGCTTGACCCGCTCCAGGCTCTCGGTGGAGATCAGCGCCATTCGGCCAGCTCCGCAAACTTGGCCAGGCAGTAGCGATCGGTCATCCCCGCAAGGTAGTCGGTGACGCGCTGGCAATCGTCCGCCGCCGCCTCCAGCTCGGGCACCTCGGCCGGATTCTCCATGTAGTGGTCGAAGAGGGAGCGCATCACCCGGTGTACCCGCTCGTGCTCGCCATGGGCTAGCGGTCCGAGGTAGACGCGGTCGAACATGAACTTGCGCAAGCGCAGCATCGCGCCGCCGATCTCTTCGCTCTGCGCGATGTCGCCGGTCGAGCGCGATTGCTCGACGATGTCCAGCACCAGGGTGTCGATCCTGGCCGAGCCGGTTTCCCCGAGCAGTTCGATCTGCGCCGCCGGCAGATCCTCGGGGCGCAGGACCCCGGCCCGAAGCGCGTCGTCGATGTCGTGGTTGATGTAGGCGACGCGGTCGACGAGCTTGACGATCCGCCCCTCCAGCGTCGCCGGCTTGTGTGGACCGGTGTGGTTGAGGATGCCGTCGCGAACCTGCTCGGTCAGGTTGAGCCCACGCCCGTCGCGCTCCAGCACCTCGACCACCCGCAGCGAGTGCTCGTTGTGCTTGAAGCCCGTGTCGCAGCGCTCGCGCAGGGCCGCGTCGAGCGCCTCCTCGCCGGCGTGCCCGAAGGGCGGGTGGCCGAGGTCGTGGCCCAGCCCGATCGCCTCGGTCAGGTCCTCGTTGAGCCCAAGCGCCCGGGCGACCGTGCGGGCGATCCCGCAGGCCTCCAGCGTGTGGGTCAGCCGGGTCCGGTAGTGGTCGCCCTCGGGCGCGACGAAAACCTGGGTCTTGTGCTTGAGCCGCCGGAAGGCCTTCGAGTGAACGATCCGGTCCCGGTCGCGCTGGAAGGGCGTGCGAACGGGGCTGTCGACCTCCTCGACGGCACGGCGCGCGGGGTAGGAGCGGGTCGCCTCGGGGGCAAGAAACTCTTCCTCCCAGGCGCAGACCCGATCCTCGAACGTCACCGTCGCATCCATTGGTCGATCCTAAGGCCCGATCCCGGCAGGGGTTCCGCTTAACTTTTTGGCGGGTCGGTAGTGGCCTTTCGAGAGCCGGGTTGACCAAAAAGTACAAGACGCTCCACCCCTGCCGGGATCGGGCCTTACGCCGCGGAACGCAATTGAACGTGGGCATGGTGCTCGAGCGTCTCGCGGACAGCTCGCTCGGCTTGACCAAGGGCCGAGTCGTCAGCCGATGGCGCCTCGGCAAGCGGGCTGCCGATCGCGCCGACCATGAAGCGGTGTGCTTCCTCGGAGAGGGGGAAGGAGCCTGCTTCGCAGCTTGCGCAGACGACTCCCCCCGCGGCCCCCGAGAAGCCGCTCAGGTGCTCCGCATCGCCGCACTGCGCGCAAGAGGCGAGCTCGGGTGCGAAGCCGGCCGCGAGCGCCAGCTTGAGCCGGAAGGAGAGAGCAGTTTCCAGGCTAGCTCTCTGCTCCACCACAGGGTCGTCGAGCAGTGCCAGGTAGCGGCAGAGCAGGTTGTAGGCAGGTGGATTGGCCTCGGCCGAGTCGAGCAGGCGCAGGACCGCGTCGCAGGCGCGCGCGCCGGCGTTCAGGGCCGCCCCGGAGGAGCGCAGGCGCGGGTAGCCGTCGAGGGTGGAGACGTTGGTAACGGTGAGCAGCTCTCCGCGTCCTTCGTGCAGCACGAGGTCGAGGCGGAAGAACGGCTCGAGCCGTCCGCCGAAGCGGGACTTCGGCCGCCGAGCACCCTTCGCGATTGCACCGATCCGCCCCCGGGTCTTCGAGTAGAGGTGGAGGATGCGGTCGGCCTCTGAGTAGCGGATGCTGCGCAGCACCACCGCCTCGGTCTTGATCGTCGTCCCGGCCATGGCCGGCCTACGGTGAACGACGCGCCGGACGGCGTGTCGCGGTCGTCATTTCCGCCGTTATGCGGAAGGAATGACGACCGCTTGGGGCGGCCACGCAACTACACCGCTTGCGGTCGTCTTTTCACTCGCTCAGCGGCGGGAACTGCGACCGCGGCGCGGTTTGCGGCGCAGGCGCACCTGGCAATTCGGGCAGTAGTAGGTCGAGCGGCCGGAGACGACGATCCGAGCGATCGGGCCGTCGCATCGTGGGCAGGGCTCGCCCTCGCGGGTGTGGACGAGGAACTCGTTCTGCATCGTCCCCTTCTCGCCGCGACCGTCGCGGTAGTCGTCGATCGAGGCGCCGCCGCCGTCTATCCCGGCTTCGAGCGCTGCGACGACGGCGTCGCGCAGGGCCTCCTGGTGCTCGGGCTTCATCGAGCCCGCGGGAGAGAGCGGGTGCAGGCGAGCCCGAAAGAGCGCCTCGTCGGCGTAGATGTTGCCGACGCCCGCGACCCCGGACTGATCGAGCAGAAATGACTTCAACGGTGCCGTTCGACCGGCCGCCATCTCCCCCAGCGCCTCGGGAGTGAAGGCATCTGAGAGCGGCTCGATGCCGAGCTTCGCGAAACGCTGATCCAGACGGGCGTCGTCGATCAGAAAAGCCTCGCCGAAGCGACGCGGGTCGGTGAACCAGAGCTCGCGCCCGTCGTCGAGCCGGAAGCGGGCGCGCAGGTGGCGCTCGGAGACCGAGCGCTCGCCCTCGTACAGTCGTCTCCCCTCGGAGGGGTCGAGCTTGATCTCTCCCTTTACGAGGACGAGGTTCCCCGTCATCCGCAGGTGCATCACCAGCGTCCGGGCGCCGTCGAGCGCCAGCAGCAAGTACTTGCCCCGTCGCCCGAGCCCCTCGATGGTCGACCCCCCAACCGCCGCCTCCAGCTTGGCGGGCGCAACAGGCCGGCACCAGCGAGCATCGAGTACTTCCAAGGCCTCGATCTTCAGTCCGGTCAGCTCCGGATCGAGCTGCCGGCAAACGGTCTCCACCTCCGGCAGCTCGGGCATCCGCCAGTTCTACACGACAGCGGTCAGCTGGCGGTGGCGCGGGGGTGGGCCTTGAAGTAGGCGTCCTTCAGGTGCTCGCCGGACAGGTGGGTGTAGAGCTGGGTGGTCGCGATGTCGGCGTGGCCGAGCATCTCCTGGACGGCGCGCAGGTCGCAACCTCCCGCCAGCAGGTGAGTGGCGAAGCTGTGGCGCAGCGTGTGCGGGCTCATCTGACCGCCGAGGCCGGCGGTGCGGGCGTTGCGCTGGACGATTTTGTAGAGACCCTGGCGGCTCAGCGGCCCGCCGCGGAAGTTGACGAAGAGCTTGTCCTCGTGGCGCTCGCCGATCAGCTTGGGACGGCCGCTTCGCATGTAACCGGAGATCGCGGCGATCGCCTTGCGGCCGAGCGGGACCAGGCGTTCCTTGCTGCCCTTGCCTCGGGCGCGCAGGAAGCCCTCGTGCAGGTCGACGTCGGCGACCTCCAGCCCGATCGTCTCCGAGGCGCGCAGCCCGCAGGCGTACATCACCTCGAGCAGCGCCCGGTCGCGCAGGGTCGTCGGCTCGTCGCCGCGCGGCGCCGCGAGCAGCTTCTGCACCTCGGCGTAGTTGAGGACCTGGGGAAGCTTCTTGGCACGCCGTGGGGCGCTCAGGGCCGCCGTGGGGTCGTCGCCGATCAGCTCGTCGCGACGCAGCTGCTTGTAGAAGGAGCGCAGGCAGGCCGCCTTGCGGTGGACGGTCGCCGAGGAACAGGCGGGGCGGTCCCCGCCGGTCGCCAACTCAGCCAGGAACTCGCTGACGTCAGCCGGCCCCGCGGCAAGCGCGTCGAGGTGGTGGGCGGCGAGGTACTCCCCGTACTGGTGCAGGTCGGTGCGGTAGGCGTCGAGGGTGTTGCGCGAGAGGCCGCGCTCCAGCTCCAGATAGGAGAGGAAGTCGAGGACTAGGGACTCGAAGCGGGACTCTGTGGGCGGGGCGATGGTGATAGCCATGGCCGAGGGGTTCTCGCTGGGTTTCAGCAACCCTTGATCGGCAAGGGACCATGCGTCTCGACCGCGGGTCCTGTCACGGGATGAGGGGGGCGCTGCGGGCGGGCCACGGTCCGTCCTCGACCCCCCC
>DASSMU010000065.1:0-10465 GCA_035701465.1 Solirubrobacterales bacterium
TCGCAGAACGTCTCGCCGAGAGTCACCGGCGTGCTTCTCCCGGTGAACGACACGTGGGTGTTCCGGCTCGTCCTTGAGAAGGTCGGAGTGGAGACTCCGCAGGACCAGGGTGCCGACATCACGGTCACTTCGCACCCACCGGGTACCCCGGACTCAGCACTGCTTCGGCTTCTCCCTCGCGGCGTGAGAGCAGGAGTGCTTCGGTCCCTGGGGTTCTAGCCGGCGAGCGAGATCACGTGGGCGGTCTTCGGGTCGACGTGGCTCTCGATCACGTTCAGGTAGGCACTCTTGACCCCGTCGAAGCCCTGGCCGGGGATCGTCTCCAGCCAGGTGGCGGTCCAATCGCAGAACGGGTGCCAGGCGTTGGCGGTGCGTTGCATGAGCTCGGCGTCGCCCCAGTCCTGGGAGCGCTTGACGACCCGGTCGGGGGCGAAGAAGAGCTTCGGTGCCGGGCCCGGCAGCTCGCCCTGTCCCGAGCCGAAGTCCTCCCAGTGGGTGACTCCGACAGCCATGCTGTGGGTCAGGTCGTCGCCGAAGTGGGAGTGGACGGCGTGGCGCACGGCCGCGTCGCCAGCGACGTCAACGTAGGCGGCGGGCCCGCTGTCGAGGGAGTCGATCTCGTCGTAGGAGACCGTGCGGCCGTAGATCCCCAGGCCTTCGACGAACTCGACGCTCCGCGGCGAGGTGAGGCCGATCGTCTCGACTCCCTCGCGCTGCGCCAGCAGGAAGGCGGCGCCGATCGCCGTCTTGCTCGAGGCGCTGGAGATCACGATCGGCCCCTGGTCGGTCAGCCTGTCGTCGTCGAGCTGGTCGTCGATCAGGAACGAGGTGAAGAAGAGCGGCCGCAGCAGCATCTGCATCTCCTCCGTGTCCGCTCGGTAGAAAGGATCGGCCCCGGTCGCCGAGTAGCGGTGGTAGGCAGAGGGCAGTGCCGCCCGGTGCGGGGAGCCGTCGACGAATCCCTGCCCGTCTACGTTCACTGGCGTGACGAGTAGGTGTGAGGAGGGAGGCAGGTAGCCGTAGAGCCGGGTCCCGGCCGCGACTCCCTCGGCCTCGCTGCGCTCCACCTCGGCGAAGCCCCACATCGGCACCCGGCCCCAGCCGTCCTCGGCCTGGAAGAAGTCCCAGTAGGACATCGCCTCGCCCATCACGGCGTAGGTGATGTTGTTGGCGGTGAGCCCGAAGGTGTCGACACGCAGCAGCGCCTGGCCCGGCCCGACCTCGGGCGTCACCGACTCCGCGACGCGGCACTCGCGCAGGTCGTCTCGCTTGACCAGGAAGTCGCTCATCTAATCCGGATACTCTCACGCGGATGGAAACGGTCCTCGTCACCGGCGGTTCGGGTTACCTCGGTGGATGGTGCCTGGTCGAGCTGCTGCGCCGCGGCTACCGGGTGCGCACCACCGTTCGCGACATCTCACGGGAAGCGGAGGTCCGGGCCAGGCTCGAGCCCGAGGTCGACGCCGGCGACAACCTCACGGTGCTGACGGCGGACCTACTCGCTGACGGCGGGTGGGAGCAGGCGGTTCAGGGCTGCGACTACGTCCTCCACGTTGCCTCCCCGTTCCCGCTGCGGCAGCCGAAAGACCCCGACGAGCTGATCGTGCCGGCGCGGGAAGGGACGTTGCGGGTGTTGAAGGCCGCGCTCGACGCCGGGGTGGGACGCATCGTCGTCACCTCCTCGATCGCCGCGGTCGGCGGCAGCACCAACCAGGCCTCGGCGCCGCTGACCGAGGCCGACTGGACCGACGCCGACCACCCCAAGCTGACCCCCTACACGCGCTCGAAGACGATCGCCGAGCGGGCGGCGTGGGAATTCGTCGAAGAGCGAGGCGCAAAGGAGAAGCTTGCGGTCGTCAATCCCGGCGCGATCCTCGGCCCCGTGATGAGCGACGACCGCTCATACTCGCTCGAACTGATCGAGCGACTGCTGAAGGGGATGCCCGGGGCGCCGCGGATCGGCTTCAGCATCGTCGACGTCCGCGACGTCGCCGACCTGCACATCAAAGCGATGACCGCTCCTGAGGCAGGCGGTGAGCGCTTCATCGCCGTGGCCCGTTTCCAGTGGCTCTCCGAAGTCGCCGCGGTGCTTCGCGACCGCCTCGGCCCCGACGCCGCCAAGGTGCCGAAGCGAAACGTCCCCGACCTCGTCGTTCGCGGCATGGGGATCTTCGACTCCGGAGTCCGCTCGATCGCCGGCCAGCTCGGCCGCAAGGTCGAGATGTCGAGCGCGAAGGCAGAAGCCCAACTCGGCTGGTCGCCCCGCCCGGTCGAGGATACGGTTGCCGACTGCGGCCGCAGCCTGGTGGAGCAGAAGGTGGTCTAGCGATGGCGAACGTGCTCTGCGTGCTCTACGACGACCCGGTGGACGGCTACCCGCCGAACTACGCGCGCGACGATGTGCCGACGATCGAGCGCTACCACGACGGCCAGAGCACGCCGACGCCCGAGGCCCTCGGCTTCACGCCCGGCGAGCTGGTCGGCAGCGTCTCGGGGGAGCTGGGCCTGCGCGAGTTCTTGGAGGAGCGCGGGCACCGGCTGATCGTCACCTCCGACAAGGACGGCCCGGACTCGGTCTTCGAGCGCGAGCTGCCCGAGGCGGAGGTCGTCATCTCCCAGCCCTTCTGGCCCGGCTACCTGACGGCCGAGCGGATTGCCAAGGCGCCGAAGCTGAAGCTGGCGCTGACCGCCGGGATCGGCTCCGACCACGTCGACCTGCAGGCGGCGATCGAGCGCGGCCTGACCGTCGCCGAGGTCACCTATTCCAACAGCATCAGCGTCGCCGAGCACGTGGTGATGATGATCCTGGCCCTGGTCCGCAACTACATCCCCTCCTACCAGCAGGTGGTCGAGGGTGGCTGGAACATCGCCGACTGCGTCTCGCGCTCCTATGACCTGGAGGGCATGCAGGTCGGCACGGTCGCCGCGGGGCGGATCGGCTCGGCGGTCCTGCGCCGCCTGAAGCCGTTCGAGGTCGGCCTGCACTACACCGACCGCCATCGCCTGCCGGCCGAGGTCGAGGAGGAGCTCGGCGTCACCTTTCACCCCGACGCGGCGTCGATGGTCGAGGTCTGCGACGTGGTGACCATCAACGCGCCGCTTCACCCCGAGACCGAGAACCTCTTCGACGCCGAGATGCTCGCCAGGATGAAGCGGGGCTCCTACCTGATCAACACTGCGCGCGGCAAGATCTGCGACCGCGACGCGGTCGCGCGGGCCTGCGAGAGCGGCCAGCTGGCCGGCTACGCCGGCGACGTCTGGTTCCCGCAGCCGGCGCCGAGAGACCACCCCTGGCGCTCGATGCCCCATCACGGCATGACCCCACACACCTCCGGCACCAGCCTCTCCGCCCAGGCTCGCTACGCGGCCGGGACGCGCGAGATCCTCGAGTGCTGGTTCGACGGGCGGCCGATCCGCGAGGAGTACCTGATCGTCGACGGCGGCAAGCTCGCCGGTGCCGGCGCCCACTCCTACAGCGAGGGCGACGCGACGGGCGGCTCGGAGGAGGCTGCCCGCTTCAAGAGCGGTTGATCCGGGGCGAGGCAGGTTGGCGATGAAGATGCGCGCGGCGGTCCTCGAGGAGTTCGGCGAGCCGCTCGCGGTGCAGGAGGTCGAGCTCGCCGAGCCGCGGGCGGGGGAGGTTCTGGTTCGTCTCGTCGCCTGCGGCGTCTGCCACACCGACCTCTACACCGCCTCCGGCGCCGACCCGTCGGGATACGCGCCGACCGTGCTCGGCCACGAGGGGGCGGGCGTCGTTGAGAGCGTCGGGCCCGATGTGGCCTCGCTGCGCCCGGGCGATCACGTCGTCACCCTCTTCTCGCCCCAGTGCGGCGAGTGCGTCCACTGCCTCGATCCGCGGACCAACCTCTGCCTGGCGATCCGCGAGCAGCAGAACAAGGGCTTCCTCCCCGACGGCAGCACCCGGATCTCGCGCGGGGGTGACGACATCCGCCACTTCATGGGCTGCTCGACCTTCGCCGAGTACACGGTGATGCCCGAGATCGCCCTGGCCAAGATCGACCCGGAGGCGCCGTTCGAGCACGCTTGCCTCTTCGCCTGCGGCCTCTCGACCGGCCTCGGCGCGGCGATCAACACCGCCGCAGTCAAGCCCGGAAGTACCTGTGCCGTCTTCGGGGCGGGGATGGTCGGGCTGGGGGCGGTCGCCGGCTGCCGGCTACAGGGCGCCGAGCGCATCGTCTGCGTCGATCTCTCCCCGGAGCGACTCGAGCTGGCCCGTGGCCAGGGCGCGACGGACGTCATAGAAGGTGGCGAGGGCGCCGTCGAGCAGATCCTCGAGATGACCGGCGGCTTCGGCGCCGACTACACCTTCGAGGCGACCGGCAACGTCGCCGTGATGCGCCAGGCGGTCGAAGCGGCGCGGATGGCCTGGGGCCTCTGCACCGTCGCCGGGGTCGCCGGCAAGGGGGAGACCCTCGACATCGTGCCCCGTCTTTTGATCACCGGCCGCCGCGTCGCCGGCTCCTCCTTCGGCGGCGTCAAGGGCCGCGACCAGGTCCCGAAGCTGATCGACCGCTGCCTGGCCGGCGAGATCGACGTCGACCCCTTCATCTCCCACCGTATCTCCCTCGACGAGGTCAACCGCGGCTTCGAGCTGATGGAGGCCCAGGACGGCATCCGCAGCGTGATCGAGTTCGGCTGACGGTGACTTCGCCTTTTCTGGTCATATCGGACCACTAAAGGCGAAGTCAGCCGGCTGAGGCGTCATCGTCGGTGCTTAGTATCCCGCCGTGCGCGTCGCTCGATTTGCCGCGGCTGTGACAGGCCCGCGGGGACGCTGGGCGACGGTTGCCGTGTGGCTCGTGCTCGGTACTGCCGGATTGGTGGCGCGGACGCAGATCGCCGATGTGACATCGGCCGGGCAGAGCAGCTTCCTGCCCGCGAACGCGGAGTCGACGCGGGCCGTGGACCTGCTCCAGCGTGACTTCCAAGGCGGGGCGGATGTGCCGGTGCTGATCGTCTTCGAGCGCAACCGAGGCCTGACCGGCGCTGACCTGAACGTGATTGGCCGACTCGGCAGGGGGCTCGAACGGCTCGGCCTGACCGGGGCGACCCCGGTCCTGGCGCCGTTCTCGGGCCAGGCGAAGCAGCCGCTTGGGGACGTTGCCCGGATTGCCCGCGGCGTCGGGCCGATCTCGCGCGACGGCAAGGCGGCGCTGATCGCCGTGGGGATCGACGCCGACGATCGCGGCGCCGTGGTCAAAGGGGTGGCAAAGATCCGTGCCTTTCTCGCCGAACGCCACCGTCCCGGCCTGAGTTCCTACGTGACCGGACCCGGCGGGATGGCCGCCGACCTCGAGCGGGTCGCCGACGACGCCGGTCGCACGCTGCTGTTCGCGACCCTGGGACTGGTCCTGCTCCTGCTGCTGTTCGTCTACAGGGCGCCGGTCCTGGCGCTGCTGCCGTTGCTCGCGGTCGGCACCGCCTACCTGACCGCGACCGGCATCGCCTATCTGCTGATCGAGGCAGGGGCGATCACGGTCAACACCGAGGGCACGATGCTGCTCCTCGTCCTCATCTTCGGTGCCGGCACGGACTACTCGCTGCTCTTGATCCACCGCTACCGCGAGGAGCTCGGGGCCGGCCGGGAGCCGGCCGTCGCCCTGCCGGCCGCGCTTGCGGCAAGTGTCAGGCCGATCGCCGCCTCGGCCGGGACGGTGATCGCGGCAATGCTGGTCCTGCTGCTCGCCGACCTCGAGTCGACCCACTGGCTCGGGCCGGTCCTCGCGATCGGCATCGCGACGATGCTCGTCGCCGCCCTCACCCTGCTGCCCGCCGTGCTCTCGCTGCTCGACCGGCGGGCGTTCTGGCCGGCCCACGGCTCGGCGGAGCCGGGGGAGAGGGGGCGGCGCTGGGCCCGGGTCGCGGGCCTGGTCCGCCGCCGCCCCCGCACGATCGTCGTCGCCGTGTTCGCCGGGCTCTTCGTCCTCGCGCTCGGCAACCTCGTCGACCACGGCACGATTGGCTTCGGCCAAGGGGAAACGCACTCGACCGAATCCAGCCGCGGCAACGAAGTCCTCGACGAACACTTCCCTCCCGGCCTCGGCTCGCCGCTGACCGCGGTCGTCGACCTCGACGAAGTCGAGGCCGCGTTGGACGGCCTGGCGCACCTGCACTCGGTCAAGCTCGCCGTGCCGATCCCGCCGTCGGCAGCCTCCGGCGTAGCCGCTGTGGCGATCGTCCTGCGCGACAACCCCTACTCGGGAGAAGCGGCCAGTCTGGTCGAGGGAATCCGCGACAAGCTCGAGAAAGTCGCGCCGAGCGCCCTCGTCGGTGGGATCCCAGCCGAGAACTACGACGTCGAGCAGACCAACGTCCGCGACACGAGGCTGATCGTGCCCGCGGTCCTGCTCGTCGTCGGTCTGATCCTCGTCCTCGTCCTGCGCGCTCTCGCCGCGCCCGGCTACCTGATGCTCACCGTCGTCGCCTCCTTCGCAGCGACCCTTGGCCTGGTCACCTTCGCCTTCACGAAGCTGTTCGGGTCCAGCGGCCTCGCCTTCGACCTCGTCCTGCTCGCCTTCATCTTCCTGGTCGCCCTCGGGGTCGACTACAACATCTTCCTGATGACCCGGGCGCGGGAGCTGGCGGTGGAGCAGGGGACCCGCGAGGGCATCCTTGCTGCGCTCGAGGACACCGGCGGGGTCGTCACCGGCGCCGGCCTGATTCTCGCCGGCACCTTCGCCACCCTGACCCTGCTGCCGCTCGAACAGCTGGTCCAGATCGGGGCCACGGTCGCGATCGGGGTCCTGCTCGACACCTTTGCCGTCCGCGCCCTGCTGGTGCCGGCGATCACCCGCCTCTGCGGCGAGCGCGTCTGGTGGCCGGGCCGGATCCGCTGATCGATCTGCTTCAATCAGCGGACCAGAGAAAGGAGGTGGTCCTATTTTGAGTCACATGCTTAAGGGGACACTGGAGGTGCAGGGCCGCTAGGCGCCGCACTTGTTTCGGCAGCCCGGCGGAATCCAACCCGGGCACCGGCGAGCAAAGGGAGACCGGGCGTTGTCCCACCCGGCCGTGGTTCCCGCGTTCGTTCCCAAGCACCTGGCAAAGGGCCGCCCTCGGGCGGCCCTTTGCTCGCGCGTGGGATCATCCGGACGACTCTTTCGGCGGGGAGGCGAAACGCACAATCCCGCGCACGCGCAAGATGGACACCCCAGTGTCTGCAGGTAAAAGCGCTTTGTTGCCCCTGCTCCATGAGAGAGGAACTCTCCTGTTGCGACTAATAGTTGCGCTGTCGGTGGTTTCGCTCATATAAGTAAGCCACCTTAAATTGACCTCGGCGAAATCGCCGGGAAGGAGAAGCAATGAAGTCGATCAAGTTTGGCCCGACAGCGTTGGTGGCATTGATGGCGGTTGCTCTCGCAAGCGCCTCTTCGGCGATGGCCGAAGGAAATACCGCGTTTTGCGAAGCGGATGAAAGTCCCTGTTCGGCGAACAATTTCATCACGCATTCGCACGCGGTGACGCAAGTCGGGAAAAAGACAACCCTGTTAACCAGCGCCATTACCGTCGAATGCGACGGATTATTCTTAGGCGACGCCCGATCGGCATTAGCCAGTCCACTGATACTCGACGGTGCTGTCACCTACTCAAACTGCAACAATAAATGTACTGTCACTGAAGAAAATGGACCTGCGGAAGTAAGGGTCTTAAAGACAGGCCATGAATCAGCGAGCTTCACCTTCAAATTATTATTACACGTGGTTTGCGGTGCATTTTTCAACTGCAGATACAAAGGTGAAGGCTTGGAAGGACATATCTTCGGACCGTTATTATCAACGGCGGTAAACGGAGAATTCACGGTTGAAAAACAAAAAGTCACCAAGGATAGCGGCACTTTCTGTCCGGAAAAAGGTGAAATCGACGTCGTCGCCACCTCGTTAGAACAGGTGTTTATCTCCGATTAAAGCCGTGTCGGCGGCACCTCCGGTAAGCACAGCCCGAAAGCATGGGACCGTCTCGAGATCCGGGCGGTCTCATGCTCCGGTGCTGGCGATCATTGAGTAATCGTCATGACGCGGATCGGCCCTCCAGCTCAATACTCGTCCCCAGGGCCTTCCACCCGTCAAGATTGATCAATGGGCCATTTCCGCTACGAGGGCCACCGGATCGAGTACGACTCCTACGGGGAGGGCGAGC
This sequence comes from Solirubrobacterales bacterium, assembly GCA_035701465.1. Classification (GTDB taxonomy): domain Bacteria; phylum Actinomycetota; class Thermoleophilia; order Solirubrobacterales; family 70-9; genus VRUE01. The sequence goes on from DASSMU010000065.1 coordinate 8,158, forward strand.
GGTTGCTCGTGCTCGTCCACGGGCTGCTGATGAACCGACGCATGTACGAAGGGTTGGCACCGGCGCTGGCGCGGCGCGGCAACCGGGTCGTATGCGTCGACCTGCTCGGGCACGGGCGTTCGGACCGGCCCGAGGACCTGCGCCTCTACTCGATGCCCCTGTTCGCGCGGCAGGTGGCGGCGCTGCTGGACCACCTTGAGCAGCCCTCGGCCGTGGTCGGCGGGACTTCGCTGGGCGCCAACGTCGCCCTCGAGCTAGCGGTGCGCGAGCCCGATCGGGTCCGCGGACTCTTCATCGAGATGCCGGTGCTCGACAACGCGCTGCCCGCGGTGGCCGGCGCCTTCACTCCGGTCCTGCTCGGCCTGCGTTTGGGTCGGCCCGCGCTCGAGCTGGTCTCGCGCCTCACCTCCGCGATTCCCCGAACCAACTACCTGATCGACATCGGCCTCGACTGGATTCGCCAGCGGCCCGGCCCCTCGGGCGCGGTGCTGGAGGGCCTCCTACTCGGAGAGACCGCACCACACCGGGAGGAGCGGATGGGAATTGAGCAACCGACCCTGATCGTCGGTCACACGCGCGATCCGGTGCATCCGTTCAGCGACTCCGGCATGCTCGCCGAGGAGCTGCTGAATGCGCGATTGGTCGAGGCCAACTCGATCCTCGAGTGGCGGCTCAGCCCGAAGCGCCTGAACGCAGAGCTATCGGCCTTCCTGAGCGAGGCATGGGCCCAAACCGACGCCGGAGCCCCACGACTGTCGACTTGAGCACACGATGGTGTGCCTAAGTCGACAGTCGTGCTCCGGGTCCGATGCCGTCCAGTAGCTCGCGGATCGTTTCCTCGTTGCTGCTGCCTGTCAGGGCGCGGCTGCCGTCCGCGAGCAGGTGGCTGACGGTTGCCTGCACCGGCGATCCGTCGCGGTCGTAGGTGACCGTGTAGGACTCGATCGGGGCGTCGGTCTCGGCCGCCGCCACAATCCGGCGCTGCGGCAGGGCGTCGACCTCTGCCTGCGGCTCGGAATGCGTGTAGGGCCGGGCCGGGAGGCTGGTGGACAGCACGGCGTTGGCGTGCTTGGTCATGTACCAGCCGACGCCGGTCAGCAGTCCGTGGGCGCCGGGGTCCTCACGCAGGCGATCGCTCATTGCGGCCAGGGAGTGGGTCACGTAGTTGCTTCCCGGCCCGCCGGCGAAGGTGAGCCCGCCGGTCATGGTCGGGGGGCGGGTGTCGGTCGCCAGGTCGGTCCCAAGCTCCCCGGCTGCGATCTGCACCGCCGAGGGGAAGCACGAGTAGAGGTCAAGATGGGCGATGTCGTCGATGCCGATCTCCGCGGCGGAGAGAGAAGCGCGGGCGCAGGCGGCGATCGCCGGCGAGCGGTGCAGGTCCTGGCGTGAGGCTGCGAACCAGTGGTCGTGGGCGGCGGCGGTGGCGTGCACGAAGACCCGGCGCTCGGGCTTGATCCCTGCCTCCTCTGCCGCCCGCGCGCTGCAGAGCAGGAGCGCCGCGCCCTGGTCCACTTGGATGTTCGCCGTCATCAGCTTGGAGTAGGGGAAAGCAACCATCCGGTTGTCCTTGCCCGGCGCGAGGATCTCCTCCGCCGAGGGCGCCTCTCGGACCCACGCGTGGGGATTGGATGCCGCCACTTCGGCGAAGCGGCTCCAAAGACCGGCCACCCACTCCCGGTGCTCGTTCGAGCTCCGGCCGGCGGCGGCTCGCAGGGCGTTCTCGAACCACGGGTAGTAGTGGATCGGGGCCAGCAGGCCTGCTGCAAGCTCGATTTCGTGGCTGGCAGGCCGATCGTCGCCGAGCAGCCGCGTGGGAGTCGTCTCCGCAGGCTGCTCGGGCCAACCGGTCGTACGGCCCTCGCGGGCAGCGCGCATGAAGGGGCCGATCGCCTCGGCGCCGGCGATCAGAGCGACATCGAGTCGGCCTGCTTGGATCTGGACGCAGGCGTCGGCCAGGAGGTCGATCGGCCCCGTGCCGCTGGTCAGCGTCCGCACGGTCTCCGCCGGCTCCAGACCCAGCTCCCGCGCCACGAGGGCGCCGGGATCGGGGACCGGCCACGAGAGACAGTCGACGATCCTCACCGACTCGGCGCGGCCGAGCAGTTGCCCTACCCCCGGGGTCTCGCTCATGAGGCGCACCGAGCGCACGATCAGATCGAGCGGCGACAGAGCCAGCCCCCGGTCGCGCTGGCTGAGCTGACCGGCGCCAACCAGCATGGGTGCGTGAGGATCCCCCTGCATATGGCGGGCAGGTTCGCAGAAAGCGAGCGGCGCAACCGTGGGCGACAAGTGGCCCCCGCGGTGTCCA
>DASSMU010000066.1:0-24351 GCA_035701465.1 Solirubrobacterales bacterium
CCTCGGTGCCCTCGCCTCGCGGCCCGACGCGCGCTGGCGCAAGTCGCCGAAGGCGATCGAGCGCCTGGTCGAGGAGCAGGCGTTGCTGCTGCGCCGTGGCCTGGAGGCGCTGCGCCCCGGGGGCACGCTCGTCTACTCGACCTGCACGATCTCCCGCCGCGAGAACGAGGACCAGGTCGCCGCACTGGTTGCCGCAGTCGAGGCGGGCGAGGTTCCTGCGCTGAGCGTCGACGACCTCGGGGCGCTGGCCCCGGGCCTGGCATCGGGGGTCGATTCGCGCTGTCTGCAGGTTCGGCCGGACCGCGACTGTACGACCGGTTTCTTCATCTGCCGCCTGAGCAGGGATGATGGTGGCGATGAGTGAGGCAGACGACAAGGAGCTGGGCGTCATGCGCCGGGCGGCCTGTCCCGGCTGCGGCGAGCCCTGGCTTCGGCCGACGCAGCTCCCGGGCCGCTTCCGCTGCGTGTACTGTCTGCGCCGCTTCGAGCTCGTGTCGCAGTGCCCGAACTGCGGCGAACACCAGACGATCGCGCGGATGAGCACCACCGAGGACATGACCTGCCAGATGTGCGGTGATTCGATGTTGAGGCCGGTATGAGCGAGCGGATGGCGGAGCTGATCGCCTCGCCGCGGGTGGCGCCCTCGATCCTCTCGGCCGACTTCGCGCGGCTCGGCACCCAGCTGGACGAGGTGATGGACGCCGGCGCGCGGGTGATCCACTTCGACGTGATGGACGGGCACTTCGTGCCGCCGATCACGATCGGGCCGCTGGTCGCCGCCTCGATCGCCGACCGGGTCCACGCCGCGGGAGGGGCGATCGACGTGCACCTGATGATCGAGCGGCCCGAGCGCCAGATCGAGGCCTTCGCCGAGGCGGGCGCCGACTCGATCACCTTCCACGAGGAGGCGACGCCGCACGCCAACCGCACCCTCGCCGCGATCCGCGATCTGGGCTGCCTGGCCGGCATAGCGCTCAACCCCGGGACGCCGGTCGAGGCCGTGTCCGAGTTGAGCGACCTCGCCGACATCGTCCTCTGCATGACGGTCAATCCCGGCTGGGGCGGCCAGTCGTTCATCGAGGGGTCTCCCGACAAGGTCTCGCGCCTGAAGCCGCTGGCCGGCAAGGCGAAGATCGAGGTAGACGGCGGCATCGACGCCACCACCGCCGGCTCCGTCGCCATGGCCGGAGCCACCCTCTTCGTAGCTGGATCCGCAATCTTCGGCGCGGCCGATCCTGTCGCCGCGTACACCGAGATCGCTGCTGCAGCGGGCGCAACCTAAGGGCCGATCCCGGCAGGGGTGGAGCGTCTTGTACTTTTTCGCGAGCGAGGTTCGAGCGCCAGCAATCCCCGCCCCTCGAAAAGTTAAGCGGGAACCCCTCCTCGGGATCTCTGTCCCCGCTTCGCCCTGAAATACACACGGAACTAGCGCGGAAGACCCACAAAATCGACCCGCTCCATCTGACCTGCTTGGCATGATCGCCAGCAGCCCGTGAGCAGCCCCGCCGCCGTCCATCTCCACGCCCACAGCGAGTACTCGCTGCTCGACGGGCATTGCAAGATCGATGCGATGGCGGCACGGGCGGCAGAGATGGGGCAGCCTGCTCTCGGGCTCACCGATCACGGCGTGATGAACGGCGCCGTCGACCTCTACAAGGCCTGCAAGAAACACGGGATCAAGCCGATCGCCGGCTTCGAGGCCTACTTCGTCGACGACGTGAAGACGCTCAAGGAGAAGCCCAAGTACGAGCGCAACCATCTCACCCTGCTGGCTGAGAACGATGCTGGTCTGGCCAACCTGATCAAGCTCACCTCGGCTGGCTTTCTCGAAGGCTTCTCGCGCGGCAAGGCCAACGTCGACATGGAGATGCTCGCCGCCCACGCCGAGGGCGTGATCGTCCTCACCGGCTGCCTGCAGTCGCGTTTCTGCCGCCGCCTGGTCGAGGAGCGCCCCGACGACGCCCGCGCCCACCTCGACGACCTGATCCAGGCATTCGGCCCCGAGCAGGTCTACTTCGAGGTACAGAAGAACGGCATCGCCGAGCAGGACAAGGCAAACGAGGGAATCGTTCGCTACGCGCGTGAGCTGGGCCGGCCGCTGGTCGGGACCGCCGACGTCCACTACCTGCGACGCGAGGACTTCGACAACCACGCGGCGCTGCTCTGCGTGCAGACCAAGTCCACCCTGGAAGCGCCGAAGATGAGCTTCGACACCAACGAGTTCTACCTGAAGAGCAGCGACGAAATGGCCGACTCCTTCGCCGAGTGGCCCGAGGCGGTGCCGACCACGCTGGAGATCGCCGAGCGCTGCAACGCCGAGATCGAGCTCGGCAAGCTGCTGCTGCCGCGCTACCCGGCGCCCGACGGCGAGGAGCCGGAGGCGATGTTGCGCCGCATCGTCGACGAGGGCATGCGCGCCCGCTACGGCGACCCGGTCCCGGCCGAGGCACGGGAGCGGCTCGAGTTCGAGCTCGGCGTGATTGAGGAGATGGGATTCTCCTCCTACTTCCTGATCGTCTGGGACTTCGTTCGCTACGCCAAGGACAATGGCGTCGCGGTGGGCCCGGGGCGCGGTTCCGCGGCAGGCTCGATCGTCGCCTACGCGTTGACGATCACCGACATCGACCCGCTCGCCAACGATCTGCTCTTCGAGCGCTTCCTCAACCCCGGCCGCAAGTCGATGCCGGATATCGACATCGACTTCTCCGTGCGCGGGCGCGAGCGGGTGATCCGCTACGTCGCCGAGAAATACGGCCGCGAGTCGGTGGCACAGATCATCACCTTCGGCAAGATGGCCCCGCGGGCCGCGACCCGCGACGCGGCCCGTGTGCTCGGTTTCGACTATGGCAGCGGCGATCGCCTCGCCAAGCAGATCCCGGAGCCGGTCATGGGTCGTAGCCCCTCCTTCGAGGAATGCCTCAAATCAGGCCAGGAGTTGAAGAAGACCTACGACTCCGAGCCCGACGCCAAGCGGATCATCGACGTCGCCCAGGGCCTCGAGGGGATCATTCGCAACAACTCGATCCACGCCGCCGCGGTGGTGATCGCCGACCGCCCGCTGCAGGAGGTGGTACCGCTGCAGTTGGCCGAGGACAAGACCGCTCCCGCCGTTTCCAACGGCAACGGGAGCGGCAAAGCCGAGCGCCAGTACAAGATCGTCACCCAGTACTCGATGGGGCCGATCGAGGAGATCGGCCTGCTGAAGATGGACTTCCTCGGCCTGCGCAACCTCGACGTGATCGAGGATGCGATCGAGATCATCCAGCGCTCCCGGGGCGAGACGATCAAGATCGAAGAGATCCCGATCGACGACGCCAAGACCTACGCGATGCTCGCCAAAGGCGACTCGACCGGCGTCTTCCAGTTCGAGTCCGAGGGGATGCGCGAGGCGCTGCGCAAGGTCGGCCCGACCGAGTTCGCCGACCTAGTCGCGCTCGGCGCGCTGTACCGCCCCGGGGCGATGGCCTACATCCCCGCCTACGCGAAGGGCAAGAAGGACCCCTCGACGGTGCGCTACCCGGACCCGCGCCTGCGCGCGATCACCGAGGAGACCCACGGCTGCGTCGTCTACCAGGAGCAGCTGATGGCGATCGCCCGCGAGATGGCCGGCTTCTCCGGCGCCGAGGCGGACGACCTGCGCAAGGCGATCGGCAAGAAGAAGCGCGACCTGATGGCGACGATGAAGGACAAGTTCATGGCCGGCCTGAAGGAGTCCGGCACGGCCCCCAACGTCGCCGCCGATCTCTGGAAGCTGAACGAAGCCGCGGCCGACTACTCCTTCAACAAGTCCCACGCCGCCTGCTACGGGCTGATCTCCTACCGCACCGCCTACCTCAAGGCCAACTATCCGGCCGAGTACATGGCCGCGGTGATCTCCTCGGTGATGAACACCAAGGACAAGGTGCCCTTCTTCGTCAACCGCTGCGAGGAGATGGGTATCGAGGTGCTGCCGCCCGACGTCAACTCCTCCGACCACGACTTCGTTGTCTCCGAGAAGGCGATCCGCTTCGGCCTCGACGCGGTCAAGAACGTCGGCCACGCGGCGGTCGAGGCGATCCTGCGTGCCCGCGAGGACAGCCCGATCGCCTCGATCTGGGACTTCTGCGAACGGGTCGACTCGCGCGCCGTCAACAAACGAGGGATCGAATGCCTGATCAAGTGTGGCGCTCTCGACTCGACCGGCGCCAGCCGCAAGGGGATGCTCGAGGCGCTGCCTTCGGCGCAATCCTCCGGCCAGAAGGCCCAAGAGGACGCCCAGCTCGGCCAGGGATCGATCTTCGACTTCGGCGACACGGGCGACAGCGATGGGGGTGCCGCCGGCCAGGCTCACCATCGCCCGCCGATCTCCGCCGAGGAGTTCGAGCGCGCCGAGCTGCTGGCACTGGAGAAGGAGACGCTCGGCACCTATCTCTCCTCGCATCCGCTGACCGAAGTGCGCGGGGCGCTGCGGGCGCGGGTCGACTGCAGCCTCGCCGACCTCGCCAACAAGCAGGACGGCTCCTGGGTGACCGTCGGCGGCATTGTCACCGAGTGCAAGAAGATCCGCACCAAGAGCGGCAGCCAGATGATGTTCGCCACCCTCGACGACGTCGAGGGTCAGGTCGAGCTGCTGGTCTTCAAGGCCGATCAGGCCGAGAGCGCCGCGGTGATCGCCCCCGACGCGATCGTGGTCGTGCGCGGTCGACTCGACCACAAGGACCGCGGCGAGACCAAGCTGGTCGTGCAGGAGGCCGAGCGCTTCGAACCGGATGCCGCCGAGATCGCCGCGGCGCCGGCGGTGGCAAGCGTCCACAGCGGCCCGTTCGAGGTCCCGCTCGACGCGGGGATGGTCTCCCAGGGCCTGCTCGACGAACTGAAGTCGGTGCTCGAGCACCACAAGGGCGAGACCGAGGTGCACTTCGTGGTGCGCAGCGCCGGCGAGACGACGTTGCTCGAGTGCGGCGAGGGGTACCGGGTGCGGCCCTCGGGCCGGCTTCGCAGCGAGCTCGACCACGTGCTCGAAAGCGCATCTGCCCTGGCTGCCTAGCCAGGGCAGACGTTGGTTTTCGGGGCCACACCTCCGTAGACTTTGTTCATGCCAGCTACTCGCGAGAAGACCGGTGAGTGTCGCCAGTGCCGTTCCTTCTGCGACAAGATGGTCGAGCCCCGCGGTTGCGTCGAGATGCGCTGCCGCTATCTCTACAGCTTCGTCGACATGCTCAACGGCGTGCAGTACGTCGGCTGCATGCAGGACGTCTTCGCCGCCAAGGTCGAGCTCGACGCGGTTCTGCAGCCGGGTGGCTTCGGCGGTGTGAAGATGACCGGCGATCCGCTGCCGCACTGCCAGTTCGGGGTCGAGCGCGCCTACGAGGGCTCAGGCGACTCCTACGACTGCGTCAACCGCCGTTTCTTCGACTGCGCCGACGGCGGCTCCGAGGGCATCCGTGCCTTCGACCTGCGCGACATCTGAGTCGCTAATTCGACATTTTCTCGTGTAGAATTCGCCGTCATGAGCGATACAGCGGCAGTGGCGGAGGCGGAGAAGCTGGTGGCTGAGGCGGCCGGCAACACGGACGGCACAGGCGCCGAGGGCCCGAAGTTCACCCTCGAGCTGAACCAGGACCAGAAGGACATCCGCGAGTGGGTGCACGGTTTCGCCGAGGGCGTCGTCCGTCCCGCCGCCGAGGAGTGGGACGAGCGCGAGGAAACGCCGTGGCCGGTGATCCAGGAGGCGGCCAAGATCGGCCTCTACAGCTTCGAAGCGCTCGGCCAGTTCTGGGCCGACGAGACCGGCCTGACGCTGCCGATCGCCAACGAAGAGCTCTTCTGGGGGGATGCCGGCATCGGCATGGCGATCATGGGCACCTCGCTCGCGGTCGCCGCGATCTTCGGGCAGGGAACCCCGGAGCAGATGGGCGAGTGGATCCCGCAGTGCTTCGGCAGCGCGGACGATCCCAAAGTCGCCGCATTCTGCTCGTCGGAGCCGGACGCCGGCTCCGACGTGTCTGCGATCCGCACCACAGCCAAGTACGACGAGGCGACGGACGAGTGGATCATCAACGGTCAGAAGGCCTGGGCGACGAACGGCGGCATCGCCGACGTCCACGTCGTCATCGCCACGGTCGACCGCGAGCTCGGCTCGCGCGGACACGCCGCCTTCATCGTCCCGCCGGGGACCAAAGGCTGCGAGCAGGGCGCCAAGGTGAAGAAGCACGGCCTGCGCGCCTCGCACACCGCCGACATCCACCTCGACGACTGCCGCGTGCCGGGCGCCTGCCTGCTGGGCGGCAAGGAGAAGCTCGACGAACGGCTGGCGCGCGTGCGCGAGGGCAAGAAAGCCAAGTCGCAGGCGGCGATGCAGACCTTCGAGGCGAGCCGGCCGACGGTCGGCGCCCAGGCGCTGGGCATCGCCCGGGCCGCCTACGAGTACGCGCTCGGATATGCCAAGGAGCGCGAACAGTTCGGCAGGGCGATCGTCGAGAACCAGTCGATCGCCTTCACCCTCGCCGACATGAAGCTGGAGATCGACGCTGCCCGCCTGCTCGTCTGGCGCGCCGCCTGGATGGGACGCAGCGGCCAGAAGTTCGAAAACGCCGAGGGCTCGATGTCGAAGCTGAAGGCCGGCGAGGTCGCCGTCTGGGCGACCGAGCGCGCGATCCAGATCCTCGGCGGCAACGGCTACACCCGCGAGTTCCCCGTCGAGCGGATGCACCGCGACGCAAAGATCTACACGATCTTCGAGGGCACCTCGGAGATCCAGCGCCTGGTCATCTCACGCGCGATCTCCGGCGTTCACGTCAAATAGTTGTCGCTCAAACCCCTGAGGTGGGGGAGCCCCGGAAGGTCGCTGGGCGAATTGATGTCGCACGCGCCCGCTCCGCGGGCGCTTAGCGACAATTTAATTGTCGCTAAGCGCCGCAGGCGCGTGCGATATCAATTCCCGCGAGGACCAACCGCCGTCCTTACCCCTTGCGCCGCTTGAGCCCGGCTTTTCTCAGGCGCTTCGCCTCTGTTACTTCCTTCTTGTCTGCGCCTTTCTTGGCCGGGCCCGGCGTCTCCAGAGTGGCTGGTAGGCCCTCGAACCTTGGCTCGGAGAGGAAGGCGGCCAGGCCCTGCTTGCCCATCTCGCCTTTGTCGATGTTGGCGTGGCGGTCGCGGCAGGAGCCGAGGGGGGCGGCGGCGTCGTTGACATGCAGGCACCGGAGGCGGTCCAAGCCCACCTTGGCGTCGGCTTCGTCGACGACGGCGGAGAGGTGCTCCTCGTCTGTGACGTCATAGCCCTGGACGAAGAGGTGGCAGGAGTCGAGGCAGAGGCCGAGGCGCTTGCCGCTGCCGGCCAGCTCGATCAGCTCGGCGGTCTGATCGAAGTCGCGGCCGAGGAGTCCCTTGTGGCCTGCCGTCTGCTCGAGCAGGAGGGGGCAGTGGTCGCTGTCCTTAAGTGCCTCTGCGATCACTTTCGCGGCGCGTTTGATCGAGGGGCCGAGGGCCTCGCCCTTCTGCGCCCCGGGGTGGAGGACGACGCCGGCGGCGCCGATGGCGTCGCCGATTCGCAGGGCGTGGGTGAGGGAGGCCAGCGACTTCTTACGCAACTCCCTGTCCTTGGTGGCGCAGTTGATCAGGTAGACGGCGTGGATCACGACCGCTTCGACCGGCGAGTCCGCCATCGCGTCCTTGAAGGCGGCGAAGTCATCCGGTCCGTATTTCGTCGGCCGCCACATGCGCGGACTCTGGTTCAAGATCTGGATCGATTCGCAGCCCAGCGCCGTGCCGCGCTCGATTGCCTTGTCGAGGCCGCCAGATGTTGAGACATGTGCGCCGATCAGCATGAAATGCGCATCCTATGGAGCCAATCGTGTAACGCGCCTTGCTATCTCGAAGTCGCGGCATAACGTCGCCGTGTCCCCCCGTAGCTCAGCGGATAGAGCGCACCTTTGACTAAGGGCGAGGTCGCGGGTTCGAGTCCCGCCGGGGGGATGCACACTTCGGTCGAGTGCCGGTCCCTGCGCTACGCTGTAAGTCCTTAGTCAAAGGTGCTGCTGACGCTGAGGCGGGTTCGGCTCATGGCCGGGCTGCTAGCTGAGCAGCTTCTTCACGACAGGCCCGCTTCGGCGGGCCTGTCGTGTATTCGAGCAGGTTTTGGCTGCTGTGGAAACATGTGCCTTGAGCAGTACAGACCCGATCCATCTAGGAGCCCCGATGAAGAGCTGGAACTTGAGAACGGTCGAAGCGCCGCCCCATGAGCCACAGATCCTCGCCACGGCAGACGATGCGCGGGCGATCGTGCTGAATCTCCTCGCAGGGGAGCAGCTGCAGGAGCATGAGGTTCATGAGCGCGCCCGGCTCGTCGTGGTCGAGGGCGGGGTGGAGGTAAGCACTCCCGACGGCGAGAGCATTTCAGCCGAGGACGGCCACCTGTTCGAGTTCGCTCCCGGCGAGCGCCGCACGATTACCGCCCGCTCCGACACCCGGCTTCTGCTGCTCCTCACTCCGTGGCCGGGAGACGGTCATCCGGGGGCGATGACTCTCGAGCAGAAGGGTGAGGCGCGAGAGCGCGCGGCAGAGCGCGCGCAGGGATGACAACCCGCCTCAGGTTCGCTCCCTCTCCAACGGGGGCTCTGCACATCGGGGGAGCGCGGACGGCGCTCTACAACTGGCTCGCCGCTCGCCACGACGGTGGGGAACTGGTGCTGCGGATCGAGGACACCGACCGCGAGCGCTCGACCGAGGAGAACGTCGAGCAGATCCTCGACGTCCTGCGCTGGTTGGAGTTGGACTGGGACGAAGGGCCGGTCTCGCAGGCCTCGCGAGCCGAGCGTCACGCGGAGGCGTTGCAGAAGCTGCTCGACTCCGGTGCCGCCTACCGCGACTCCGCCACCGCTAAGGAGGTGGAGGCCTGGAAGGCCGAGCACGGGATGGGCCGGGGCTACCGGGGCGCGGCGGTCGAGGAGCCTGGCGCGGCGGTGCGCCTGCGCGTTCCCGACGAGGGGGAGACCGTGGTCGAGGACCTGATCCGCGGCCCGGTCAGCTTTCCCAACCGCAGCTACGACGACTTCGTCATCGCCCGCGGCGACGGCTCGGTCCTCTACAACTTCGCCGTCGCGGTCGACGACGCAGAGATGGGAATCACCGAGGTGGTGCGCGGCGACGACCACCTCTCCAATACGCCCAAGCAGCTGCTCGTCCTCGCCGCCCTCGGCCACGAGGCGCCGCGCTACGCCCACCTGCCGCTGCTGCACGGGCCCGATGGCAAGAAGCTCTCCAAGCGCCACGGCGCGGCCTCGGCGCAGGAGCTGCGCGAGGCCGGGTACCTGCCCGCCGCCGTCCGCAACTATCTGGCGCTGCTCGGCTGGGGGACCGACGACGACACGACCCTGATGTCCACCGAGGAGCTGGTCAATCGCTTCCGGGTCGAGGACGTCGGCAAGGCGGCGGCGATCTTCGACGAGAAGAAGCTGCGTTGGGTCAACGGCCGCTTCATGCGGGAGATGCCGCTCGAGGAGTACACGGCCGCCGTCGCTCGCCACCTCGACCGCGACGCCGACGAGAGATTGCGCGCGGCTTGCGCGATCGCGCAGGAGAAAGCCCAGACGCTCGACGAGGTCTGGCCGCTGATCCGCTTTCTCTTCGAACCGCCCGTCGACGACGAGAAATCCTGGAACAAGGTGATGAAGGACGGTGCCCTGCCGGCGCTGGAGGCGGCCGGCGCCGCGTTGGCAGAGATCGCCGGCGAGTTCGACCCGGAGGCGGTGGAGACCGCCCTCGGCCCGCTCCCGGATCGCCTGGGCGCCAAGCCGGGACGGGTTTACCAGCCGATTCGAGTCGCGATCACCGGGACCGCGGTCTCGCCCGGGATCTTCGAGTCGCTTGCCGCGCTGGGCCGCGAGGAATCGCTCTCGCGCATCGACGCCGCGGCAGCCCGCCTCCGTTCTTGATGGACAAGCAGGATCGCTAAGTCCCACCCAAATGGACTAATAGCCCCCTCTCCCTTCTCAGTTTTGAGGACCCCTGAGCTAAACCGGGCGTCCTCGACTGCCGATGAGCCATGCGGAAGCATTTTTTCCCCATGGAGTCGACCAAGCCACACAGCAACGGGAAGGTGAAGGCGGGCGCGGTGCGCGCCCGCAAAGGCAACTCCAAGGGAGCGCCCGGAGCGCGCCTGGCCGCCGCCTTCGAGGCTGTCGAGAAGTTTCCGGTCCTGATGGAGTCGCGGGCGCGCGTGATGCGGGCCGCGACCGCCGACCCGGCCCGCATCGCCGAGCTGGTCGAGACGGCGGAGTCGGACGTCGGCCTGGCGATCGCCGTGCTGCGCTTCGCCAACCGAAACGGCGGGGCCGGCGGCGGCGTCGGCAGCATCCCCGAGGCGATCGAGGTGCTCAAGCCCTCCGGCATCCTGGCGATCGCCGGGACCGCACCCGTCTTCGACTTCTTCGAGCCCAACGGGGGCCGCGAGATGCGGCCCGAGCACGTCCGCGTCCACGCCCTCGCGACCCAGCAGGCCGCCGATGAGATCGGCCGGGCGGTCGGCTGGGAGGAGCGCGACGAACTCGCGGTCGCGACCCTGCTCCACGACGTCGGCCGGCTCGTCATCGCCAACCTGCACCCGGCCGACCGCGGGCACCTCGACGCGGTCGACAAGACCCCCGAGCAGCGCCTGCGCGAGGAACGCGACCGCCTCGGCATTGACCACGCTCTCGTCGGCGGCGTGCTGGCGCGGCGCTGGAACCTGCCGCAGCGGATCGCCGTGGCGATCGAGCGCCACCATGCCGAGGACGCCGAAGGCCTGGCGGCGATGGTGGCGACCGCCGACATGGTCGCCCACTACTCCCAGGGCGAGATGATCGCCCCCGAGCGCCTTCGAACCTCCGCCCGCCGTTGCGGCCTCGACCCCGAGGCCCTGCGCGAGATCCTCTACCAGCTCCCCTACGCCCGCAGCGACGGCTCACGGATAACGGAGCCCTGTCCGCTCTCGGGCCGCGAGCTCGACGTCCTGCGCCTCCTCTCCGAGGGCATGGTCTACAAGCAGATCGCCGGCGAGATGCAGCTCTCGGTCTCGACGATCCGCACCCACCTGCACAACGTCTACGGCAAGATCGGCGCCGTCGACCGGGCGCAGGCAGTCCTCACCGCACGCGACCGCGGCTGGATCTAGCTTCAGTCGATCAGCGACTCTCGCAGCGCGATCGCCACCGCGTGGGTCCTGTTTTTGGCGCCGAGCCGGGCGAGGGCGTGCTTGGTGTGGGTCTTGACCGTTTCTTCGCTGAGGCCCAGTTGGCGGGCGGCGACGGTGGTCGACTCGCCGTTGGCGAGCAGCTGGAAGATTTCGCGCTGGCGCTGGGTCAGCTTGCCGCGACTGCCGCGGGGAGGAACGGCGGGGTCGATGAAGCGCTCCTGCTCGAGGGCCGCCCGCACCGCGCGGCGCAGTTCCTCGGTGCCGGCGGTGCGCGAGACGTAGGCGCTGGCGCCGGCCTGCATGGCGGCGCTGGCGAGGTGGCGCTCGGCTCGCTCCCCGTGGGCGACGATGCCGATCCCGGGCTCCGATTTGAGCAGCGCCCTAATCGCGTCGGTGCCGCAGACGGGGGTCGCTCCGTCGGACCAGGTCCGCATGTCGACGATCGCGACGTCAAAGCTGCCGATGTCGCGGACCAGCTCGATCGCCTCGGCGCGGCTGGCGACCTCTTGAATCTCGAACTCGTCCTCCAGCGCCCCGCGCACGCCAAGCCGGACGATCGGGTGACCGTCGATAACCAGGCATTGGGGGCGCTCGCTCAGGACTGCATCCGATCTCTCGGGGTTCGCTGCGGCGGCTCCATCGTTAGCCCTGGAGCCCAACAGCCCCGATCCTAACCCAGCCTGGTCCGGGCGGTGCGGTAGAAAGCTCCTGATGATCTCGATCACCTCGAAGTCGCGCTACGCCGTAGTCGCGATGGCAGAGCTGGCCCGCTCCGGCGAGCGGCCGGTGCCGATCAAGGAGCTCGCCGAGCGGCGCGGCATACCGGAGCAGTTCCTGGAGCAGCTTTTCTCGACCCTGCGCCGCGGCGGCCTGCTGACCAGCCACCGCGGCATGAAAGGCGGCTACACGCTCTCGCGGCCGGCCGAGGAGATCACCGTCCTCGAGGTGGTCCAAGCACTCGACGGCAAGGTCGGCCAGGAGGCCGACGAGGCCGGCGGCATCTGGGCCGAGGGCGTAACCGCCCTGCGCAAGGTCTTCGGCCAGACGACGATCGCCGAAGTCGCCCGCCGCGAGGCCGAGGCGGCCGGCTCGGGGATGTACTTCATCTAGGTCGGGGGCGCATTGCTACAGGCATTCCGCTTGAACAAGCGGATGAATCCGCCTGAGTCCGGTTATTTCGGGCGCACGGAATCGATCTTTGTTCGCTTCGGACGGGGGCTGTCCACCGTCCGGCTACCATTTGAGCCGTGACGACCCGCGAGAGAGCGCACGCCGTTCTGGACCACCTGCCCGAGGAGCGAGTGGGTGCAGCGCTGGCAGCGCTTGAGGCCGTGGAAGGCCGCGATACGTCGGTGGAGGCAATACTCGCCCGCCACGGCGAGGAACGGCTGAGCCCCGAGGAATTCGACCGGCACTTCGGGTCGCTGCCAACCGACGCCGAGGGCTGAGCGTGACGCAGGCCCGGGCGGAGCCGGTCTTTCCGGTCGGCTTTGATGAGGACGCCCTCTCAGAGGACCTTGAGCGTCTGTCGGAAGGTGCCGGGAAGGCCCTGGAGGCGTTTCGCAAAGAACTGCGCAGCGAAGGCGGCATTCCAAAATCGCGGCTCAAGGTATGCCATGACGAGGGACAAGACCACACGATGCTCGCTGGTTGCGTCAAGACCTACATACCGTGGCCGGACGGCCGCTTCGGCGCGGTCTTCATCGCCGTGAAGCACCCGAAGCGCCCACTGGCTCTTCGCGTGTTCGCCTTCGGGGTCCGGCATCATCCCCCGGAGTCGAATGCCGCGACTGTCTACGAGATCGCTCACCGGCGACTCAACCAACGCGCGTAAGCCTAGATAGGCAGTCCTGGCACCCTGGTTACTCAAGGGATTGACTTGCCGAACCGACTGGCGGCAATGCCGAGCTTCTCCGTCAAGTAGTCGAGCTGCATCAGCGCCTGGAACGCCTCCTTGGATTGGGCGTACCGAAAGTCCTTGTGCGACACCAATTGCGGATCGCCCCAAAGAAGCCCATGAATAGCTGCTGAAGGCCAGTTTGCTCAGAGGGCTGGCAGTTGGGGTCCTAGCGGTCCGGTCGGGGCAAATGCCTTCGATGCCAGGTTGACGCCGACGAGGCGCGAATCTAGTTCGCTCACACGGCGGATTGAATCCTCAAGAAACGTTGAACCATCCCGCAAGGCGGTCTCAAACTTACCCTGGCGGAAATGCGAACCGACTTGGCGCTTTTCGAGAGCTGGGTGAAGGATGATTCCGCTCAAGGCCTTGTGGGCGAAGGCGATCCGGGCTGCGTCCGGCTGTTGTGCGGCGCGGACGTGCGCTTCGCCCTCGGGGGTCAACTTGCAGAACGTTCCCCCTGCGCGAGGGTTCGGGCGGATAAGGCCCTGGCTTTCGAGTCGCGCATAAGCGTCCTCCAGCGCATCCTCGACCGCATTGCGATTTGGGCGCTGATTTGCGGTCGTGACCGTGACTCCCATGCCTATGCCATGTCCGATTTCAGGAAACCACGCTTGGAGTTGAAAGAGCAGGAAGTTGCGCCCGCATTCGTTCTCTGCGCAATCTGCAAGGCCAGAAAGCAGGAGGTCTGCCCGCTGCTCAGCGTCGAGATTGAGGAATTCCGCAGGATCGTCAGGCAGAGACATCTTGCACGCTAGGCAAGGGCTTGAGTTGCGGCGGCATACTCAGCATCGGAGAGACGGATATGGCTGCGACGTTTGATGACCTTGCGGAGGTCGCGGTCCTCCACGCTCAGGGCTGACAAGGGCTCACCGTCGTGAATGAACTGACGCCAATGATCGAGCTTCACGTTCACTCTCCAAGGCCAGCCGGTGGTCGCGTCTTCCTCAGCGAGATACGGATAGCTCGTCACCGAGCCGACCGCGAAGATTAGACCGGTTCCGGCCGCATAAAGGACGACGCCGTCGCCCTTGGCAAGGCCGGGTCGAGCCGCAAACGTAATCGCGTTATGAAATAGCCCGTCCGCAACGCTGCTCCAGTCGTCGGGAATCTGCTGCCCCCTGGCACCCATGCCAAGGGCCTTCAGCCAGTGGTCCGACATCTCGGCCTCCGTTCGAGGGTAGTTGGACTACGCATTGACTGTAGTTTGACAAAGATTTGACTGCAACGTCAGTACGCCGACGATCTTGCGGCGGTTCTAGGCGACGACAAATGGAATCAGGTCCGCATGACCTACGAGACGCTTCGCTTTTAACAAGTGCTTGTGACCACTTTCGTTGCTCGTCCCCTGTTATGGGTTCTCAGCAGGATCAGAAATCCCATAGGTAGATGCAGCCATGTGTTACAGCGGGGAGCTTGTCGCCGCTTCGCGAGCCGTTTGGCCTGGTGGCGCGCCAGCAGCCGAAGCGGTCGGCTGTCACCTCGTAGGCGACGTAGCCGCCGCCACTGCCGGGGTCCTGTTCGAAGAGGAGATGGCAGAGCCAGTCGCCATTCGTGCCTCGCTGGCAGTGTCCGGGATCGCCGATTGAGGGCAGTTTCGAGTCGACCGAGTGGGCGAGCGTGCCGCCGTCGACGCCGAGCACCAGAGCGGGTCGGAAGGCCAGCACGGCGAGCAGCGCGACGACCCCGATGGCCACCGCGGCGGCTGCGGCGAGGATCGCCTGTTTGCGCCGTTGCATGATCCGCGGAGCATCGCACTACGCTGTCTCGCGTGTGCCATGACGAGTTGAGCGACTTTGCCCCGATTCGCCGTCTCCTGCGGAGGTCGACATCATGAGGATCGGAGGGACCGCAGCCGACGTCGTCGGCGATACGCCGCTGGTCGCCCTCTCCCGCCTCGGCGAGGGGTTGCCCGGCGAGGTCTGCGTCAAGCTCGAGTACCTCAATCCCGGCGGCTCGGTCAAGGACCGGATCGGGGTGGCGATGATCGACGCTGCCGAAGCGGACGGGCTGATCGAGCCGGGGCGTGAGGTGATCGTCGAGCCGACCAGCGGCAATACCGGGATCGCGTTGGCGATGGTCTGCGCGGCGCGAGGGTATGAGCTGATCCTGACCCTGCCGGAGGGGATGAGCCGGGAGCGCTCGAAGCTGCTGCGCGCCTACGGGGCTGAAGTGAGGGAGACGCCCTCGCTGGGCGGGATGACCGAGGCGGTCGAGCTGGCCGAGGAGATCTGCGAGCAGCGCAAAGGGTTCATGCCGCAGCAGTTCGCCAACCCGGCCAACCCCGAGGTGCACCGGCGCACGACCGCCGAGGAGATCTGGCGGGATTGCGAGGGGCAGGTCGGGGCGTTCGTCGCCGGGGTCGGCACCGGCGGCACGATCACCGGAGTGGGGCGGATGCTGCGCGAGCGCAGTCCCGAGACCCTGGTCGTCGCGGTCGAGCCGGCCAGCTCTCCCGTGCTCTCCGGTGGCGCCCCGGGGCCGCACAAGATCCAAGGGATCGGCGCCGGCTTCGTGCCGCCGGTGCTCGACCGCTCGGTGATCGACGAGATCGTCTCGATCGGCGACGAGGACGCACTCGAGACCGCCCGCCTCGTCGCCCAGCGCGAGGGCGTGCTCGCCGGCATCTCCGCCGGGGCCAACATCCGGGCGGCGCTGGAGGTCGCGGCGCGGCCCGAGATGGCCGGCAAGCGGGTGGTGACGATCGTCTGCGACTCGGGTGAGCGCTACGTGTCCCTACCCTTCTTTGCACCGTGAACGTCTGGAAGCGCGTCATCCACGAGGTGAAGGCCGACGTCTCCGCGGCCCGCGACCGCGACCCCGCGGCGCAGAACGTCTCGACCCTCGAGATCCTCACCAGCTGGGCCGGGGTGCAGGCGCTGCTCGCACACCGCGCGGCGCATGCGCTCGACGAGGCGGGCGTGCCCTTGCTGCCGCGGCTGCTCGCCTACCTGACCCGCGCGGTCACCGGGGTCGAGATCCACCCGGCGGCCCGGATCGGCCGCGAGTTCTTCATCGACCACGGCTCGGGCGTCGTGGTCGGCGAGACCGCCGAAATCGGCAAGCGGGTCACGCTCTACCAGGGCGTGACGCTGGGCGGCACCGGCTTCCAGCGCGGCAAGCGCCACCCGACGCTCGGCGACAACGTCACCGTCGGCTCCGGCGCAAAGCTGCTCGGCCCGATCGCGGTCGGCGACGGCGCCAAGATCGGCGCCAACACCGTGGTGATCGAGGACGTCCCTCCCGGCGCGACCGTGGTCGGCAACCCCGGCCACCAGGTCAAGGTCGACGGCAAGCGGGTCGAGGGACCCGACGCCGACTGGATCCACCTGCCCGACCCGATCGCCGAGGCGATCAAGACGCTCTCGCAGCGGATCGCCGATCTCGAGCGCCGCCTCGCCGAGCTCGACGGGGCCGGGACGCCAGGCGAGGACCCGCCGCGGCTACGCGAGCGCACCGGTCGGTCGTCGGCCGGTGGCTGATATAGCCTGGCGCGACTCTCTCGTCTAGGAAAGGATCGCCGTGCTCAAGCGCCGTTTTGCCCTTGCCTTCCTCCTCGTCTTCTCCGCCCTTGCCCTTGTCGCCTGCGGCAGCAGCGGCAACGGCGACGAAAGCCAGATCGAAGAAGCGGTCGAAACCTCGGCGACGAGTACCGATCCGGCCGATTGCACGAAGCTGGAGACCCAGCAGTTCATGGAACAGACCACGCAGGAAAGCGGCAAGGCTGCCGTGAAGAAGTGCGAAAAGGAAGCCGAAGCCGAAGAAGGCGCCGAATCGGCCAGCGTCTCCAACGTCGAAGTCAGCGGCTCCAGCGCGACGGCGGAAGCGGCGCTGACCGGGGGAGGCCTGGGCGGCCAGTCCGTCGAAGTCGCGCTGGTCAAGGACGGCGACCAGTGGAAGCTGGACGAAGTCGTCAAATTCACCAAGTTCGATCGAGCGAAGCTGATCGAATACTTCGAAGAAGAATTCTCGAAGTCGTCGAACGAACTCCCCCACAAGCTCGCGGGCTGCTTCATCGAAGCCTTCCAGGAAGGCTCGCAGGCTGAAATCGAAGAACTGCTGCTGAGCGGTTCTGACGAAGGGTTCGAAGAAATCGCCGAAGCCTGCCAGTAGCCCCGCCCGGGGTCGCCCGCCGAGCGCCTGGCTATGCTCGGCGGGTGACGCCTCAGACTGAGTCCGAGACCCCGGCGGAGGGCATCGGAATGCCGGAGGGCGCCCCGATTGAACCCGGGGCGGATCGCGCCGAGCAGCTGCTGGCCGGCCTCAACGATCCCCAGCGCGAGGCGGCGCGCCACGGCGAAGGGCCGCTGCTGGTGCTGGCCGGGGCCGGCTCGGGCAAGACCCGGGTGCTGACGCACCGGATCGCCTACCTGCTGGCGACGGGCGCCGCCCGTCCCGGCGAGATCCTCGCGATCACCTTCACCAACAAGGCGGCGAACGAGATGCGCGAGCGGGTCGGGGTCCTGATCGGTCGCTCGGTGCGGGCGATGTGGGTTACGACCTTCCATTCCGCCTGCGCGCGGATGCTGCGCGCCGACGCCGAGAAGCTCGGCTACGCGCGCACCTTCACGATCTACGACGAGTCCGACTCGCTGCGGATGCTCAAACGCTGCATGGGGGAGATCGGCGTCGACCCGAAACGCTACCCGCCGCGCGCCCTGCGCTCGCAGATCTCCGGCGCCAAGAACAAGCTGGTCGACGCCACCGCCTATGCCCAGGCGCAGGGCAGCGTCTTCGAGGAAGTGGCCGCTGCCGTTTACGAGCTCTACGAGAAGCGCATGCTCGAGGCCAACGCGATGGACTTCGACGACCTCCTGGTGCGCACGGTCAACCTCCTGGAGACCTCCGACGAGGCCCGCGAGCGCTGGCGCCGCACCTTCCGCCACGTCCTCGTCGACGAGTACCAGGACACCAACCACGCCCAGTACCGGCTGTTGCAGCTGTTGACCGAGGAGCACGGCAACCTGATGGTCGTCGGCGACGAGGACCAGTCGATCTACGGCTTCCGCCATGCCGACATCCGCAACATCCTCGACTTCGAGCGCGATTTTCCCGAGGCGGAGATCGTCAAGCTCGAGCAGAACTACCGCTCGACCCAGACCATCCTCTCGGCGGCGAACGCGGTGGTCGAGCGCAACCGCGAGCGCCGACCGAAGCGGCTCTGGACCGAGATCGCCGGCGGCGAGCCGGTGCAGCTCTCGGAGCTCTCCGACGAGCACGAGGAGGCGCGCTGGGTGGCGGGGGAGATCGAGCGCCTCGCCGATGAGGACGGGGTAAAGCGCGAGGACGTCGCCGTCTTCTACCGGACCAACGCGATGAGCCGGGTGCTGGAGGACACGCTCAACCGCTTCGACGTCGCCTACCAGGTGATCGGCGGCACCAAGTTCTACGAACGCGCCGAGATCAAGGACGCGGTCGCCTATCTCAGCCTGCTCGCCAATCCCGCCGATCAGGTCTCCTTCGCTCGCATCGTCAACTCGCCCCGGCGCGGCATCGGCAACACGACGCAGGGCCGCATCGCCTCCCACGCCAACACCACCGGCCAGGCGATCTGGGAGGTGATAGAGGCGGTCGAGGAGGTGCCGGGCTTGAACGGCGGCGCGATCAAGGCGGTCTCGCGCTTCTACGAGACGATGGCCGGGTTGCGCGATCGGGCCGAGGAGGAAGGGCCGGTCGCAGGCTTGCTCGAGGCGGTGCTGAACGAGAGCGGCTACCTGGAAGCGCTGGCGGCCGAGCGCACGATCGAAGCCGAGGGACGGGCCGAGAACCTCGAGGCGCTAATTGCCGGTGCTGCCGAGTTCGACGTCGAGCGCGAGCAGGAGGGCGAAAACGAGGTCCCGCCCCTGGAGGAGTATCTGCAGCAGATCTCCCTCTACACCCAGCAGGACGACCTGCTCGACGGCGAGCAGGAGTCGATGGTCACGCTGATGACCCTGCACAACGCCAAGGGGCTCGAGTACGACACGGTCTTCATCGTCGGCTGCGAGGACGGCGCCTTCCCTCACATGCGAGCGCTGGAAGAGGGGGGGGAAGAGGAGGAGCGGCGTCTCTGCTATGTCGGCATCACCCGCGCCCGCCGCCGCCTCTGCATGACCTGGGCTCGCGAGCGCAGCCTCTTCGGGCGCTCCGAGCGCAACCTGCCCTCGCGCTTCACCGACGAGTTGCCGGCGGAGTTGACCGAGCGCCACTCGAGTGCTCCGGGCGCCGCCGCGGGCCTCGGCTGGGAGACGGGCGGAGCCGAGGCGGCGACGCCGGTGGACCCCGGCCCGACCCTGGAGATGCGCACCGGCGATGACGTCGTCCACGCCAGCTTCGGCGAGGGCGTCGTCACCGCGGTCGAGCCGGGCGGGATCGTCGTCGTCCGCTTTGCCGCCGACGGCGCCGAGCGCAAGCTGATGGCCGACTACGCTCCGATCAGGAGGCGCTGATGGCGGCCAGGACGATCGACGGCAAGGCGGTCGGCGCCGCGGTTCGCGCCCGGGTCGCCGGCGAGGTGGCCGCCTACGAGGCCGAGCGCGGCCGGACCCCGATGCTGGTCACGGTGATCGTCGGCGACGACCCCGCTTCGGAGATCTACGTCCGCAACAAGCACCGCGCCTGCGAGGAGGTGGGGATGCGCTCGTCCCACCATGGTCTGCCGGGGGACACGAGCGAGAACGAGCTGCTGGAGTTGGTTGCCGAGCTGGGCATGGATCGCGACGTCGACGGCATCCTGGTCCAGCTTCCCGTTCCCGACCAGATCGACCCCGACCGGGTGGTGGCGGCAATCGACCCTGCCAAGGACGTCGACGGGTTGACTCCCCTCAATGCCGGTCTGCTCGCGCATGGCATGCCCGGGCTCGTCCCCTGCACGCCGGCAGGGGTGATGGAGCTGCTTCGCCACGAGGGCGTCGAGCTCGAGGGCGCCGAGGCGGTCGTCGTCGGCCGCTCGAAGCTGGTCGGCGTTCCGATCGCGCGGCTGCTGCTCCAAGCCAACGCGACCGTGACGATGTGCCACTCGCGTACCCGGGATCTCGCCGAGGTATGCAGGCGCGGCGACGTTCTCGTCGCTGCGGCCGGGTCGCCTGGCCTGATCGGCGCCGACGCGGTCAAGCCAGGCGCCGTGGTGATCGACGTGGGCACGAACCGGACCGAGGACGGCCTCCGCGGCGACGTCGACTTCGAGGCGGCCTTGGAGGTGGCGAAGGCAATCACGCCGGTGCCGGGCGGCGTCGGGCCGATGACGATCGCGATGCTGCTCGTAAATACGCTGGCTGCCGCCCGGGCCCGGGTGTAGTGTCGGGTCGACCCCTTGCCCACGGCCCACGGAGGGATAAACAGATGGACCTAGACAGGCTCAGCCTCGGCGAGAAGATCGCAGCGGTCTCAGCGATCCTCCTCTTCATCTTCATGTTCTTCGAATGGTTCGGAGTCGAAGTCTCCGGCGCCGGGGGGTTTTCGGGATCCGTCTCCGGTGCGGGCGGCAACGCCTGGGACGCACTCGACTACATCCCGATCGTCCTTGTGATTACGATCGTCGCCGCGCTGGGCCTGGCGGCGATTCGCCTCACCGACTCGACCTACGAGCCCCCCGTTCCGATGAGCACCGTGGTCACCGTGCTCGGCGTGCTTTCAGTGCTGCTGATCCTCTTCCGCATCATCGATCCGCCGACCTTCGCCAGCTTCGGCGGCGTCTCGGTCGACGCGACCCTGAGCATCGGGATCTTTCTCGGGCTGATCTCGGCCGGCGGGATCGCCTATGGCGGCTACACCGCTATGCGCGAAGAAGGGATCACCTTTGGTGACGCGGCCGATCATCTTTCGAGCGGTGGTCGAGGTGCCGCACCGCCTCCGCCGCCTCCCTCGCAGCCGCCTTCGTCTTCGGCCCCGCCACCGCCGCCGCCCCCGTCTAATCCGCAGGCGCCCCCGCCTCCGCCGCCTCCTCCCGGGGCGTAGGAGGGCTGCGGGCAGGGGGTTCCGCTTAACTTTTTCGGTGGGGCGGGAATTGCTGGACGCGCGAGCGCGGTTGACGAAAAAGTACAAGACGCTCCACCCCCTGCCCGCAGCCCTAGAATCACGCGCGTGATCGAGCGGGAGCAGGTACTTCATGTGGCGAAGCTTGCCCGGTTGGGTTTGTCGGAGGACGAGGTGGAGCGGATGGCCGGGGAGCTTTCCGGGATCCTGGAGCACGTCGACCGGATCGGTGAGCTGGACCTGGACGGTGTAGCGCCGACCTCGCATGTTGTTGAGCTTGAGAACGTGCTCAGGAAGGACGAGCCGCACGAGAGTCTCCCTCGCGATGTGGCCCTTGCTTCTGCGCCCGATCCGGTTGATGGAGCTTTTCGGGTGCCCTCGCCGCAGGCTGAGGGATAGATGGGGGACATGCTCGAGCTGACCGTCGTTCAGGCGCATGAAGCGATGGCTGCTGGTGAGCTGTCTGCTGTCGAGTACAGCGCTGCCTGGGCCGAGGCCGCGGCTGGGGATGAGCTGAACGCTTATCTGTGGCGCGACGGCGATGGGGACTCGAGCACGATCGCGGTTGAGCGGCCGAGCATCGCGCCGGTTGCCGTCAAGGACATCTTTTGCACCGAGGGCGTGCCGACCACGGCGGGCTCGCGGATTCTTGAGGGCTATCGGCCGCCGTATACGTCGACTGCGGTGCGACGATTGATCGACGCGGGGGCGCCGATCCTCGGCAAGACCAACATGGACGAGTTTGCGATGGGGTCTTCGAACGAGAACTCGGCTTATGGGCCGGTGCTCAATCCCTGGGATCGCGGTCGCGTGCCCGGGGGTTCCTCCGGTGGCTCGGCGGCGGTGGTTGCCGGCGGCCTCGCGCCCTGGGCGATCGGCACCGACACCGGCGGCTCGATCCGCCAGCCTGCTGCGCTCTGCGGGATCGTCGGCCTGAAGCCGACCTACGGCGCGATCTCGCGCTACGGGATGATCGCCTTCGCCTCCTCGCTCGACCAGTGCGGCCCGCTCACGCGCGACGTCAGCGATGCCGCCCTGATGCTGGCGATCCTGCAGGGTGCCGATCCCTGCGACTCGACCTCGGTCGGGTTGCCGGAGTCTCCCCGGCTGCCGGATCGCGAGAACCTCGAAGGCCTGAGCTTCGCCGTCCCGACCGACCTGACCGGGCACGTCTTCGACTCCGGGGTGCGGGCGAAATTCGACGCGACGCTGGAGCTGATCGAAAGCCTCGGCGGCACAGTCGGCGAAGTCGGGCTGCCCCACGCCGAGCACGGGATCTCCGCCTATTACGTAATCGCCCCTGCCGAGGCATCCTCGAACCTCGCCCGCTACGACGGTGTTCGCTACGGAATGCGGGCCGAGGCGAGCGGCGACGTGATCGAGATGTACGAATCGACGCGGGCGCAGGGCTTTGGTCCCGAGGTCAAGCGCCGGATCATGCTCGGCACCTACGCGCTCTCCTCCGGCTACTACGAGGCCTACTACGGCCAGGCGCAGAAGGTGCGGACCAAGATCGCCGCCGACTTCAGCGCCGCCTTCGCCGATTTCGACTTTGTCGTCACGCCGACCTCGCCCTCGGTCGCCTTCGGCCTCGGCGAGAAGACCGACGATCCGCTGGCGATGTACCTCAACGATTTCTTCACCGTGCCGATGAGCCTCGCCGGCATCCCGGCGATCTCGATCCCTGTCGGTCTTGCCGAGCCTGGCGGCGGGGGTCCGCAGCTGCCGGTCGGCTTCCAGATCGCCGCCCCGGCCTTCGGCGAGCAGAAGCTCCTTGACGCCGCCTACGCGCTCGAGCAGGCGATCGGCTTCGACGCCCACCCTTCCGGTGCGCCTTATCCCCCTATGGCGGGGGAAAATCGCACCGGAAGCGGAGAGGAGGGTGGGGATGGCTGAGCTGGAGGCGGTTATTGGGCTGGAGATCCATGTCCAGCTGGCTACGAAGACGAAGATGTTCTGTGGTTGCGAGCTCTCCTTCGGCGACGAGCCCAACGTCCACACCTGTCCGGTCTGCCTCGCCCATCCCGGGGTGCTGCCGGTGACCAACGAGCAGGCGATCCTCTACGCGTTGAAGATCGCCGCTGCTCTGGAGTGCGAGGTGGCGCCGCGCTCGATCTTCCACCGTAAGAACTACTTCTATCCCGATAGCCCGAAGGCCTACCAGATCAGCCAGTACGACATCCCGATCGCTGGCAAGGGTCGGCTCGGGGAGGTCCGGATCAACCGGGCCCACCTCGAGGAGGACGCGGCGAAGATGATCCACGTCGGCGATTCGGGGCGCATCCATGGCTCCGGCGCCTCCCTGGTCGACTTCAACCGCGGCGGCACGCCGCTGGTCGAGATCGTCACCGAACCGGACCTGCGCGCTGCCGCCGAGGCGGCAGCGTGGGCGCGGTTGCTGCGCGAGACCGTCCGCCAGCTCGGCGTCTCCGACGTCAACATGGAGGAGGGCAGCCTGCGGGTCGACGCCAACGTATCGGTGCGCCCTGCCGGCAGCGAGGAGCTGGGCACGAAGACCGAGTTGAAGAACATGAACAGCTTCCGCTTCCTCGAGCGGGGCATGGAAGCCGAGCTGGCGCGCCAGCGCGAGCTGATCGAGGCCGGGGGGACGGTGATCCAGGAGACGCTCCACTTCCACCCCGAGGACGGCACCCTGCACCCGCTTCGTTCCAAGGAGGAGGCGCACGACTACCGCTACTTCCCCGAGCCCGACCTGGTGCCGATCGCTCCCACCGAGGAGATGATCCGGGAAGCGCGCGACTCGCTGCCGGAGCTGCCGGCCGCGCGAGCCGCCCGCTACGAGGGGGAGATGGGCCTGGCCGATGACGTCGCCGCACTGCTGGCGGCCGACCCCGAGACCGCTGGGTACTTCGAGCAGGTCGCGGAGGCGGCAGGAGGTGTCGAGCCGCGCGTGGTCGCCAACTGGGTGACTGGCGAGCTGGCCGCGGCGCTGCGCCAGGACGGGGGGGACGCAACTGCTGCGGACTCGAAGGTGAAGCCGGGCGCTCTGGCCGCTCTCGTGACCATGGTTCAGGAGAAGAAGATCTCCCACGGCAGCGGCAAGACCGTGCTCGCCTCTCTCGTCACCCAGGGTGGCGATCCCGAGGCGATCGTCGAGAGTGAGGGCCTCGCCCAGATCTCCGACAGCGGCGAGCTGGAGGCGATAGTCGCTGCTGCCGTTGACGCCAACCCCGAAGCCGCCGAGCAGATCCGCTCGGGCAACCAGAAGGCAATCGGCGCCATCGTCGGCGCCGTGATGAAGGAGACCAAGGGCCGTGCCGACGGCGGCGAGGTCAACCGGCTCATCAAGCAGCAACTCGGCCTCTGAGGCAACCGGGGGGAGGGCTCGTCG
>DASSMU010000067.1:0-9524 GCA_035701465.1 Solirubrobacterales bacterium
GGGACGAAATGCGGATCTCTGATCCGCATTTCGTCCCGTCGGCGGCTGGATCGCACTGACGACGAGGGCGAAGGGGGTGACGACGAGGGCCGAGGCCTTGATTGCGATGGCCGCTACGAAGGCTGCGCCGGCTGAGGTCTCGCAGGCGGCGAGGGTGCCGGCTGCGCCAAGCATCATCGTCAGGATCGCCAGGGCGTCGTTGTGGGGGCCGCCCACCACGTGGACGAGGACGAGGGGGTTGAGGGCCACGTAGGCGGCGGCGCGGAGAGGGTCAACGCCGCGGGCCGGGGCGAGGCGCGCGACCAGGACGGCGAGCGCCAGAACGGCAGCGGCCGAGATCGCCTTGAGGATGTAGACGGCGACGCCCACCGGGAGTGCGGCGAGCGGATAGGTCGCCAAGGTGAAGAGGGGCCCGTAGGCGCTGGTCGTGTGGGGCCAGGTGACGTGGGCGAATGCCGGGTCGGCCGGGAACGCGGCCGGTGGGTGGACGTAGGGATCGATGCCGTGCAGGGCACCGAGGCGGGCGTAGTCGACGTAGCTGTAGACGTCGTGGGAGAGCAGCGGGGGCAGGCAGGCGAAGGCGACGATCGCGCCGACGATCGCGCTCCAGACGATCCGGCGCCCGAGGCGCGGCGCCCAGGCCAGCACGCCGACGTAGGCGCAGAAGCCGACCCACATGAGGGCGTAGGCCGCCCCTGGCGCGAGGCTCAGCTATTCGCTCCCGGTTTCGGTCGGGGCGCCGCCGCCGACGCCGGCCGAGGGTGGTGGGGGCGGCACCGGGGTCGGTTTCTGCCCCGCCCCCGGCGCGTAGGCGTCGGGGTTGTAGCCGCCGGTCGCTTCTTCGCCGAGCCTTCTGGCTTCGGCTTCTTCGGAGCTTTCTTCGCCTGCTGACGTCCCGCCACGTGTCGTCGGCGCCGCGGCGGTGAAGCTGCCGAAGAACGGAGCCCACTGGATCGGCTTCTTCGGCTTGCCGAATTCCTCGCAGGGAACTTCGGCGCCGGAGTAGAGCGAGTGCCAGATTTCGGCCGGGAAGGTGCCGCCGAAGACGGTGATGCCGTGGACGCTGGTCATTTCGATCGCGTTGGACTGCGGGTAGCCGACCCAGACCACGCTCGCCAGGTTGGGCTGGTAGCCGGCGAACCAGGCGTCGGTCTCACGGTCGGTCGTCCCGGTCTTGCCGGCCTGCCCGGGGCAGCCGGTGTAGGCGGCGGTGCCGGTGCCTTCGGTGATGTTGTCGTGCAGCAGTCGCGTCACCTGGTAGGCGACCGCTGCGGAGACGACCCGGCGCGGCGGGGTGCGGTCGGGCCGCTCCACCCGGCCGCCGGGGAAGACGACGCGGCGGATCGCAACCGGGTCGTGCCGCACGCCGCCGGCGGCGAGGGTCGCGTAGGCGTCGGCAAGCTCCAGTGGCGAGACGCCGACCCGCAGGCCGCCGATCCCCTCCGCCGGGATCCCGTCGAGCGGGCTGACGATCCCCATCGACTTCGCCGTCGCGGCGACGTCCCGGGGGCCGACGTCGAGGTCGAGCTGGGCGAAGACCGTGTTGTCGGAGGCGATCGTGGCCTGCTGCAGGTTGACCCTGCCCAAATAGCCTTCGTCGGCCGTGTGGACTTCCCAGTGGCCCCATTCGGGCAGGTTTAGGTCGAGCGGTTTGGAGACGTAGTAGGTCGAGTAGGGGTCGATGCCCTGCTTGAGCGCCGTCGTCAACACGAAGGTCTTGAAGGTCGAGCCGGGCTGGCGATGCCCTTGGGCGGCGAGGTTGAACTTGCTCGAGTCATAGCTCGTGCTGGAGACCATCGCCTCGATATCGCCGTCGCCGGGGTCGATCGAGACCAGCGCCGAGGAGGGGTCGGTCGAGTAGGGGAGGGCGGAGCGCATCGCTTCCAGCCCCACTTCCTGCAGCTTCGGCTCGATCGTCGTGTAGACGTGCAGCCCGCCGTCGCGGACCGTGTCGGGTCCGTAGCGTTCGATCAGTTCGTTTTCGACGTAGTCGAAGAAGTAGGGCTGGCGGTGGGCGAAGTAGGCGCCGGAGACGTCGAGGCCGAGCCCCTGCCGCCGGGTGGCCCGGACGCGCGCGGGCGAGAGGAAGCCGAGTTCCCCCATCTTCGCCAGCACCTCGTTGCGTCGCTGGCGGGCCCGGCCCGGGTGGAGGATCGGGTTGTATTCGGAGGGCGCCTGCGGCAGCCCGGCGAGCAGGGCCTCCTGCGCCAGGTCCAGCTTCCAGACCGGCTTGGAGAAGTAGATCTTCGCCGCGGCACCGACGCCGACCGCGGTCGCGCCTTCGACCGTCCCGTAGGAGGCGACGTTGAGGTACTGCCCGAGGATTTCCTTGCGGGAGTGGCGTTCGGCGTACTCGATCGCCAGCTTCGCCTCGACGATCTTGCGTTCGAGGGTTCGCTTCGGGTTGCGGATGCAGAGGTTGCGGACCAGCTGCTGGGTGATCGTCGAGCCGCCCTCGACCGTCTGTCCGGCTTCGAGGTTCTTCACCTCGGCGCGGAGGATCCCCTCGAGGTCGATGCCGCCGTGTTCGTAGAAGCGCTGGTCCTCAATCGCGACCGTCGCCAGCTGCAGCTGCCTGGGGATGCGGTCGATCGCGACCGGCGCCCGCGCTTCGTCGGAGGCGACCAGGCCGAGCTTGCTGCCGTCGGCGGCGTAGACGACGGTGTTGCCGCTGTGGTCGACTTTCTTGCAGGCCGCCAGGGAGGGCGCCTGGGCGGCGACGTCGAGCACCCAGGAGGCGACCGCGATCGCCGCCAGAGCGACCGCGACGAGCAGGCCGGCGCCGACGATGAGCAGCTTGCTGCGGGCGCCGCCGCGCCGCCGCTGACGTCGCCGTTTGCGCTGCGCCATGGGCAGAGGGTACTTCGGGCCCCGCCCGGCTCAGGCTTGCGTGTCCTCGGTCGAGAGGTTGTGGACGATCCCGTCGACCAGCATCTGGTTGGGGATCACTACCGTGGTGCCGTCGCCGGGGTTGACGTAGGTGTAGGAGAGGGTGATGTCGGTGACCCTGCCGCTCACCTCTTCGAAGCAGATGCGGTCGCCGATCTTGATCGGCTGGGAGATCGCCAGCTGGACCCCGGCGACCATGTTGCCGATCGTGTGCTGGGCGGCGAAGCCGACGATCGCGGCCAGCACCGCGGTCGAGGCGAGGATGCCGGTCGCCAGTCGCTTCAGCTCGGTGAACTGGGCCAGCGCTATCGCGAGCAGGACGAGGAAGACGACGAGGAGCACCAGCCGACGCAGGAAGCGCAGGCGGGTCTTGGTGGACCGCGAGACCTGTGAGACTGCCGGCGTCATGGCCTGCAACTTAGATGGGGAGGGCGTCGGGTGCCCCTCCCGGCTCAACTTTTTCGGTGAGGCGAGGTTGGCTGGCCGTTGACGGATCGACGAAAAAATACAAGCCGCTGGGAGGGGCACCGGACGCCCTTTCCTTATTCCAATTGGGGGCCATGGGCCGGAATCCTGGGGGTGCTTCTGGCGCTCGGGACCGGGATCGTGCTCGCGATCCCGGTGGTGATCGCGGACAAGCCGCCGAGCGGGGGCGAACTCAGCGATGCGGCGAGCGCGCTGGTGCAGCTCGCCACCGCACTCGGCTTCCTGCTGGTGCCGTTCGCGATCGCGGCGCGGCGCGGCGCCAGCGTGCGCGAGGCGGCAGCGAGGCTCGGTCTTCGCCGCTTCCGCCCTTCGCCGCTGAAGTGGATGGGGGCGGCGGCTGGCGCCTACCTGCTCTTCGCGATCGCCTACTCGACGGTCATCGGCGAACCGAAACAGAAGGACGTCGCCGAAGCGTTCGGCGCAATCCCGGTGCAGATCCTGCTGATCGTCTTCGCCGCGCCGATCAGCGAGGAGGTCTGCTTCCGCGGCATGCTCTTCGGCGGCCTGCGCGAGCGCCTGCCGCGCCTCGGAGCCGCCCTTATCAGCGGCCTGATCTTCGGCGGCCTGCACGCGACGACGGGGCTCAGCGCGGTGCCGGTGCTGGTCGTCTTCGGCTTCATCCTCGCCCTGCTCTACGAGAAGACCGGCTCGATCGTCCCCGGCATCCTGCTGCACATGCTGAACAACTCGATCGCCCTGCTCGGGCAGTAGCGGGCAAAGAAACGGCCCGCCGAAGCGGGCCGAGGGTGAAAGGGGGGTAATCCCCCCGAACGACTGACACCCGGGGCTGAAGCCTAACAGGCAGTTGCTCGCAGAATTCGCTGTGGCGCGAAGGTGGCTCGTAGAGCGGGCGCTACCCCGCAGGCCGCGTGACATGGCACCTCGATCCGGTCATCGCGCACACAGGAATCCATTGACGGAGGGCGGGGGACTCGAACCCCATTCGGACCAGCAGCCCGAACTCACGGGTGTCAATCGTTCGCCACCACCCGGTGGCTTCACCCTCCGCTGCGGCGAACCTATTGGGGTCGTCATGCAAATCAAGGGCCGCCACGCTTAATTGACAAAGAATTGACTCTTTCGTCACACGACCGGGCGATTCGCAAGAATCCGGACCCTGTGAGTCCCCGCCTCGCCCCCGCCCTTGCTGTTCTTGCCTTCTTCGTGACGGCCCCCTTGGCGGCTGAGGCCGCGCCGCAGGCCGCCCCTCCTGACGCGACCGTGAAGATCAAGGTCGGCCACCTGCACGGAGGCCGGGCGCCGATCTACGGGACCGTGCCGGTCAGCGGGACGATCTCGCCCTTCGCGCCGGGGCAGCGGGTCGAGGTGACCTTCTACCTCGACGGGCACAAGCTCCTTGCCCGCAGGCCCGCCGTGCAGCAGGGCAAGGGCGGTGTCGGAACCTTCAAAGCCTCGATCGTCGTCCGCGAGGACGGCAAGTACGCGGTCGCGGCCAAGCACGTCGCCACCGCGGCGCTTGGCGCCGACAGCACCAAGCGCAAGAGCTGGCGGGTCAGCTTCCCTGGGCTGCACGCGGGCCAGTGCGGGCGCGTCGTCAAGGGCTTCAAGAAGGCGATGGCGAAGATGGGCTACGCCTCCGGCGGCGGGCGCTGCTTCGACGGGCGGACCGGGCGCGAGGTTCTCGCCTACCGCAAGGTCAACGGCATGTCGCGCACCGAGCGCGCCGGCAGGGGCCTGGTCAAGGACGTCTTCGGCGGGCGCGGCGGGTACCACGTCCGCTATCCGGACGCCGGCGAGCACGCCGAGGTGCCGCTCTCCAAGCAGGTCCTCGTCCTCACCAAGGGGGACAAGCCGTTCGCGATCTACCCCGTCTCGACCGGCAAGCCCTCGACCCCGACGGTCACCGGCCACTACACCTTCTACCGTCGCGAACCGGGTTACAACGCCGAGGGCATGTACTACTCCTTCTACTGGCACAACGGCTACGCCGTGCACGGCTACGCGGAAGTGCCCACCTACGCCGCCAGCCACGGCTGCGTGCGTACCTTCATCGCCGACCAGCCGCGGATCTACGACCAGTTGAACTACGGCGAGAGCATCTTCGTCTTCTGAGAGAGTGAGTGTGGTCGGCGCATATCGGCGTCCTCGGTCGCTTACGTGCAGAGCACGCCGCGCTCCCTGCGGTCTTGATCTGCTTGGCCACACTCACTCTCTCGATGAATGAGAAGGCCCTAAAAGCGGTTCTCGCGATCATCGCCGCCTACCACGTCGTCACGGGCCTCCTCGCCCTGGTCGCCCCCGACACCTTCTTCGACCAGATCGGCCACTACGGGGTCGAGAACTCGCACTACGTCGGCGACGTCGGCGCCTTCATCCTCGCTTTCGGCGTCGCCGTGGGGATCTCGGTCGTGCGGCCGTCATGGCGGGCGCCGATCCTCTGGCTGGGAGCGCTCTGGTACGGGTTCCACGCGATCAACCACGCCTTCGACACGGGCGAGGCGAAGAGCGAGGCGCGCGGCTGGAGCGACACGCTGCTGATCGGGCTCGGGGCGGTGGTATCGGCCTGGCTCGCGCGGGTATCCGAACGGCTGAACGCGGCAGGTCACGAATCGGAGGTGCGGCGATGAAGGTCTTCGTAGCGGGCTCGAGCGGCGCGATCGGCCGGCCGCTGCTGCGGCAGCTGGTCGCGGCCGGGCACGAGGCGACCGGGATGACGCGGCGCGAGGAGCGGGCGGAGGAGATCCGCGCCGCGGGGGCGACGGCGGTCATCTGCGATGTCTTCGACGCCGCGGCGCTGACGACGGCGGTGAAGCAGGCCGCCCCGGAGGTCGTCATCAACCAGATGACCAGCCTGCCGCACGAGTACAACCCGCGCAAGGCCTCATTCTACGCGGCGACTGACCGGGTGCGCCGCGAGGGCGGCCACAACCTGGTCGAGGCCGCGAGGGCGGCGGGCGCGACGCGGTTCCTGACGCAGAGCATCGCCTTCCTCTACGCCCCCGAAGGAGACTGGGTCAAGGCCGAGGACGCGCGTCCCTTCGAGGACGCCCGTGGCCATTTCCGCGGCGCGATCGAGGCCATGCTCGGCCACGAGCACGAGGTCGTCGACTCGCCCGACTTCGAGGGCCTGGTGCTGCGCTACGGGCAGTTCTACGGACCCGGCACCTACTACGCGCGGGACGGGCACCTGGGCCGTGAAGTCAGCCGCCGCCGCTTCCCGATCGTCGGCCCCGGCACCGGGACCTTCTCCTTCCTGCACGTCGAGGACGCGGCCGCGGCAACGGTGGCAGCGCTGAGCAACGGCGCCCCCGGCATCTACAACGTCGTCGACGACGAGCCCGCGCCCCTGCGCGAGTGGCTGCCGGTCTACGCCGAGGCTCTCGGTGCAAAGCCGCCGCGCCGGGTCCCGGTCTGGCTGGCCAAGCTAGTGGCCGGGAGTTCGGTGGCGGAGATGGCGGTCGGGCTGCGAGGAGCCTCGAACGCCAAGGCCAAACGCGAGCTCGGCTGGCAGCCGAAGTACCCGAGCTGGCGTAACGGCTTCGGCGACCCCGCGGCGCTCGGGTAGCGGCCACCTCATGGAAACGGCCCGCCGAAGCGGGCCGTGGGCGAAGGGGGGAGCCACCCCCCGAACGGCTGATAACCGAACCAAAGGGTATCAACGACGAAAGCGAGTGGGCAGAGGCGTGAGAGTGAATCGTGAGGCGGGAGCCACCCCGCAGGCCGCCTGATCTTGCACCTCGATCCATCTCTCGCGCACTCAGCAACCGGGTCTACGGAGGGCGAGGGGCTCGAACCCTATTCGGGCGGCTAGCCCGAACTCACGGTTATCAGCCGTTCGCCGCACCTCGCGGCTTCGCCCTCCGCACGGGGCAACGTAGTCGCGAATCTCCCCTTTTCAAGACGTTTCTGTCTCTTTCACAGTCTCGTTTCACTATTGGCACATTCCGGCTTGGAGCGCCATAGGATGCGTGCCGAATGACCGACCTCGACGCTGCCAAGCGAACCCTGCTCGCCGAGTTGCGCGAGCACTCGTTGGTTCTCGGCGAGGTGACCCTGTCCAGCGGCGCTACCGCTCAGTACTACGTCGACGCGCGCCGGGCGCTGCTGCGCCCGGCTGGCTTCCTCGCCGCAGGAGAGCTGATCGCAGCAGCAGCGATCGAGGCGGGCGCGAGTGCGGTCGGCGGTCCGGCCACGGCTGCGATTCCCCCCGCCTGCGCCGCCCTCGCGGTCCCCGCGGGGCAGGGCCTGGTCGGCTTCTTCGTTCGGGGCGAGCGCAAGGAGCACGGCCTGCAGCGCTGGGTTGAGGGGGCGGTCGAGGCCGGCGCCCGGTGTCTGGTGGTCGAGGACACGGTGACCACCGGCGGCTCGACCGCGAGGGCGATCGAGCGGATCGCCGAGCAGGGCCTCGAGGTCGTCGGGGTGATCGGCGTCGTCGATCGCCTCGCCGGCGGGGGCGAGAAGATCGAAGCCGCCGCGGGAGCCCCCTACCGCGCCCTGGTCACGATCGACGAGATCTATCCCGACCGCCCCGACCGGGGCTGAGCCGGACGGTGGAGCCCGACGCCGTAGAGATCCGCGTGCTCGGCTGCCTGGTCGAGAAGCAGCGCACCACGCCCGACGCCTATCCACTCTCGCTCAACGCCCTGCGCCTCGCCTGCAACCAGTCGACCAACCGCGACCCGGTCGTCGACTACGACGAGAAGGCCGTGGTCGAGGCCCTGCACCGCCTCGCCCTGCGCGGCTGGACCCGCCTCGCCAGCGGCGCCGGCAGCCGCGCTCGCAAGTACCGCCACCTGCTGAACGACGCCTTCGGCCTCGACGACGAGGAGATCTCCCTCCTGGCCGTCCTGATGCTGCGCGGCCCCCAGACCCCGGGCGAGCTGAAGCAGCGCGGTCACCGCCTGCACGACTTCCCCGACCTAGCCGCCGTTCAAGCGACCCTGGATCGCCTGGTCGAGCGCGGCCACGTCGCCCGCCACGAGCGCCAGCCCGGCCAGAAGGAGGACCGCTACGAGCAGCTACTCGGCGGCGACTCCGGCGAGCCAGCTTCACCGCCCATGGCCGTGGCCACAGACGAGTCGGCACCAGGGGATGAGAACGAAGTCGGCGAACCCGCGGCGGAGATCAACCCAGCCGAGGATCGCCTCACCCGCCTCGAGCGGGAGGTGGCTGAGCTCCGTGCCGAAATCACCGCCCTGCGCGCTGAGCTCGGCGACTGACCAGGCGTCCATCAGAAGCGACGGGAAGCCGGGCCTTTGATTCGGGGACCGACCCGGCATATGAAAACCTGGAGCGATGAGCGGGGCCGAGTGGAAGGCACTCCAACGAGCTGAGGATTGGTCCTCGTGCCGCGAGGGATTGCCGCTCGCCGGCGACGCCGAGGCGATGCTGGTGGAGCAACTGATTCACGTTGAGGTCGGCCTTCGAGACGCGCTCCGCGACGCGGGTTACCTCGTCGCGTACGCGGTGCTTCGGGAGCCGCTGCCTGTTTGCCTGGCGCGGGTGAGGGACCGGGAAAGCGGATCGATCGAGAACCCCGCCGCCGAGCAGCTCTGGCGCTCCTTCTCGGATCTCGTGACCTCGAGAGGAACGCGATCGACCTGGACAGCAAGAACCCAGAGGCCATAGCCGCACTCTCGAAGAGCGCCTGGCCGATGGATCTCTCCTGGTCTGAAGCCCGTAAGAACAGTGCCCCGAGCTGGATTCGAACCAGCGGCCTACTCTTTAGGAGGGACTATTTGTCAAGCCCCAATTTGGCTTGAACTCGGAGTTTTCGCTTGATTAAGCCGATTCCAAGGGGACACGATTGGACACAAGAGGACTCTGGAGGCGAAATTTGTTTCTACCTTTGTTCCTACCCAAGCATCCGAGCTGATCTCGAACCAAGCGACCCTCCGCTCGAGAGAGCCATTGTCAACCCATGGTTAGTTCAGAAGCTGAACTGAATTGTCAGCTCAACAATACGGCCGAAGGTCGCAATACGGGACTTGCCCGCTGACATGATTGGACCCATGGGTGTTAGTCGCCTTGGCCGGTGGCAGAGCTTTGACAGGCTCGACAACCGTCTTGGCGCCCGAATCATGACCAAATCCAATTAGAGAACCGATGCCAACGCCTAGAGCGATGCTCACAACGATAGCCAGAGCGGCCAGCGCCTTGTTGCCAGTGTCGCGGCGAAGTGTCTCTTT
>DASSMU010000068.1:0-4047 GCA_035701465.1 Solirubrobacterales bacterium
CCGCTGCCAGCTCTCTGACCGAGCGACCCTCCAGTAGATGCGCCTCGACTAGGTACCGCGCCTTCGCCACAGGAGATCTCCCTTCGTTGGGTGTCTCCTATGTCTCGACACAGGTGTCGCCTATGTGCTGACACCCGACACTGTCAGGCGCGTTCGCTCTGCTACGCGGGAGAGTTCCTCAGCCACCTCTGCCCTTGAGCTTTGCCAAGGGAGTTCAGCTGGCTGATTCCGTGCGGAAATTGTGGCTGCTGTGCGTGTGGTCGATGGCAGTCGCATGCGCGGTTCAGGGTTTGGCGGACAGGCGAGTTGGCACAACGAGTTTCGTGAATGGGCAGAGGCGACTCTGGGTGATCCTCGTCAGGTCTATGCGCGGAAAGCCGGTGCACCGCCGGACGATCCTCTCGTCTTCATGCCGGATGGCGAGGCTCCCCGATTCCGCGACGCCTCCAGATCTGGCGTCCTGATCTGCCCCGTCCCAGAGTGCCCGTCCCCAAAGCTGACCACACGTGCGTATAGGGACAAGCGTGACCACTTCATGCACGTTCGGGCGCCGGCCGGCTCGGGGCACAGCCGTAGCTATATGCGACTCGCGACCCAGAACATGCTGCGCGACTGGGCGGCCGACCAAGATCAGGTGGTCGAGGTGGGTGAGGCGGAAATGGACGACGTCTCATTCATCTTGCTGGCGGGCTTTGACGACGGGAGCAAAGTGGCGATTTGCTACGTGGACAAGCAGCTTGGCGCCGATGCATGGGAGGAATGCCACGATTTTCTTCGCTCCAGGGGCCTGGCCGGAGCATGGATCTTCGCTCTTCGAGAGACGTACTTCAAGCTGCCCGATCCAGCCGATCCAATAGATGTGGACCGGACGGACCTGATCCTTGACAAAGCCATCTACAGGCGCATGCGAAAGAGGGGTTCCTGGCCGCTCCTGGTCAACCTGGAGCACGAAGAGCTCGCAAACGTCCTCAAGCCAGGCGGCGGCCCCGCGAAGCGCCTGGGCCTCGCGCCCACGCATCTGGACCGGGTGCAGCACGTCGTGGCCTCCGGGCTGACCAATTGCCGGCTGTGCCCATATGGCATAGAGACGCCGGCAATCAACGAATGGATTCTCAGGAAAAGCAGCGGGTGAACGGGGTGGAGCGGGAGATCGTCGAGTTCTGGCGGGTGGTCGAGATGTTCAGCCCCCCCGCGACCCCGGCCGTTCGTGCGTCGCGGAAGGTGTTCGACGCTTTTGAGGAACCGCTGCCGTGGCACTCGCTTCGGAGAGAGGAACTCAAGAATCACCAGACGTGGCGTCACATCGTCTACGTCGGGACGTATCCGCGGGAGGCGGTGTTCGAGGCGTTGGAGCCCATCTTTCCTGCTGTGGCAGGCAGCTTCAAGGAGCGAACATCGGACGACGGCGCGTTGCTCGCGTTCGCGGTCGCCGACGACGGCACCATGATCGAGGGATCCTCGGTTCTTTCGACCTGCGCTTGGGCCACCGCCCGCGCCCTGGATCCGGGCCCCGAATCGCCCGGCTGGCTCGACGGGTTCGCTGAGCTCCAAGAGCAGGTAGCCAGCCGGCTCGAGGAGAGCTGCCTCGGCGATGAGGACGACACCGGCAAGATCCTCGACCAGAGCGCGCTCGAGGAGTGTCGCGAGCTGGTCATCGACGCCCTCGGAGTCTCCGAGGTCCTCCGGGCTGCCGGCATCCGGATCAGCAGCGAAATCGTCGGGCGACAGGCGGCCCACGCGGTCGAGCACGACTTCCTCAACAGCTTCATCGTCGATGATCTCGCCCGGGTTGCCGCGGCGGTCGATCGGGACGATGTCGGGCAGGCGCTGCGCGACTACCTGCGACCGACTGCCGAGCTCGACACCGACGCTCGCGTCGACGTGCGTACCCGGCTCGACGAGGTCCGACGAGCCACCGATCCCGATCGCGTCCCCCTCGGCCGCTGGCCCACGAACCCGGATCGACCGCTCGCGCTCGGGCAGCAGCTAGCTGTCAACGAAGCCGTCGCGATGCCGAGCGCCGGCGGTCACCTGTTCGCCGTCAACGGGCCGCCGGGAACGGGCAAGACCACGATGCTGCGGGATCTGATCGCGGCGCTCGTCACCGAGCGCGCCAAGCAATTGGCGGCGCTGGGCCATCCCCTGGACGCGTTTGTCGGCCAGCCGCACCGCTGGCAGACGTCCCGCTTCCAGCGTGTGGCCCATCGCCTCCGACCTGAGCTCACGGGGTTTGAGGTCGTGGTGGCCTCGAGCAACAACGGGGCGGTCGAGAACGTCACGCTGGAGATTCCGTCCGCCGAGGCAATCGACGAGCAGTGGCGGGGGCAAGCGGAGCGGGTCGACTACTTCCCTATGCTCGCGGAGCGGGCGACGAATGGCCAGGCGGCCTGGGCCCTGGCCGCCGCGCGGCTCGGCAACCTCGGAAACCGGCGCGCCTTCGTCAATGCCGTTTGGTGGACGGAAGACGAGTCGCCCGACAAGGGCGGCCCGCCACCGCCTACCGGTCTCCGCGACCTCCTTTCGGAATGGGAGATGTGCCCCGAGGGCCCCTCCTGGACGGAGGCCGTGGCGGCGTTCCGATCAGCGCACAACCGGGAGGCGTCGATCCGTGACGATCGCCGCCGTGTGCGCGAGGAGCTCGACCGTCTGCCCGAGCTGGAATCGAAGCTCGCGACGGCCCGCGAGGTCGAGGCCGCCACTCGCGAGGAGGTCGAGGCGTTGCGCCCACGCCGCGACGAGTTGGCGGTCGCATTGCCGACGCGCGAGGAGGAGCGCAAGCGCCGGATCGAGGCTCGCGAGGAAGAGCAGCGTCGCCGCCCCTGCGTTCTCAGGTTCCGGGCGCGGGCCGCATGGCAAGATCGTTGCCAGCGGCTCGTCGCCGAGATTGCCGCACTCGATACCAGGCTGGACGAGATCGGCGAGGAGTTGCGGGCGATCGAAGCGAAGGTGCGGATCCACGCCGAAGCGGTCGAGGTCCTCGCGGGGGCCGAGAGCACCGTCGACGATTGCTTCAAAGTTCTCTCTTGCTACCGAGAACGGCCCGGCGCGCAGCTGCCGGACGAGGAGTGGCACGCGGACCGAAACCGGCAGATGCGGGAGCGGCAGGCGCCGTGGACCGACGACGAGTGGAACCACGCTCGCACCGAGCTGTTCCTGGCGGCGCTAGGCCTGCACAGGGCGTTCCTCGTCCACGCTGCGAGGCCGATGCGCGAAAGCCTCGCCGCGGCGATGGACATCGTCGCGGGCAATGCTCCGCCGGGCCTACCGGCGGAGAAGGCGTTGGCCGCCTGGCAGGCGCTCTTCCTGCTCGTCCCCGTGGTCTCGACGACGTTTGCCTCCGTCCCCCGCCTGTTCGAGTCGCTCGGCGCCGAGTCGCTCGGCTGGCTGCTCGTGGATGAGGCCGGTCAGGCCACTCCGCAGAACGCGGTCGGCGCTTTGTGGCGTTGTCAGCGTGGTGTGATCGTCGGCGATCCGCTGCAGCTGGAGCCGATCGTCACCATTCCTTTCGCGGTCGAGGAGGGGATCCGTGTGCACTACGGCGTTGACGAAGAGTGGCTCACCCGCCGCGGGTCGGTTCAGAGCCTCGCCGATCGGCTCAACCGATTCGGTACGACGCTGCGGGGGAGCGGGTGGCCGGTGTGGGTCGGCGCACCCCTGACCGTCCATCGCCGCTGCGATCAGCCGATGTTCGACCTCTCCAACAAGATCGCCTACGACGGCCTGATGATCGATGCCACCGACCCCAAGCTCGCGGAGGCGTTCGCGGCTGACTATCCGACTCTCCGGGAGAGCATGTGGATCGACGTCCCCTCGCTCAATCCACGGGGGCACTGGATTCCCGCCGAGGGAGCCGAGGTCGGCCGAATCCTTGCCGAACTCCACGGGCTCGCCTTCGATTTTGGGCAGGTGATGGCGATCGGGCCTTTTCGCGACGTCGCGCAGGGCCTCCAACGCAAACGCGTCCGCGAGTACAGCGGGCTGAGGGCGGGCACGATCCATACCGCACAGGGCAAGGAGGCCGACATCGTGATCCTGGTTCTCGGCTCG
>DASSMU010000069.1:0-12088 GCA_035701465.1 Solirubrobacterales bacterium
CAAGCTGCGCCTGCCGGCCGCCGTGATCCACGGCACCCGCGACCCGCTTGTGCGTCCGAGCGGCGGCCGCGCCACCGCCCGCGCCATCCCCAACGCCCGCCTGCGCATCGTCGAGGGAATGGGGCACGACCTGCCCCGCGACCTCTGGCCTATCTTCGCCGGCGACATCGCCGACACGGCCTCGCGCGCCGGCTGGCGGGCTCCCGCGGCGACGCAAGTTGCCTGATTCAGCGCTTGGGTCCGACGAATTCATCGAGCTTTGCGACATCCGCCCTGCGCGAGACGTAGATCGACTTCGGTGGTCCCGTGGTCCAGTGAAGGCCAAGCTGATCGCAGGCTTCGCAGAAGATCCGCTTTATGTCGATCGAGAGATTGCTGAACGAGTAGCGGGGGGCACGCCATCCGCCGCTTCCCGTGTTGATGAATCTGCAGCCGTCCGATTGGATCAGGCCGCGAAGCAGAAGGCCTGGGGCGAGATCGACGAGTTCCTGTTGCCAGTCAGTGAGTGCGATCTTCCGTTCGTGCTTCTTCCCGGGGCCGTGCTGAGGAAACAGGCAAGGCCATGACTTGGAGTAGGCATGCACCTCAACGTAGTTCTTGGGCGTCAGTTGCTTGTGCACCTTGTTCCAGGGAACGACCGCCTGCATCGCTACAGCGCACTCCTCGATGATCTCTGGATATTTCTTGTCGAGTGCGATCCGCAGCCTGAAGACGTTTCGGGCGCCTCGCGAGATGCAGCCGTCGCCCAGGTACAGCCCGAGGAGATAGACGTAGGAAGTCGAGAGGCCCTCGAACCGGTGCCCGTCGGAACCGCAGCACTGGCACGACGGCCCTCGCCCCGCCCCGCGTCCATAGAGCAGCGGCTTGTGCCTGTAGGAGTGGGGGAGATTGCCGGAGCACCATTCCCTGATCGTCGGGCGCGATACGCCGGTGCGCCGAGAGATCTCACAGTGGTTCAAGCCCGCTTCCTTGAGCCGCAGCGCCCTGGCTACGGTCTCCCGGCTATGCATCGTGCCGCTTCCCTATGGGGCTGAGAGGATTCGAACCTCCACGCTCTTTCGAGCAATACGACCTGAACGTATCGTGTCTGCCAGTTCCACCACAGCCGCGGGCGGCCTCCAATTTACCGGTTGCGCCCGAGCCAGGAGATAGAAGCTCTCGTACGAACATTTGTTCGATACAATAGCCCGGCGCCCGGACGCCTCAGCCATGAAGTCGGGTGCCCATCTCGCTAAACTGCCACCTTCCTCGCCGCTATCGTCTAGGCGACTAGGACGCCGGACTCTCAGTCCGGAAACCGGGGTTCGAATCCCCGTAGCGGTATGGCTCTGGAGAGCCGATCTCATCCGTGAAAGTGCCATTTTTCTTGGTTGTCGGGAACACTTTCGGTAACAGGAAACGGGCAGGACGCAGGATCGGCGGCGTTTGGGCGAACTGAAAAGGGCCCTTTCCATCGTCGATTTGATGCCGCATCGCTGTGATTTCTGTTGCCGAAGTTGCCGACATGGAAGCCATCGTAGCTTCTGGCAGTAGCGGAACGGCGGGCCTGAATGTGCACTCGCGTTTGCCCGTCTTGTCCAGAGCCGCCAGACTCCGCGATGTCCCTGCTCCGCGGCGAAGCCCGGCGATGTCGGAGAGCTTGTCCGCGGCAAACACTGTCACGGCCCGCCCCCGCGACGGCAACTTGGGCGCGCAGGCAGCCCCTCGCTCCTCCAAGGACTCGATCGCCAGGTCCTCGCTGAGGGGGTCGAGTAACGACGCCGCGTCGGCGTGCCCCAGCGAAGAGGCCTGGCGAGCGGATGCGGCGATGGTGGCCCAGCCAGACGAGGAAGGCGGCCAGCGTGAGGTCCCAGGTCAGCTTGAGGCTCGAAGATCCCGACCCCTCCTCTGAGGCTGGCCGCGAGCCGTTCACTTTCGGCCGAGCCGATCTGCATACACTTCGTCTTCCCGTTGGTCCATGCGCCGCGAACTTGATCGGGACGTGATGTCAGCCTTGAACGCCCAGCAGACTTTCCGGCTTGCGGTAATCGATAACGACAGCGGCTTCATCACCGTGCTGGCAAAGCGTGCCGAGTCGATGAACTGGCGGCTGCGCCAGGCGACAGCCGCGATCCCACCCGAGGACCTTGTGACGATGAAGCTGGATGGGCTGCTGGCCGATCCCTCGGTCTTGGGCGAAGGGGCCTGGGATTATCTCGAGCACGTCCGTGCCCGGCTTCCAAATCTCGGCATGATCGTCTGCACCGAGCGCTCTACGGTCGCCCAGCGAGTGCAGGGCCTGCGAACGGGGGTCGACGACTGGATCACCAAGCCCTGCCATCCGGAGGAGGCGGTGGCCCGGCTGGAAGCCGTCACCTGCCGTCATAGGCGCCGCAACCGGCCGGACTCCGGCCCGCTCATCGCCGGCGAGTTGGAGATCCGGCCCGATCAGTTCCAGGCCTTCGTCAGCGGCATCGGCCTCGAGTTGACCCGACGCGAGTTGGAGCTGCTGCAGCTGCTCGCAGAGACCAAAGGCCAGGTGCTGCTGCGAGAGGCAATCTACCAGCGGGTGTGGGGATATGCGATGGCCCACGGCGACCGCTCGGTCGACGTCTTCATCCGCAAGCTACGCAAGAAGCTGGTGAGGCGCTCGCCGGGCTGGCGCTACATCCACACTCACTTCGGCGTCGGCTACCGCTTCGACCCAGCACTGGCGCCCGACGCCGAGGCACAGGCCTCGGCCAGCGGGCGGGCGGGCGCGAAAGAGTCGGCGAGCAAACGTCAGGCGCTCGCCGTCTCTTGAGCGGAGCGATAAGACGAGGGGGAGGGTACTCCTGAGTGCGAAGGCGGCGACAGTCGCCTTTGCGTTCCGGCTATTCCGTGCCGCTCAGGCGCCTTCGGCAAGTTGACCAAGGAGTTGGCCTGCGAATCAAGTCCATGTGCTTGCGCTGACTCAGGCTGGCACTTTCCCCGTGCCATGACAGTTTAAGCAGTCTTTTTTGCCCCGGCCAGAGCAATCCCAGCATGGGATATCAGACAGCAGCGGATTTGGATTTGGAAGCATTATGCCGCCACGGCATGTCCCGCACTGGACAACGCGAGCGCCGTTGCATCTAGGGCAAGTCCTTTCCCGGGCGGGTTGCGGGGCTGGGTTGCCTTGAGGTGTCGCGGGTCTTGTCGATTCTGAGCTTGGGGAGCTTCCATCGCCTCCTAGCCTTGCCAGTGCCGACAGAATGGCTAGCGCGGCGATCCCCAACACCACAAAGGTGCCGATGCGCACGACCTTGTCGAGACTGTTGGAATCACTCCAACCCAGGTCATCTTCGACGGGAGTCGGCACCTGGCGGACCGGCACGTTCCATCCCTGTCCGTTGGCCCGATGGTAGATCGATTCCACATTCTGCCGCACACCGGATCTTTGAAAGTGAATGGAATAAGCCACTGTCGCCCAATGCGGATCGACGGTTGAGATCCGGATGTCGGAGACGATGACCTTGACACCCGGTCCGGCATTGCGGTGGCGGACGGCCCTTGCGACCCCCGCCCGCTCGCTCTTCGTGGGATCTCGGTCTGAATGTGCGGCTGCGGGGATGAAGAGGGGGAGAACAACCGCGAGGGCGAGTAGAAACAACGCGCTGCGACCCGAGCTGATCACCTGCCCGAATCCTCCTCCCCTGCAACTCGTCATGTATCGAGCTATACCCGGCGCTCCGCTGCCTCAGCTATGGCAACGCGGGGGTGGATCGCGGTGCAGGTGCCTGATCGCGTCTGCCGTGGCGCGGTTCAAATACCGTCCGGTCAGGCTCCCTCGTTAGGGGGTCACCGTGCCGCTGAGGGTTCCCGGGCATCAAGTTTTTGATCAAAGGTGCTCAGGACCAACGGATTTCGATATCGCGTGTCGCCATGTTGGGCGATTCGGCGATCGTCTCGGTAATCGTTTTGTCACTGAAAGGGGCATCGAACGGGTACCCCATTGGGCGGGTATCGGGGTACTTTTCGAGCGCGCCGCAATAGCTCATCGAGCCACAGTCGCCCTCCTGGGGGACGTTGTCGATGCTCCAGTCGGTGAGCATCACCAGCAGGCGGAAGCGCATCCCCTCCTTGGTTCCACGCGGCAACAGGAGATTGTAAGGCCAGCCGCAATCGCAGTAGTTCTCGAGGATCTTGGCATCTTCCTGCATCCGGTTGCTCTTCGCACGGATCGGCGGCTGCTCGGCGCTGGGCGGCTTGGTGCCCGGCTTGCGAATCACCGAGGAGAGCGATGCCGGCCGGAAGACGACGGCTTTCTCGTTCGGTCTCAGCGACTGCTTGAACTTGTCCATCTCGACCCACATCCGTCGGTCTTCTGGAATTTCTGGCTCCTCGACTGCGACGAGGAAGACACGCACGGTGACGTCTTGTTCTTCGGAGCTCTGGTTTTGCAGGCGGAAGAAGTAGAAGAACTCCTCCTGGTCTAGGTATTCGATCTCATGCGGTTCCTCGGCCGGCTGTTCGGGCGGCTCCGCCCCGGCCTCGATCGTGATCACCCGCCGCAGCATCGAGGTTGCCAGCTCGCC
This sequence comes from Solirubrobacterales bacterium, assembly GCA_035701465.1. Classification (GTDB taxonomy): domain Bacteria; phylum Actinomycetota; class Thermoleophilia; order Solirubrobacterales; family 70-9; genus VRUE01. Next base: position 4,536 of record DASSMU010000069.1, read on the forward strand.
GGTGGTCTGGAACGCGGTCGGCATTCCCGGGCTCTTGAACGGGCCCGAGGCGAACTCTCGTTCCCAGTTCTGCGCACCCCCGAAGGCGTATTCGCCGAACTTTTGCCAGTCGTCCCAGGAGACCAGGTCGCGCTGCAGGCAGAGGATGATGTCGGGGCTCTGGTTGGCGACTTCCGGTTTGCCCGGCAGGTGCTTGCGGATCGTCACCTTCGGTGCGTCGGCGGCGAAGTTATGGCTCGGCTGGGTGTCCTGCCAGGTTGCGTAGAGGTTGTCGATCAGCTTGTGCCAGCGATAGAAGACGTGGTCTCGCATCGCCGTCGGCACGAACCCCATCACCCCGCTCTGGTTGGTGCTTAGCCAGCCGAACATATCGTGGCCGACGTTGTGGAAGTTGCCGTAGTAGCCGCTGACCAGCGCGACGTACCACTTACTGAGGGATTCCGGGCCTTCCCTGGGATCCCAGGGGATGAGCCCCGACTCGACCGTGCCGATGTCGGCCTCCTGGGTCATTCCAAGAAGGTTGGCGTCGACCGGGATCTGTTGCCCGTCCGGAAGTTCGAACACGCCGCTCGAAGCGGCGGCGAAAAGGCGCTGGCCACGTTCGGCCATCTCCTGGGGCGTAACCATGATCGTGGAGGGCTTATTGGGCTCCATTACCGGGGTTGTGTCCCACTTCTTCCCGGGCAGCCGCGGGCCTAACGTGCTCCGCAGGTAGGGCCCCGGGTCATACCCATACGGGTCGGTGTCGAAGTAATCCCAAGGTTCCACCCGGCTGAGGCCGACGGCGAGCCGCTCGGTGTCATAGCGGGCAATCATCTGGCGGTGCATGTAGAGGAATAGCTCGCCCTGGCGTTCCTTGGGTTCACCGCCAAGGGGGTTACCCGGCGCCGGCACCCCGGAGATCGGGTAGACGACGTGCCAGTGCTCGTGGTGCTCGTTTAGCTTCGGGTCCTCGCGGAACCAGCGCAGCGATTCCTCCGGGTTCGCCGTTGCCGGAGGCCCGTCGCCGTTGCGCGAGGGCATCACCAGCCACGGCTCCCGCGCTTCCAGACCGTGGATCCGCAGCGGCAGTTCGTGCTGGTAGTGGGTGAGGAAAAGCTTGACCGCGTGGCGGGCGAGGTTGGCGTCGAGATCGGCCGCCGATTCCATCTCCGCGATCGCATCGGTGGCTTCTTCGAGGGCGGCGCCGACCGCGACCCGCATCTCCGCGGGATCCTCGCTGGAGCTTCGCACCTCCTCCGCGACGTCCATCCATTCCGCGGCAAGTTCCTTTGCTCGCTGCACGTCGGGCAGGTGGAATGCGGAGAAGCGGCGGGAGGGTTGTGGTGCCCCTTCCTCAATCTGCATCACCTCCAGCGAGGGAGGCGATTCGGCGCTGCCCAGCTTCAGCGCGTCATCCACCTGCCGCTGAAGATCGCTGATACCGACTCGCTCACGCACCTGCTCCGCCATTGCTCAACCTCCCGAATTTTTCACCGGTCGAGGGTATTCAACCAGCACCCAAGCGTGGCGGGGAGAATTCGTGTACTGCTCAGGCCGGGTACCGGTCGCTACATGCGAGGCCGCAGAGCGGTGTGCGGCGACTTTACGGCGACATAAGACGGGTGCCTGAATGTCGGAAGCTGATCGGACCGACCTCAGTCTCCTGACATGTCCACGTCACTTGATCGCATAGATCGCCGACGACCGCCTAGATCCCGATGTCAGGGCGTGGGCTCCTGACTGGCGCGCGGCCACCGTCGTGGCTGCAGGACGCGATGCGGCAAGGCGGCCGAGATGCTGTGCGGGAAGGCGTGGCCTATTGCTCGCGCAAGGCGATTGCGCCGCGGACCATGGGCCCCAGTGACGCCCCGAGCGCCATCGCGGTCGTGCGCTTCGAAAAGCCGTTGCGCCCTGCGGCAATGGCCGCCAGCGTGTCGGCGGCGTCGCTGACCATGCAGGTGGGCAGCCACTTTCGCTGGGCGTCTCCCTCAGTCACCAGAAGCCCCCAGGCGAGCGCGACATCTCGCGCGCCCATCAACCGAGACAGGTAGATCGCCAGTGGGTCCCGCGTTATATCGACGCCGAACGCCTTGCCGACAGGGCCGGGGAGCGTCCAGATAGCGATGCCGAACGCCATCCGGCTCGCGATCATGCTGGTGAGGGCACGGCTTCGTTTCACGCGGGCACCGTATCGAACGGTCCTCGGCCGCCTCGGCCCTAACGGTCATGGCCTGCGGGATGGCCTGACTGCAAGCGTCTTTTGCTATTGCTGCCCTTTTGTCTGGGTGTATATCTCCGCAACCCCGTTCGCTCTCAGAGGCCTCCTTGACAGGAGCGACAACATCCTGAGTTTCTTTTGCTTCAGGCCACCGTCGAACTCGGTCTGGCTTACACAATGGCATGGATCGCTCGTATACGATCGGGGTATGCGCAGGGGGATATTTGGCTTGGCCTTGCTTGCCTGTTGGCTTGCTGTAGCCATGACTCTCGTTCCAATTGCTGCAGCAGAAGAGCCCAGCGCCCCTGTCGTGGGCACGTTCGAGACCCAGGCGAGTCACGGATACACACTTGGCGTCACAGCGGGGCCGAGCCTCAACCATCCTGAGGAAGGGCAAGTCAGGGTCGAGCTATGGCGTGGCCGCTCGGCGGCGTAATACTCCGCGCCGGCTAGCGTTACTCCGACCTCGATCGATGCGGATCTGGGTAGTCTCGGACGGATCTCGGTCAAGTTCGTCCCGTCTGGATCCACGACTAAGCGACCGATTTGCGGCACTTCCCGTGTGTTCGAATCGGGCACCTACGAAGGGAACATCGAGTTCCATGGCGAGGGCGGCTATTCGGATGTCACGGCGACGAGCGTCGATGGCCTGGTCGGACCCATCACCAACTTCTTCTGTGTCGGAGGCGGCCCTGGGGAAACCTGGGGACCCCGCACCTATGGGGCCAGGCTTCGCGTCAGGACGACGAAGCAGCGCAATAGCTCCTTCCTCGAAGTGAGCAAAAACCACCGGAGAGCCCGTGTGCCGTTCTATGCGGTGATGACGGAACGACTAGGCGTGATATCGGTCAGGCGAACCGTCGAAGGATCGGCTGGCGCAGGAGCGTTCACGTTCGACCCCCGACTGCAAACGGCGGCCCTTGTGCTGCCGGCGCCGTTCGCCGGGCGCGCCGAGTACAACCGTGCCGCGACCCGGGGTGGCCAGTGGGCGGGAAACCTCTCCGTCGACTTTCCGGGTCGCCCCAATGTGCGCCTCACTGGCTCTGGTGCCAGGACGGAACTCGTGCACAGGGAGATCTTTCGGTAGCGAGGCGAGGGGCGAAATACCCAATCCTGCTTTCTCGTAAGGTGGCGAAGAGTCGACTCTTTCCTGCTAGCACTCGTTCGCACGACCGGAAAGCTCAACCCGAAGTACCCACCCCGATCATTCATCGGCTTTCGATCAACGCCCGCCCTGCCCACGATGCCGGTGATCGACCAGCCACCTATCCTGGCCGCATGGTGAGGGCATTCTGGGCCGTATCGATGAGCGTGGCGGTGGCGGTAGCCGTAGGAGTACTCGGCTCGATCCCGGCTGGAGCTGATGAAGGGATTGAAGTACCCGCATCCGTCGCGCCGGCCCGAATCTACGTGAGCCAAAAGCAGTACCCAACGGAGGGCCACACCTTCAGCTTCTATGTCTACCTCGACGTCTGCCCCACCCCGCTATTGGAACTCGACCACACCACGTTGGTCGAAAGGCCCAGGATCGGCTCACACAAGGGTCATGCGATAGCCACGGCCTACCTGCGCTGGCCCGCCCACAAAGAAAACGAAGCCCCCTGCCCCCCGCTGCCTCCAATCACGAAGGCCGTGCACGTCAAGACCAGGAGACCGGTCGCCGACCTCGTCTTTTTCGACGGGAGCAGCTCTCCACCGCGCCGAGTCTTCTCGCTTCACGGGCCACCGCGAGGCGACTAGGGCATCCCACAGGCGGACTCGTTTCGTAAAGCCTGCGCGCCCAGGATCAACTCTGACGGGCTCCCGCTTTCGCGTCAAAGGGAGCGAGTCGGCCTCAGAGTGGAACGCCGAAATCATCAGACGCCGATGTAGCATCGGTGGGGATGACGACGATACGCGCGGTGGTCGAGACGTCTCTACCGCCCGAGCGGGCTCTCAAAGCCGCCTATGACTTCTCCGAGCGACGCGAGCGGATCTGGCCGGCTGTTTCCACCAAGCGCCTACAGGTGCACAGCGAGAATGAGGCTGAAGCCGAGGTGACCGAGGGAACCCGGGCCGGGCCGATCGTCAACTGGGAGCGCTGCCGCTATGACTGGTCCCAGCCGGGTTCAGTAAAGGCAATTGTGACCGACTCAAACGTCTATCAGCCCTGGGTCAGCAGCTGGGAGATCAAGGCGATCGCCGAGGGTGCCGGCAGCCGGGTCGAAATGATCTGGGCCCGCGAGTTCAAGCGGGGCCCGCGCGGCAAGCTCTTCGGCTTTCTCTTCGGGAAGATCGGCGAGCGCATCTTCAATAAATACGCAAGGGACGTGCTGAAGAACCTGGAGAAGCTCGAAGGGGAACTGCCCTAGCTCGGGTGTCAAGTTGAGCAGTGGGGGCCCCATGGTCTCCTCCCCGATTCAGCGGACCCAGCGCCAATCCCGCTCGGCGCGGTCGATCCTGATGGGCGCTGCTGCCTTCGCCTGAAGGCAGCAGCGCCGCACACGTTTCCCCTCCGACCTGAGCAGACGTGGTCTCAGTCGCACCTACGCCCTATCATTCGACGCTGATCGTCCCCTTCATGAAGGGGTGGAAGACGCAGTAGTAGGAAAAGGTGCCGGTCTTCTCCAGCGTGATCTTGCCGGTTTTTCCGGTGTCGATGCTGCCGCTTTCGAAGACGCCGGCCTCCTTCGAGGTTGCCGTGTGCGGGGTCGAGTCGCGGTTGGTGAAGACGACCGTGGTGCCCTTGGGCACGGTGATGCTGGCCGGCTTGTAGGTGTAGTCCTGGATCGTCACCGCCTTAGCGTTCTGAGTCCCATTCGACCCCAAAGAAGCTTGGTCGGTGCCGCCACCGTTGCTGCCGCAGCCACCCAACAGGGCCGCGATGACAGCCAGGGGGAGGCAGGCGGCACCGACCCGGGGATGGGAGAGAGATCCCCTTGGGGGATGGGTAGAGCCCATACCACCCATACGCGGATCGGGTCGGGGTCGGATCACGGCCGCGCCGCCTGTATCCAGGAACGGCAATCTGCAGGCGGCGATTCCCGATTGTGATCTGGTCGCAACGGCGCTCGCGTAGGGCAGGTAGAAGCAAACCCCAGCGAGGAGGAAACGACATGCCCGAGAACAAGGAACGCGAGAGATCAGGCGCACCGGCACAGAGCGCAGTCGCTCGTGTCGTGAAGGACCCGGTCTCGCGCCGCAAGTTCATGGCACTCACCGGCGGCTCGGCCGCCGCTGCGGCCTTCCTCGCTGCCTGTGGCAGCGACAACGGAACGACGACCACCAGCACCTCTGCCCAGTCCGGCGGCGGTGGCGGCGAAACCGCGCAGTTCGGCAAGGGCGACGTGGGAATCCTCAACTACGCCCTCACCCTCGAGTACCTCGAGACCGCCTTCTACGCCGACGTGGTCAAGAGCGGCCTCTTCAAGGGCGCCGAACTGGCGACGATCAAGAAGTTCGGCGAAGAGGAGGCAGAACACGTCGCCGCCCTCACCGCCGCGGTCAAGCAGCTTGGCGGCAAACCGGCGCCACAGCCGAAGACCGAATTCCCGCTCGAAAGCGCCAAGTCGGTCCTGGAACTGGCGGGCACGGTCGAGAACCTCGGCGCCGCCGCCTACCTCGGCCAGGCCGGGAACATCCAGAGCCCAGCAGTACTGGCCTCCGCGCTGGCGATCCACAGCGTCGAGGGCCGCCACGCCTCTGCCCTCAACACCCTGTTGGGCATGCCGATCACCCCGGACGGGGCGTTCGCCAAGCCGGCGACCGCCAAGGAAGTCCTCAAGTCCGTCGAACCCTTCATCGTCAGCTAGTCCGGCGAGAACGCGAAAGGAAAGAGCAATGAAACACGAAGAGCTTGCGCATCCAGAGCTCGCCGGCGTCACCGTCGACGAGGACAGTCAGGACCTCTCCCGCAGCGATGTGATCCTCAAGGGGGCGCTGGCGGCGGGCGCCGTCTACGGCACCTTCATGGTCGGTCCCTACGTTCGCAAGGCGCTGGCGATGAGCGGCGGCAGCGACATCGACATCCTCAACTTCGCCCTCACCCTCGAGTACCTGGAGTCGACCTTCTACAAGGAAGCGAAGACCCGGGCCAAGGCGAGCGGCGAACTGAAGAGCCTGATCGACCTGCTGGCCGGAGACGAGGCCCAGCACGTCGAAGCGCTGACGGCGACGATCAAGAAGCTCGGCGGCAAGCCTGTGGCGGAGCCGAAATTCGACTTTCCCTACAACAACACGGCCGGCTTCCTGAAACTGGCGCAGACGTTCGAGGACACCGGGGTCAGCGCCTATAACGGCGCCGGGCCGATGATCAAATCCAAAGAAGTTCTCGGTGCGGTCGGCTCGATCGTCCAGGTCGAGGCGCGTCATGCGGCGGCGATCCGCCTCCAAAACAAGGAAGAACCGGCTCCTGAAGCCTTCGACCCCTCGCTCGAAGAAGCGCAGGTGCTGAAGGCGGTCGAACCGTTCATCGCTTGACCGGGTCAGACCCCCTGAAGAGCGGATGATGGAAAGAGATGCCCGTTAGAAGGGAGAAGGCCGAGCGACTGGCAGACGAGGATCTGATGCCGCTGGTCGGGGAAAAGGACCCTGAGGCCTTCGAGGTTCTCTATGACCGCCACGGCGGCGTCGCCTACTCGCTGGCCTACAGGATCGTCGGCGAGAAGGTGGCCGCCGAGGAAGTGACCCAGGAGGCCTTCATCTCGATCTGGCGCAGCGGCGCGCGTTTCGACCGGACCCGCGGCAGTGTCCGATCCTGGATGCTGAGCGTCGTCCGCAACCGGGCCATCGACTTCCTCCGCAGTCGCGCCGGTAAGGCGCCGAAGCTGACTTTTGACGACGATGCGCTCCTCGAGCAGCGGCCCGCCGAGGAGCTGACCGAGGAGGAGGCGCTGCGACGAGAGACCGCGACCGAGGTTCGTGGCGCGATCGGTGAGCTTCCGGGCGAGCAGTCGAAGGTGATCGAGCTGGCCTACTTCGGCGGTTTCAGCCACTCGGAGATATCGAGGATGCTGGGGGTGCCGCTGGGCACCGTGAAGGGAAGAATGAGACTCGGTCTGGAGAAGATCCGGGCCGAGCTGGCGGAGGGACTGGCATGACCGATACGAACCACGAGCGCTGGAATGATGACCTCGCCGCCTACATGCTCGGCGCTCTGGAGCCCGAGGAGGCGGCAGAGCTGGAGCGCCACGCGGAGGGCTGCGAGCGCTGCCGCGAGCAGATCCGCTGGCTGGCCCCTGCAGTGCGGGCACTTCCCGACTCGGTGGAGCGGCTTGAGCCGCCGCGTGAGCTTCGCTCCCGCATCCTCGCCGAGGTGCGCTCCGATGCCGCCGGGGCGGCTCGCGCGAGCGGTGCCCGCCACGGATCCACGGCC
>DASSMU010000070.1:0-5721 GCA_035701465.1 Solirubrobacterales bacterium
CCCGGTCGAGAGATCGTCGACGACCGTCACCTCGTCGCCCCGCGCCAGCAGCGCGTCGACCAGATTTGAGCCGATGAAGCCGGCGCCGCCGGTGACCAAAGCCCTCATTCGGTCGCCGATCCTAAGCCTTCCTCCCCGCCGACGGGCCGAAATGTCAAGTCTGCCTTGACGTATCGGCCCGTCGGCAGATTTTCGGACCGGCCGAACGCCCCTGCTACCCTCGCCGCCCGATATGAGGCTGATCGTCACAGAGAAGAACAACAGCGCCGAGAAGATCGCCACCTTCCTCAGCAAGGGCAGCGCGACGAGCGACAAAACCTTCAAAGTCCCGTTCTACACCTGGAGCGACGAGGACGGCGACCATCGCACGATCGGGCTCAAGGGGCACGTGCTCGGCCCAGCCTTCCCCGAGGGCTACTCGAACTGGCAGAAAACCGACCTGCACGACCTGATCGACGCCGAGCTGATCAAGGAGCCGACCGACAAGAACGTCGTCAAGGCGATCCGCAAAGTCGCCAAAGAAGCCGACGAGCTGGTGATCGCCACCGACTTCGACCGCGAGGGGGAGCTGATCGGCCTCGAGGCGCTGGAGGAGATGCTCGACGCCAACCCGGAGCTGGGCTCGCGCGAGGAAACCAAGGCCGGCACCCTGCGGGTCAAGCGCGCCCGCTACTCGGCCCTGACCAAGGAAGAGATCGAGCGTGCCTTCGACGAGCTCGACGAGCTCTCCTACCCGCTCGCCAACGCCGGCGCCGCACGCCAGGACATCGACCTGCTCTGGGGGGCGACGCTGACCCGCGCCGTCTCCCTCAGCACCCGACGCTTCGGCTCCAACTTCCTCTCGGTCGGCCGCGTGCAGAGCCCGACCCTGGGCCTGATCGTCGAGCGCGAGATGGAGCGCCGCGCCCACGTCGCCAAGCCCTTCTGGGAAGTCTTCGCCAAGTTCCAGCACCCCGACGGCAGCTTCGAGGCCCACCACGAGACCGACAAGTTCTGGGAGAAGGCCGAGGCCGACGGGGCGCTCGCCGGCACCGCCGCCCCGGGCACGGTCAAGTCGGTGACGGCGCGCAAGAACACGCGCAAGCCGCCGACGCCCTACAACACGACCGCCTTCACCACCGACGCCTCCAGCCGCCTCGGCATCACCCCCGCCAACGCGATGCGGGTCGCCGAGGACCTCTACATGGACGGCTTCATCTCCTACCCGCGCACCGACAACACCGTCTACCCGGTCTCGCTGCCGCTGCGCGAGCTGGTCTCCTCGCTGGTCCGGATCAAGGAGTTCTCCGCTGCCGCCGGCCTGCTCGACGGTGAGCTGAAACCGACCCGCGGCAAGAAAGAGACCACCGACCACCCGCCGATCTACCCGACCCAGGCGATCCACCCGGGCGCCCTCGACGGCCCCAAGCTGCGCGTCTACGAACTGGTCGTGCGCCGCTTCCTCGCCACCTTCAGCCCGCCGATGATCACCGAGTCCACGCGCGCCGACATCGAGGCCGGCTCGCAGACCTACTTCGTCCGCGGCTCGGTCGTCGTCGACCCCGGCTTCGCCGGCATCTACACCTACGCCCGCTCCTCCGACGAGGAGATCCCGGCGCTGGCGGAGGGCCAGAGCCTCGACCTCGACGGCGATCCCTGGATCGTCGACAAGGAGACCCAGCCGCCCGCGCGGATCTCGCAGGCGAAGCTGGTCGAGATGATGGAGGAGCGCGGCCTCGGCACCAAGGCCACCCGCGCCGACATCATCAAGAAGCTCTTCGACCGCGGCTACGTCTACAGCAACCCGCCGATCCCGACCGAGACCGGGATCGCGATGTTCGACGCCTTCAAGAAATACGTGCCCGCGATGGCGACCCCGGAGATGACCGCTCAGCTCGAGTCCGAGATGGACCAGATCGCCGCCGGAGAGATGAGCAAGGACGGCGTCGTCGGCGACAGCCGCGAGCTGCTGCACAAGACCTGGACCGAAATCGACGCCAGCCGCGAAGACCTGGCCAAAGTGGTCTGGAAGGGGATGGACGAGGACCGCATCCTCGGCCCCTGCAAGGTCTGCGAAGAGGCCGGCCGCAAGAAGGAGGACGGCTCGCCCCACATGCTGCGGGTGATCCGGGCGAAGAAGTCGGGCAAGCGTTTCGTCGGCTGCAGCGGCTGGACGCTCGACGATCCCGAGTCCTGCGACCAGACCTTCCCCCTGCCCCAGCGCGGCGACGTCTTCAAACTCGAGGAACGCTGCTCGATCTGCGGTGAGACGCCGCGGCTGAAAGTCCAGCCCTTCCGCGGCCGCCCCTGGAACCTCTGCCTCAACGACGACTGCGAGTCGATGCAGGAGATGAAGAGGAAACGGGCCGAACGCGAAGCGGCGAAAGCCGCCAAGGAAGCGATGGCGGAGAAGCCGCTGCCGAAGGGCGACGAGGACAAGGCGCCGGCGAAGAAAAAGACGAAGATCGCGAGCAAGGCCGACACCGCCACCCGCGGCCGCAAGCGCGCCAAGGCCGCGGCCAAATAGCCAACCGTTTCCGGTGCGCTTTATGTACCTATAGGGTCCAAAAGGATCACCGGAACGGGAGCCGACGTGTTCATTTCGCTTGAGGGGATAGACGGCTCGGGGAAGAGCACCCAGGCGAAGCTGCTGGCCGAAGCGCTCGGCCCGGAGACGCTGCTGATCCGCGAGCCCGGCGGGACCGAGGCGGCGGAGCGGATCCGCGAGCTGCTCGCCGACCCTGACCTGGCACTCGATCCCCTCGCCGAGCTGCTCCTCTTCCTCGCGGCCCGCGCGGACCTGACCGCACGGGTGATCCGCCCGGCGCTGGACGCCGATCTCGACGTCGTCTCCGACCGCTTCGCCGATTCAAGCGTCGCCTACCAGGGTGCGGCCCGCGGGCTCGGCGGCCCCGAGGTGATCTCCCTGACCGATGCGGCGACCGAGGGTCTCTGGCCCGACGTAACGGTGCTGCTGCGGGTCGACCCCGAGGTCGGCCTGGGTCGCGCGGACGGCAGCGACCGCTTCGAGTCCGAGGGCCTGGACCTGCAGCGCGCCGTTGCCGAGGCCTACGAGGAAATAGCCAAGATCGCCTCGGACCGCGTGGTCGTCGTCGACGGCGAAGGTACGGTCGAGGAGGTGCACGGCCGCGTGATGGAAAACGTCAGCCGTCGCTACGATCATCAGCCGGATGAGTCCCGAGGCACCTGACCAAGAGTTGCACGAGCGCGGGGCGGAGTTGATCCGTGCCGCGTTTGAGCGGGCGCGCGAGTCCGGTTTGGAAGGGTGGATGACGATGACACCGGCGGTTCTCAAGAACCGCATCCTCGACGCCACCGATCGGACCTTCGACGAGTCGAAGTGGGGCGCGTCTTCGTTTGCCGAGTTTCTGCGGCAGTTCGACGACGTGGTTGTCCCGGTGCCGGATTCGCGACCTCCCCAAGTGATGCGAATACAGTCTCAGCCCGCTGCGGCGCCGCAGGACACGGACGGCGACCCGGCACTGAACATCGGCCCCAAGCGGCGAATAAGGAAGGATCTCTGGGAGGCGATTCTGAACTACAGCAGCGACCTTCCCTATTACTGGGACGGTGTGCGGGCAGTGAAGGTCTCCCCGGACGAGGCTCGCACCGATATGAAGCTGCCGACCCTTGCAAAGCACGAGTTCAGCCAGTGGCGCCGCGATTTTGTCGCACGGGAAAGCGCCCGCCAACCGGCCACCGCGGCGCGCCTCGCGACTTGGCTGGAGAAAGAGCAGCCCCTCGTGGCGCTGCCGCGAGGGCTGAGGACCGCATGGGTCATCGACCTGAAGACGCGGGTCTTCACGCGCCTGGAAGATTGGTTCGGCTCAAAAGGCATCGCACCGCCGGTCGATCTTGTCTACGAAGAGGAACCCGAAGAAACCCCCGACTCTGTCGACCCACTGCGCGAGCTGGTGCTGGCGGCGGTGCAGGTGATGAAACGTGAGGAGCTGGAGGCGCTCCAACTGCCGGCCGCCGTCCTGATGCGACTCAAAGGCTGAGGGAGGTCACGCTGCCGGCTTCCTATTGCATCCTGGTTCACCCTCCGTCCGACTCGGACCAGGTCAAGCAGCTCAGCCTCTGGTGCAGGGAGCAGGCTCAGGCGGCCGGCTACCGGCTGAAAGTGTTCCGCTGCCGCTCGCTGCGGGTCGTCGGTGGCTCTGGCCGGCACATGAACCTCCTCGCGCCTGCCGATGCTTCGACGGTCTACCGGGACCTGCATCGAGCACCCGGGATGGTCGCGGCCTTCGGCCCCGCGTTCATCAGCCTCGATCCGAGCCGCGATCCCCCGAACCGTCGCTACGCCCGGGCGCTTGAGGACTTCGTCGCCTACAAGGCGGCCTTCGGTTTGGTTCGCGGCGAATCGGACGCGAAGAGACTGTTCGATGATTTCGCGAGGTGGCGAGATGGCGTGCACTGCGAGAACCCGAGCGATCCGCGGGTTCTGCCGCTGCATGTGTTCGATCTCGGAGGCAACGAGTTCGACCTCGCCTGCGAGGAGGGCTCGCGGCGCTTCCTGCGCATGTTCGGGAAGCCCCGTCAGCTTCGCGACGGATCCGGTCGCATCTGGTGCACCGGACCCGCCCACGGCCGCGAGGAGTTTTGCGTCGCCGGCTTGACCCTCTCCGCCGGCACCCACTGGGATGTCTCGGCCGACGGGAAGAGCTGGCGGATCGCTAACGCGAGCGAAGTCTGGAAGGTCGACGGCCGCGCCTACGTCAACGCAGCCCCGAACGAGCACCTCCGTGGCCCGCAGGCGAAGTGCCACGGCCAGGCACGCCTGGTATGGCGAGCGGACACAAAAAATGCCTCCCGCAGAAAAAAGGAGAGGCATTGATGTTCCGGGTTGCTGTTTGCCAATCGAGGATTACACGACGATTGAGTGGCCCGCTATCGAAAGACAAGCTTTCGAGAACCCGTTCAATTAGCGGTACTCTGGTCGTCGCTACACCTCGCTTGCTGGGTTGGTGCGCTACCAACCCCTCCTGGGAGCCGGATGGCCCCGCGGATCACCTGGCAGGATAGCGGGTCTGTGTCGATGACAGAGAATCTGCACGGATTGCATGTGGCCGGGCATCAGGTGCGGGCACGCAGGGCGCTGACGGCGGCGCTCGCCACGGGGCCGAGTCACGCGTATCTGTTCCGCGGACCCAGGGGCTCCGGGAAGGGCTTGGTGGCGCGGGCATTTGCGGCGGAGCTGCTGGCGGATGGCGTTACAGACGCTGAGGATACGAGGCGGCGGGTGATGCTCGATCCGTCTCCCCACCCGGACCTCGTCTGGCTTCAGCCCCGCGGCGCCCAGCACATGGTCGAGGAGGTGCGCGAGAAGGTGATCCGCGCTGCGTCCTACCGGCCCTTTGAAGGTGAGAAGCGGGTCTTCGTGATCGAGGTGGCCGAGGCGATGCGCGACGAGAGCCAGAATGCCCTGTTGAAGACGCTGGAGGAGCCACCCGACTTCGTCCACCTGCTTCTTCTGACTTCGGAGCCCTCGGCTCTGCTGGAGACGATCGCCTCCCGCTGTCAGCCGATCGACTTCGCCCCGCTCCCGGTAGAAGCCGTCGAAGCCGCCCTCGAGGGCGCCGGCCCTTCGGACGATCTAGCCGCCGCAGCCCGCCTATCCGCCGGCGACGTATCCCGCGCCCGCTTCCTCCTCTCGGACTCGGGCCGCACGCTCCGTGCCGCGGCGCTCGAAATGGGAAGGGCGGCCGGGGGGGACTCGCC
>DASSMU010000071.1:0-5925 GCA_035701465.1 Solirubrobacterales bacterium
GCTGACGCCGTTCAAGGAAAACACTGACTTTGAGCAGTTGCCGACGATTCAGTCCGGCGTTGAGGCTCTGCTCAACAGGTCACTGCGGATGGCGCCCGCCATCGGGGTTTGGGCGAAAACTGACGCGAGAAAAGTAGCCGCCCAGCTAGGCGAAGCATCAAGCGAGAAGACCCGCCAGCTCCAACAGCAGGCCAGCGACCTGAAAGGGCAGTTGAACCAGCTGAAGGAACAGGCCGACCAAGCATCGGACTCAATGAAGACGACTGCCGAGGAACGGGTCAAAGAGCTGGAAGGCCAGCTCGACACGTTGAAGACCGAGACCGAGGCCGAGCGCGCCCGTGTCCAGCAGGCCATTGACAGCTTTGAAACGCAGTTCAAATCAGAGCAGGAAGCCCGCGACACCCGATTCGAGGAGATCAAACAGGAGCTGGCCACCAAAGCTGAGGACGCCATCGAGGCATTCAAAGCCTCGGGTAACGAGGCTCAGGGCGAAGCCAGAACCGAAGCGGATACAGCCGTCGCCAACCTCGAACACCAGAGCAAAGAAGCCATGGAATTCCTCTCTGAAAAGAAACAGGAAGCCATTGACATGGTTGACACCGCCGCCACGTCAACCACTGCTGGCGCTTTCAAGGCGGAGGCCGAGGAACAGAAGGAAGAAGCCGACCAGTGGCGGCGCAACGCGATCATCGGCGGCGCGGTTGCCGTTCTCGTGGCGCTCGCAGCGGTCGTACTCGCCGTTGGCGAATGGGGTGGCGGTACCGCGCTGATCGTCGCCAAGGTCACGGCGGTTACGCTCCTGCTCGGCATCGCTGGCTATGCGGCGGAGCAGTCCGGCCAGCATCGCCGGCGCGAGCAGCGTGCTCGTCGCCTCTATATGCAGATGGTCGCTTTCAAGCCATTCTCCGAGCCGCTACCCGAAGCCGAAAAGAACACGGTTCGCAAGGAGTTCATCGAGCGTATGTTCGTCGGCGACCCCGCCGAAGACCACAAGGGCGACGATGCGAAGCTGAGCGATGAGAACCTGTCCGTGCTGCTCAAGTTCATTGACGCGGTTCGTTCCTCTTCCTCAGAACGAAACTTGGTTCTGAAATTGGTCCCCAACTCCAGCTAACTCAGCCGAACTCCTTGGACAGGATTGGACTTCTGGGAGCGGATTCGCCGCTCCCAGACGCCCTTCGGCTGAACTTCTCAATCCGACAGTCCTGCCGGATTCCCAGCTGGGGTTGTCACCCGCCGTTGGGCCGGATCGGGCCATATATCTCCGAGTGGCGATAGCTTTATCGGGTGCGCAGTAAACCGACCGGTATTTCATGGCTCCTCGTCGGAGCGATGCTCGTGTCGCTCGCCGGGGCCGGCGGCGCGCAGGCCGGGACTGTGTCGGTCGGTGCCCGGCTGCCGATGAAAGTCGCGGAAAACTTCGTTATCGGCTGTCCGGAAAGCTGCGCAGTCACCAACCCGATCGCTCCCGGAGGAGCTTCAGACGTTTCCCCGGTCGACGGGGTCATCCTGCGCTGGAGACTCGACCGCGGGCGCGTCCCGACCCCAGGCTTCGAGCACCCCGGGTACCGGTTGCGAGTGCTCACGCCTCTTGCCAGCGGCTATTTGGGTGCCGGGACCAGCTCCTTGTCGGTTCCCGCTCGCGCCGGCACGGTTGAAACGTTCTCCACCTTCCTACCCGTGAAAGCGGGTCAGCTGATCGCACTCGAGGCCGAGAACGGCGATTCTGGCATCCGCTTCGGGTTCTCCGGAGCTGCCTCCTCGGTCTTCCTGGAACCGACGATCGCCGATGGCGAGACCGGTGCGGAGAATCCCGCCTGGGAAGACGGCTACCTCTTTCCCTTCAACGCCGACGTCCTGCCCCCGCCGCAGATCGATCGGGTCAGCCCGAGCGGCGGCTCGTTCGCGACCGGCACCAAGGTCACGGTCACGGGGCAGAACTTCGCCGAAGTGACCAGCGTCACCGTCGGCGGGCAGGCGGTGGAGTTCGCCGTCGACTCCGAAACCCAGCTCAGCGCCGTGATGCCGCCGAGGGAGCAGCTCGGCTCGGTCCCGGTGAAAGTGGTGACGGTGGCGGGCAGCGTCGACACAGCGAACGGCTTCAGCTACGAAGGCTGCGTCGTCCCGAAACTGAAGGAGAAGCCGCTGAAGGCGGTTAGGAAGGTGCTGGATCGGCACAAGTGCAGGCTCGGCGAGGTTAGAAAGCGTTACGGCGCGACATCGAAGACGGGGCGAGTAAAGCGCCAGCATCCGCGTCGCGGAACGGTGTTGCCCCTCGGTGGGAAGGTCGAAGTGGCGTTGTGGCTGGACCCGGCGAAGGGGTAACGCACCCGCCTCTCCGGCTCGCCGGTCTGATCTACCAGCCGCGGCACAGCACGTCCTCGAGGACATCTCGAAGCCGAGAGTCCTTGGTTCCGCGGCTTCACCGCTAACCTTCCGCCCGCAATGAGCACCGCCACCGCACGCAAGATCCGCGTCGTCGTCGCCAAGCCCGGCCTGGACGGGCACGACCGCGGCGCCAAGATCATCGCTCGCGCCCTGCGCGATGCGGGGATGGAGGTGATCTACACCGGGTTGCATCAGACGCCGGAGCAGATCGCCGAGACGGTGATCCAGGAGGACGCCGACGCGGTTGGCCTCTCGATCCTCTCCGGGGCCCACATGACGCTGGTGCCGAGGGTGGTCGAGCTGCTCGCCGACCAGGGCGTCGACGACGTCATGGTCACGGTCGGGGGGACGATCCCGGCCGAGGACATTCCCGAGCTGAAGAAGCTCGGGGTCGCCGCCGTCTTCACTCCCGGGGCGGGGACCGACGAGATCGTCGAGTTCATCCGCGACGGCGCCACAGAGCGCCACGAAGCGTGATTTAGTGCACGCCGAACCGCGTTTCGCCTGATCTGTAGATAGACTGATTGACTGGTCAGTCAACCAGCTTTGAACTAGCCAAGGAGGCTTGAAACTTGAAGATCTGCGTCCTGGTCAAGGAGGTTCCGGACGCCGCCGTTCAGAAGCGCATCGACTCAAGCACGATGCGACTGGACCGCAGCGGCGAGAAGAACCTGAACCCCTTCGACACACATGCCATCGAGGCCGCCATGCAGATCAAGGAGGGCGGCGCGATCCCGGTCGAGGAGGTCATCGCTGTGACGATGGGCCCCGACTCGGCCGTCCGCGCTCTGCATAAGGCGGTAGCGCTCGGAGCCGACCGCTCCGTGCACCTCTCCGACGACGCGCTCGCCGGATCCGACGTCTGCGCCACCGGCTACTCGCTGGCCAAGGTGCTCGAGGCCGAGAGCCCCGACCTGGTCCTGCTCGGCCAGCAGTCCGACGACGGCGAGTGCTACACGATCGGTGCCGTCGTCGCCGACCACCTGAAGATGCCTTCGCTGACGCAGGTGATCAAGATCGACGTCGGCGAAGGCAAGCTCACCTGCGAGCGTCAGGCCGAGTACGGCTACGACACGGTCGAGGTCGAGCTGCCCGCCGTGATCAGCGTCGGCGACGCGATCAACGAGCCCCGCTACCCGAGCCTGAAGGCGATCATGGGGGCGAAGAAGAAGCCCCTCGACGCCAAGGCGACCGGCGACGTCGGCATCGAAGCCGGCATGGTCGGCGAGGCCGGCTCGAAGACATCGGTCCTCGCGCTCAACCCGCCGCCCGCCAAGGAGGCCGGCGAGATCATCGAGGACGAGGACACCAACGAGACGGTCGAAAAGATCGTCGCCTGGCTCGACGAGAGGAAGCTGATCTAGATGGCAGGCATCCTGGTTTACGCCCTCCACGACGACGAGGGCAACTTCAACAAGAACTCGCAGGGGGCGATCTCCGAGGCCGCCAAGCTGGCGAGCCAGATCGGCGGCGAGGCCGCCGCGCTGGTCGTCGGCGACGTCTCCGACGACGCTTGCGCCTCGCTCGGCAACTTCGGCGCGGCCAAGGTCTACCGGGCCAAGTACGTGCCCGAGGGCCTCGCCCAGCCGATCGTCGACGCGATGGCCAAGGTGATCGTCGACGAGGGCTTCAGCTACGCCCTCTTCGGCGGCGGCCTGCTCGGCTTCGAGATCGGCGCCGGCCTCACCGCCCGCCTCAACGCAGGCGTGACGATGGAGGTCACCGAGGTCAAGGTGCAGGACGGCAAGCTCGTCGTCGAGCGCCCGATCCTGCAGGACTCCCAGATCGCCGACGTCGGCTACGTCGCCGAGCCGGGGATCATCATCGGCCGCCTCAACGCCTTCGACGCGGTCGAGAGCGGCGGCACTGCCGAGGTCGTCGACGTCGCGGTCGAGCTCTCGCCCTGGTCGACGAAAGCCAAGCTGGTCCAGCGCGGCGAACAGCGCGGGGCCGACGTCAACATCGAGGACGCCGAGATCCTGGTCGGAGGCGGCCGTGGCCTCGGTGCCGCGGAGGGCTTCAAGCAGTGCGAGGAACTGGCCGAGGCGATGGGCGGGGCGGTTGCCGCGACCCGCGCCGTGGTCGACGCCGGCTGGTACCCCTACGCGGCCCAGATCGGCCAGACCGGCAAGACGGTCGCGCCGAAGCTCTACCTGGCCGCCGGCATTTCCGGCGCGATCCAGCACAAGGTCGGGATGCAGAGCTCGGAGAACATCCTCGCGATCAACAAGGACCAGAACGCGCCGATCTTCGAGTTCTCGGATCTCGGCGTGGTGGGCGACCTGCACAAGATCGTCCCCAAGCTGACCGAGGCGATCAAGGCGAAGAAGGGCTGAGTACCCCGGGGGGCTCCGGCCCCCCGGACGCCGTTTCACTGACGACGATTGGAGCAAGCGATGCCGCCAGTAGCACCGAGTGAGTTCCCGCCGCCGTTCGACCCGGCCGACGCGATCGGCCCGCCGACCGATGCCGAGGACGAGCGCATAGAGGTGGGCATCGCGATCGTCGGCGGTGGGCCCGCCGGGCTCGCCTGCGCCAACAAGGTGATGCAGCTGCTCGAGGACGAGCCCGAGCTGACCGAGAAGCTGGGCGAAGTCCCGGTCGCCGTGGTCGAGAAGGGCAAGGTCGCCGGAGCCCACCTGCTCTCCGGGGCGAACATGAAGCCCTCGGCGATGGAAGAGCTCTTCCCCGACCTGCCCAAGGAGGACTGGCCGGTCTTCCAGGAGGTGACCAAGGACGCGGTCTACCTGCTGACCTCGAAGGCGGCGCTGCCGCTGAAGCCGATGCCGCCGAACTTCCGCAACCACGGCAACTACGTCACCTCGGTCTCCAAGCTGGGCCGCTTCCTGGCGGAGAAAGCCGAGGAGGCGGGCGTCTACATCCTCTCCGAGACCGCGGCGACCAAGCTGCTGGTCGAGGACCGGGTGGTCAAGGGCATCCGCTCCGGCGACCGCGGCCGCGGCAAGGAGGGCGAGGAGCTCGGCAACTTCGAGCCCGGCTCCGACGTCGTCGCCAAGGCGACCGTGCTCGCCGAGGGGACCGTCGGCCACCTCACCTACGCCGCCTACGACTACTTCGACATGCACGGCGCCGACCCGATGCGCTGGGAGCTCGGGGTCAAGGAGGTCTGGGAGGTCCCCAAGCCGCTCGACCGGGTGATCCACACGCTCGGCTGGCCGCTGCGCTGGAGCCCCCGCTTCAAGGAGGCGGGCGGCAGCTTCATCTACCCGATGGGCGAGGACAAGATCTGCCTCGGGCTGGTCGTCGGCCTCGACACGACCGACGCCACCTTCAGCGTCCACGACGCCCTGCAGCAGTTCAAGACACACCCCTTCGTCAAAAAGCTGATCGAGGGCGGCAAACGGGTCGGCTGGGGCGCGAAGACGATCCCCTCCGGCGGCTACTGGGCGCTACCGAAGCGTTTCTCGGTGCCGGGCATGGTGATTGCCGGCGACTGCGCCGGGATGGTCAACATCGCCGAGCTCGCGGGAGTCCACTACGCGATGCACGCCGGGATGTTCGCCGCCGAAGCGATCG
>DASSMU010000072.1:0-7154 GCA_035701465.1 Solirubrobacterales bacterium
ATGGGCGGCCTCGAGGGCGCGCTGGAAGGCAAGGCGCAGCAGTTCGCCGACGTCGTCAAGGCCGGCCGCACCCACCTGATGGACGCGGTGCCCGTCACGCTCGGCCAGGAGTTCGGCGGCTACGCGGCGCAGGTGCGGCTCGGCATCCAGCGGGTCGAGGGGACGCTGCGGCGGGTGGGACAGATCCCACTCGGCGGCACCGCTACCGGCACCGGCCTCAACACCCACCCCGAGTTCGCCGCCAGGGTGCGCGAGAAGCTCGCCGCCGAGACCGGCCTCGAGATATCCGCCCCGCTCGATCCCTTCGAGGCGCAGGGCAACCGCGACGCCCTGGTCGAGCTCTCCGGCGCCCTCAAGGTCTACGCCGTCTCGCTCAACAAGATCGCCAACGACCTGGCCCTGATGGGATCCCGCCCGCGCGCCGGCCTCGCCGAGCTGCGCCTGCCCGAGCTTCAGAAGGGCTCCTCGATCATGCCCGGCAAGGTCAACCCGGTGATGCCCGAGGTGGTGATCCAGGTCGCCGCCCAGGTGATCGGCAACGACGCCGCGATCACCGTCGCCGGCAGCCAGGGCCAGTTCGAGCTCAATGTCCGGGTACCGCTGATCGCCCGCAACCTGCTCGATTCGATCAAGCTGCTCGCCTCCGCCTCGCGCCTGCTCGACGAGAAGTGCGTCGCCGGGATCGAGGCAAACGAGGAGATGACGACGCGCCACGCCGAGGCAACCCTGGCCACGGCAACCGCGCTCAACCCCCACATCGGCTACGACCGCGCCGCCGACATCGTCAAGGCCGCGGCAGAGTCGGGTCGCTCCCTGCGCGTGGTCGCCCTGGAGCAGGGCGTCGAGCCCGCGGTGCTCGAGGAGGCACTGGACCATCGCCGCATGGCGAGGCCACACGAGTAGCTCGCGTCGCATCCGACATTGACCCCACTTGGATGGGGTGAAAGTCGGATGCGCCGTCCTCTACGAGCTACGGGGATAGCCTCGACGCTTACGCCCAACCCGCAGCCCAACGGCCAAAGTGGGCGCCGCAATTAGAGCGATTGAGAGCGCCCTAGTCACGGGCAGGAGGCCATGTTCCCCCGCCGTCTCGACGTGGTCCAGCCAGTCTTCGAGTTCTTCCTGCCGCCGCCGCCGAGGGATCAGCACTGCCGCAGCGATAATGATGCCGACGGCGATCCGGCCTCCGTCGCGATCAATCTGGATCGCGATCAAGGCAACAAGTAGCGGCAGAACAATACTGTCGCTAAGTATCGAGCCAGCCTGCGTGATTGCCATTGCCGTCAATAGCAACAAGATCCCGAATGCGCGCGTGGGATACATCAGCCGCGCCCGCGCATCCGCTTTGACGCGCGCCTGCGAATAGCCATATGAGGACAGGTGCGAAAGAGGATTGAAGCGGTGCGCCTCAAAATGGGGAGGTTTTCCGCGACGGCGCATTCGAGCTCATCCATCCACTCGTCAAGTGCCTCCTGGCGGTCGGTTGGTGGAAGCGCGTGTGAAGCGAAGGTCAGGAGCGCACGACAAGAAGTAAGCCTTCTTCTTTTGGGCAATACGCGCCAGCCCCCCCATACCGACTGGGCATCGGAAACGTGCCTCACTCGATAACCAGCGGGGACATCGGCACTCTCGTCTACTGACATCCACAGCGTCTGGATTACCCTTGAACCCCACCCTTCGATCTGGCGAATCTGGTTCAGGATCTCGTCGTGGGCCTCGTGATGCACTTCTTCATCACGTGAGAGAAACCGTTCACACTGGTCCAGAGGGAGAGCTTCTCTGATCACCAGAACCTCTCCGTCCCGGAACATCACACTGAGTTCGACCGCCTTCATACAGCACTTGACCATCCCGGCACCAGCAAACGTAGCGCCTGTTCCTGCTTGGAGGTAGCTGCTCGCGCGGCCTTCCAACCTTCTCCGGTCAGCTCGTAGTAGCGGCGGCGGCGGCGCTGATCGCCAACCTGCACCTCTGCCCATCTGTGCTTGATGAAGCCCTCGTCTTCAAATCGACGCAAAATCGGATAAATCGTTCCCGAGGGCAGCCCCGTAACCTGAGCCAACTCAAAGCCGTAGGTTTCGTCGCTAGGCGCGTCCAGAAAAGCCTGAAAAACCAATCGGGTCGCCAAGCTGGGCTTACGAGGCATGTGTAGAACTCTACACTAGATATGAATAAAGTCAATGCCGTGCCGGTCGCTCCGACCCTCCCGATCGTCGGGTTCTAACTTGGTATCTGTTCGAGGCGCAAGGGCAGATACACAGAATGTGTCGCAGCGGCTCAGCCCTGAAAGGTTACGAAGCGCTCCTCTGTCAGCTCGTAGATTGCGTAAGCCGGGCCCTCGCGGGTGTTGCCTGAGTCCTTGACGCCGCCGTAGGGCATCTGGTCGGCGCGGAAGGTGGGGACCTCGTTGATCAGGACGCCGCCGAACTCGAGCGTGCCGGCGGCCTCGAGGCCGCGGCCGACGTCGCGGGTGAAGACGCCGACCTGAAGGCCGAACTTGGAGTCGTTGGCCATCCGCAGCGCCTCGCCGAAGTCGGAGTAGCGGTCGATCGTCGCCACCGGACCGAAGATCTCCTCGCACCAGACCTTGGCCTCGCGCGGCGGCGAGCCGAGCAGGGTCGGGGCGAGGCAGCGATCCTCGTCGACCAGCTTGCCGCCAACCAGCAGCTCGGCCCCGGCGGTAACCGCCTCGTCGATCCACTCCTTGACCCGGTCGCGGTCGCCGGGCGAGATCAGCGGTCCAACGTCGGTCTCCGGATCGAGCGGGTCACCGACGCGCAACCCTTCGGCGTTGGCGACGAGGCACGCGGTGAAAGCGTCGGCGACGTCCTCGTGGACGAGGACGCGCTGGATCGAGATGCAGCTCTGCCCGGCGTGCGAGAAGGCGTGCAGCTTCGCCTTGTCCGCCGCCGTCTCCCAGTCGCCGTCGGCGTGGACGATCAGCGGCGCGTTGGAGCCCAGCTCCAGGTTGACCTTCTTGTGCGGGACGCGACTGCGGATGCCCCAGCCGACCCCGGCCGAGCCGGTGAAGGTGAGGGCGCGGGTCAGCTCGTGCTCGACGATCGCGTTGCCGACCTCCCGGCCGGGTCCCGGGATGACGCTGAGCCAGCCCTGCGGCAGACCGGCCTCGACCAGGATCCCGGCCAGCTTCAGCGCCGAGATCGGCGTCTGCCCGGCCGGCTTGAGCACGATCGCGTTGCCGGCGGCGATCGCCGGGCCGAGCTTGTGGGCGACCAGGTTGAGCGGGAAGTTGAAGGGGCTGATCGCGCCGACGACGCCGTAGGGGACGCGCAGCATCACACCGAGCTTGCCGACACCCGCCGGCGAGGCCTCCATCGGCACCGTGCCGCCGGTCAGCTTGCGCGCCTCGGTGGCGGAGAAGGTGAGGGTGTCGACGGTGCGAGCGGCCTCGACCCGGGCGGTCTTCAGCGGCTTGCCGGCCTCGGCGGCAATCGTCAGGGCGAGGTCCTCGACCCGCTCGCCGACCAACCCGGCGGCACGGTCGAGGACGGCGGCGCGCTCATGCTGGGGGAAGTCGGCAGATTCGAAGGACTCTTGCGCGGCCTTGGCGGCGCGGTCGACGAGAGCGGCGTCGCCTTCGGCGACCCGGCCGACGACGGTCCCGTCGTAGGGGCTCTTGACCTCGCCCCACTCGCCGGTCTCCAGCCACTCGCCCGCGGCGAGGAGCTTGTGATCGACTGCTTGCACGTGACCAAGCGTAGAGGAGGCCGAGACTCCTGCATCTAGAACCTGTTGACCGAAGATGCGGGCTCGCCTCACAGCACTGATCCTCTGCCTCGTGTTCGCGCCCAGCGCCAATGCGAGCGTCTCCTGGCTGATCAAAGGACACGGCTTCGGCCACGGCGTCGGCGTCAGCCAGTACGGCGCCTACGGCTACGCCCTGCACGGCAAGAGCTACCGCTTCATCCTCGCCCACTACTACCAGGGGACCACGATCGGCCAGGTCGCGGGGACGCGGATCGTCCGCGTCCTGCTCGAAATCTCCCCCGGCGACGTCGGCTTCAGCGCCGCCACCAGCGCCTGTGGAAAAGCACTCGACCCGGCGCGGAGCTACGAGGCGCACCGAAACGGTTCGCGAGTGATGCTGCGCAGCTCCAGCGGCAAACCCTTGGCCGACTGCGGGCGCAAGCTCCGCGCGGCGGGGCAGGGCCGGATCTCGATCGCGGGCATCGGCACCTACCGCGGTGCGCTCGAGGTCGTGCCGACCGACAGCGACGTCGGCTCGCTCAACGTCGTCAACGCGCTGGCGCTCGAGCAGTACGTCAAAGGCGTGATTCCCAACGAGTCGCCGCCCGCCTGGCCGCAGGCGGAGCTGCGCGCCCAGGCCGTGGAGTCGCGCTCCTTCGCCCTCAGCGCCGGCGTCGGCGGCAACGGCTTCGACCTCTACAACGACACCCGCAGCCAGGTCTACGGCGGACTCGCCAGCGAGACCGCCTCGACCGACGAGGCGGCAAACGCGACCAAGGGCCAGGTCGTGATGTACGGCGGCAAAATCGCCGAGACCTACTTCTCCGCCTGCTCGGGCGGCCACACCGAGAGCGTCCAGAACGTCTTCTTCGGCCCCGCGGTCCCCTATCTCGTCGGCGTCCCCGACCCATACGATTCCTACTGTCCGCTGCACAACTGGACGCTGAGGTTCTCGGGACCGGAAATCAGCTCCAGGCTGGGCGGCTACCTTGACGGCGCGCTGAAGAAAGTCGTCGTCACCAAGCGCGGCGTCTCGCCCCGGATCGTCTGGGCCAAGCTCTACGGGACAGGCGGCGTGACCAAGGTCCGCGGCGACCAACTCGAGTCCGCGCTCGGCACCTACAGCGACTGGATGAGCTTCGTCAAGGAGGTCAACGGCAAGGTCGCCGGAGGTGGCGGACGGAACGGCGGACCCGGCGGCGGTGCCGCAACCGGCTAGTCCCTCTTAGGGCAGCACCAGCTGTGCGTGGATGGCCCGGTGGTCGCTGCCGGGAAGATCGTCTACTCCGTATTCGGAGATCCCGAGGCGGCGATCGGCGAGGACGTGGTCGATCGTCATCAGTCCCCAAGGGAACACCTCGCTGCTCGGCCAGGTCGGCTCGAGGCCCTTGCCGGTCGCCGCGCCCGCATCTCGGTAGCCGCCATCGACGATGTGGCGGAACTTGGCCTGGTCGAGGGTCGCATTGAAGTCCCCGGCCAAGACCCAGGGAATCCCGTGCCCGGGTTGGGGCAGGCTCTCCAGCGCTTCTTCCCAGCGGTCCACGCTCATGCTGGGCGGCTGGGGATGGACTGCGACTACTCGCAGCCGCCTGCCGTCTGGCAGGACGATCATCGCGCGCGGCATTCGAAAGAGGAAGTGCGTTTGGCGTGGGAGGGCTGTCAGGGGGAAGCGGGCATAGAGGCCGCCGCCGTGGCCTTTGGGCCGCGCCATCAGCACCGAGCGCGGGAGCCGGCGGTCGATCCCATCGCGGTGCAGATTCCTGGCAAATGACGGGGTCAGCTCCTCGACGCTGAGGAGGTCCGGACGGTAGCGATCGACCAGGGCGACCAGGGCACTCGGGTCGGCGGCGCCGAGCTCGACGTTGGCCGCGAGCACGGTGAGCGTCTCGTGGCCGGCCGCCGGCTCTGTGTCGGACTCGATAGCTCGCGGCAGGACGGCAATCGCGAGGTAGACCGTCGCGACCCCGGCAACCGTCGCCGCAGCCCAGTTGCGCAACGCGACGGCGACACCCGCGACAAGCAACGCGCCAATTGCCGCATAGGGGGTGAGCCACATCAGCGATGTCAACCACCCGCCGCTCTCCAGCCCGAAGGCGCGAACAACAGCCCACAAGGCGACCGGAACCGCCGCCGCCCAGATCAGCCAGTACCGGCTCCAGGCGCTGCGACTCGTGGGGCTCAACCGTCGGGGTAGGGCTGGATCGGGATGCCGTGGTCGGTCTCGCGCATGCCGAGCTCGTAGGCGGCGCCCGCGGCCAGGGTGAGCTTGCGGGTTGGCTGGGCGGGACGTTCCACGGTCAGCTCCAGGTCGGAGACGGAGCAGTTGACGGTGTGGTGCTCGGGGCCCTTGGGGTCGGCGTAGACCCAGCCGACGAAGTCCTTCTGCGGAGCGGAGACGCGGCCGCGGACGACGATGTCCTTACCCGAGAGCGTGAACTCGCAGGCGGTCGGGGTCTCCTCGACCAAGGCCGAGCGGATCTTGCCGAAACCGCCGAGGCGGTGGGCCTGCCCGTCGAGGACCAGCATCCCCGAGGGCAACCAGGGGGTCGTGCGGCGACCGACCTTGATCCGTGCGGCGCCGGCGTCGAAGTAGGTGTCGGGCGAATCCGGAAACCCGGTCCCCTCCAACCAGACCCAGCGCTCGGCGTGCTCGCTGCCCCAGTTGTGGCCGATCATCCCCGGCCAGCCCCGCAGCTCGAGCTCCTGTCCGTCGACCTCCAGCCGCCCGTCGAAGCGGGCGCTCGGAAAGGGCGCGACGAACTTGGTGCGGGGAACCGGCGCCCCGTAGAGCCAGTCCGCCGGCAGGTACTTGCAGGGCTCGGCGTCGCCGGCGAAGGTCAGGTCCCAGGAGGCCTTCAGCGCCTCGGTCTCGATCGAGCCGCTCGCCCTCCCGGGGCCGATCTCGGCCCGGTCGACGCGGATCCATAACCCGACGGGCGTCGACAGCTCCACTGCCGGCACCGTCGCCTTGGTCGCCCGCGGTCCTCCGGCCTCACGATCGAAGAGGACGAACCAGATCGAGGCGTTGGGCTCGGCCCCGGGGCGCTTGTGCACCGTGTGACGGATCCAGATCCCCTTGCCACCGTCGGGCCGGCAGGCCTTGATGTAGAAGCTCTCGTAGTGACCGGCCTTGGCGGCCACTTTCGGAAAACGCGCCCCTTCATCCATGCCGCGGAACCTTAGAGCCCGAAAACCAAGCAGGTCGGGGGACGCAGGGAGGCTGGTGAGGGGAGCGCACAGTTCGTGCGTGACCCGATCCAGCCGACCGAGGACCCCGAGATGCGCCGGTTTGCAGGGGCTCTAAACTGGAGCGACTCCAAGATGTGCCGACACCCCAGGCTCATCTGACCTCCATCTTGCGGGCACCGTAGACGATGTCCGCGGGGATCTGGCCGCCGGTGAGGCGGCCGTGGTGGACACGGTCGTAGTTGTAGAAGCGAAGGTAG